>NZ_CP092712.1:1650477-1980572 GCF_023983475.1 Aliivibrio fischeri ATCC 7744 = JCM 18803 = DSM 507
GTCTCTCTAGCTAGGTGCTGACCAGGCTCAAGGCTTAGAATCATTTCTGCTGAACTACGCAAAAACGGATCTCTCGCCACAGCAAGTTGCAGCGCTAGAATCGGCTGTGATTCCTCATGTTGCTCCCACCAATCTCGAAACACTTGAAATAGGAAAATATCTGGTGATAAACCATACATTGAAGCCAGAGGTTGGAAACTGTACTTACGCGCATTTTCGCTTGGTTTTTGAAGGACATTGAATACTTCAATATCTTCTCTATAGTCTTCAAGTGTTGCGTTTTCAGGGCGTCCAAATAATAAGATCTTTAGCTCTTCAATCATCATGCTACGAGATGTATGAGCACCGCTATTACCAAACTTAAAGCCTAGTGCTTTTAATTGAGCTTCATTATTCATTGCTGTTACCTTCATAACCAGGAGCCAAACTCGCAGTCTCAACACCATAAATGGCTGCACTTTCTTCCAAAGCTAAGTGGTATTGCAGTGGGTTTAATTGATAAGTACTTGAGCAATCCACACTCCATTGGTTTAACAAATAGCCTACCAGCGCAGCACGGCATTCAACTTGAAGCTTGCCATTAACCATGCCGTAATCAAGCTCTATCGCTTCAGGGTGTTTTGCTGCTGGATGAGGAATAAAGGTTAAATCAACAATACGGTTCCACTGCTTGTCTGCTGAAATGGATTCTTTAGCACTATCGATTTCGTTCGAAGTAAGGATCGCGGATTTCATGCGAGTAAGAACGAAATCACGAAAAGAGCTTGTCGAACGATCATAAGCACGAACATGCCAACGACTGCCGTTATTCGCAAGACTATGAGGCACAATTGTTCTTGTTGAGTTGCCTGAACTAAAGGAAACGTACTTAATCTTTAAGGCTGTCTTTTTGTGGATAGCACGCATAACCGCTGACAAGATATCTGTTGAAGGTTTATTCAACTGCTGTGCCTGAACACAAACTTGGCTGTTTTCCAATTGGCTCGCTAATCCATCACCAAAACCTCTAGCAAGGCTCACTAATACGGTCTCTGGATCGTGCTCAAACAGAGGCACAAACTGCTCTGTACGATGATAAGACTTTGATTGATGAATTAGCTCTAGGTTGCAAGGAGCGAACTCTTTGTAAGTGGCGAAGTCACGAGTTGCAGCGGCTAAACCTGTTTGGAATTTAGCGATGAGGTCTGCTCTAGCAATCTCGCCAAAATAACTCAAGCTAAAATCAATAAAAGCTAAGCGCTCTCTTTGAGCGTGAGGTAACTGTTCGAGTTTTTTCATCAAAGGCTTCTATTCAGAATATATGGTACTAAATATACTCTAAACACAAGCATGGAACAATCAAAATGATTAGATCATGTGATATAGAAGTGAGTTCTAAAGTCTAAAATCAATAGAAACAAGCAACGGGTGATGTGTTAAATGCGAGTTTCTTTAAAGCGCATCTAGAGAAGCGTTATTTGGGATAAGAGCTAGACGTTAATTCGTCACTTTACTTTGAGTAATTAAGAAAATGGATGTGGTTTTGGCTGCATCCATTTTTTGTTCAAGGACTAATAAACCATTCCTCTCTCTCCTATTCTATTTGGGAATAGAACGAATACCGAGCTTTCCTTTATAAAATAAAAAAATCGCCCGTAGAATATTTCTTCTAATTCATCAAACTTAGAAGTGATCATCCATGAAATACATCTGCATGACGTGTAATAAAGAATACGCACCGAAACCTGAACTCATTAAATGTGAATGTGGCTCTGCCCTATGGGTTAAACCTCAAACGTCATTTAGTAAAAAAGATCTCATAGAAAATGAATTCACACCTAGACGCTATTCTAGTGCTTTCCCAGTAAAAAAAGACGATATCAATATCACTTTCAATGAAACCATCACACCTCTTTGCCAAGCTGAAATATCAGGAACGCCAATACTGGTTAAACTCGATTCGCTACAACCAACAGGCTCATTTAAAGACCGAGGCGCATCTCTTGTAATCAACTACCTTAACAACCATGGAATAACGAGCATTGCTGAAGACTCAAGCGGTAATGGAGGAAGTGCTTATGCCGGTTATGCCGCTAAAGGAAAAATGCAATGCAATATATTTGTGCCTGCTGGTACATCCAAAGGAAAGACAACACAAACCCGATTATACGGCGCTAACTGTATTGAAGTAGAAGGAACAAGAGAAGATGTTGCTCGAGCGGCAATAGAGAGCAGCGTCACTCATGGAAGTCATTATGTTGGGCATAACTGGCATCCGCTATTTATCGAAGGCGTCAAATCCATCGCTTATGAAATATGGGAACAATGTGGATATAAAGCTCCTGATAATTTTGTTGTTCCCGCAGGGAATGGAAGTTTACTCGCCGGAGCATATATCGGTTTCTCTGAATTATTAAAAGGCGGAGAAATAAGTAAACTCCCTCGCCTTTTTGGTATTCAAAGTGAAAGTATTCAGCCGTTCGTTCAAACCTTTAACAATAAAGAAATCAACATTACTTCAGAAGATACCATTGCTGAGGGTATTAAGATTAAGCGTTCATCACGAATGAATGAGATCGCTCAATTTGTCAAAGAAACGGATGGAAATTTTATTAGTGTTAGTGAACAACAAATCCAATCAGCATTAAAAGAAATGGGGGCACAAGGATACTTTATCGAACCAACATCAGCGACGGCATTTGCAGGAATCGCTCAGCTTATAAAAACACAAGAAATCAAACCTGACGAACTCACCGTTGGTGTCGTAACCGGAAATGGACTCAAGGCAACAAACTCAATTGAACATTTAATCAATGATATGAGAGGTTAATAATGAAATATATTCAAACTAAAAATTCATTAAAAGCAGCAGGACATTACTCTCAAGCAATAGTACATAATGGATTAATTTACGTATCTGGCCAATTACCAATTAACCCAAACACAGGGGAAAAAATAAACGGTGATATAAGCCAACAAACCCGTCGTGTATTAGATAATTTGAACACAATTCTTGAAGAAGCAGGAAGCGATCTTCAACAAGTATTAAAACTGGTTATCTACATTTCAGACATTGATATGTGGGACACGGTTAATGATATTTGCAAAGAATACTTTATGGACCATAAACCGGTGCGAACCATAGTACCAACCAGAGAACTGCACTTTGGATTAAAGATTGAAGTCGATTGCATCGCTATATGTGAATAACGCCTCATAGCTTAATATTGATGTGTTCAGAAAGAGCGGTAATGACTTTTTGAACTCGCTCTAACCGATAATTATTTTGTCTGGTGCATATATAGATGGGTCTAAAAAGCGGTTTGAGCTCGCTATATTGATATAAATAACGCTCTTCTATATTTAATGCTTTTATTACCGAAAAAGGAATCAGTGCCGGAGCTGTCCCTTGTAATGCTAAATGGGCTGCTGCGGTATATGAATCTAGCTCCATTATAGGGTTCACTTTTAAGGCTTCTAAAATAACCGACTGATGAGTATTCGCACTGTTTGTCAGATCGGTTGTTATCAATTCATTAGGTAGCTTATCCAAATGTTTGTTACTAACAACATAAAATGGTTCATCAAAAAGATGGAAGCTTAATAACCCATGCCCAGATGGTAAATACCCAGCACAAAGGCCTAATGTGGCTTTTCCTGATTTTACGTTTTCGACAATTCGTGGCGTGTGATTCGTTGTGACGGTCAAATTTGGATCATCATGAAAACATGTTGATAGCGCTTGGCTGAAATACCCTGCCACAAGCGTTTCAGAGCAATCAATTCTAAGTAAAGAATCATTCGCTAAGGCTTGTTGTTCATATATGCGCCCACAAAGTTCGCTAAATGTTGGAGCGATATTGTCAATTAGCGATTTAGCATCAGCCGTAAGCGTGACATAACGGCCATTTGGCTCTATTAATTTTTTCCCTAAACGCTTTTCTAGTTTTGTAATACGCTTACTCACCGCAGATTGACTAAGGTACAGTACGCTGCCTGTACGGCTCATTGTCTTCTCTTTACTTAAAACTAAAAGCGTTTCAATGCCTTCAAGTAACATCTCATTATCTTATGAAAATCAGGAATAGTTAACTCAGTTTATCTATGTTTTATGATGCTTGCAAAAAAGTTGGTGGGGAGTGATTTGTTTATCAAACTTTGAAAACCATTCAGAGACAACCTTAAACGGGATTCATTTTGTAATTCGTTTTTGAGCATCACTTTATCCCCGACAAGGGATAAGAACCGCTTTATCCTCGATCGGGGATATACATTGACTTATCCTCGATAGGGGATATATTATTAATTATCCTCTGCCGGGGATATCACATAATATAATGGGGTGTATGATGATTTATAATCCAAAGCAATTAGCTAACCACTTAAAGCTTATTAGAACCAAACACAATTTGACTCAAACAGAGCTTGCTAAAAAAGTTGGTGTAAAACAATCCACCCTATCTAGCTTTGAGAACCATCCTGAAACGACTCAGTTACAGACACTCTTTAAGATCCTTCATGCATTAGAAGTTCATTGCATTATTCAAGAGCAAGTTCCAACAAGTCACGAAGACAATCTAGACGATGAGGCATGGTAATGGCTGTATTAATTGCATACATGAATGGTGAGCGTGTTGGAGAATTTACTAAACTCAGTAACGGTGCGCATCAGTTTCAATACGATAAATCATGGATTGAAAGCACGGTAGGAAGGCCTCTTTCATTATCCCTCCCCCTACAATATCCAAAAATAACCAGTGATTGCGTTATTAATTACTTCGACAACCTATTACCTGATTTATCAGAAGTCAGAGATCGAATTGTTGCCAGATACCAAGCTAAATCTCGTCAAACGTTCGATTTACTTCATGAAGTTGGTAAAGACAGCGTCGGAGCCATTTCTTTATTAACTGACGATGAAGAACCAAATACCAAACAACTGGATTATGAAGTTTTAACTCCAGCACGGCTCAAACAAGTACTCTCAGCCTATCAGTCCAATATCCCATTAGGAATGTTAGAAGATGAATCAGACTTTCGAATTTCGGTTGCCGGAGCACAAGAAAAAACAGCATTACTCAAAATAAATAATGAATGGTGCATACCAAAAGCATCTACCCCAACAACACATATTATCAAATTACCCATAGGTAAAATTCAGCAACCTAATGCAACTCTCGATATGAGTGATAGTGTAGAAAATGAATACCTGTGCATCCAATTAGCTAAGAAGTTAGGATTCAATGTACCTAATGTTGAAATAATTCATTGTGATGGAATAAAAGCCATTGCTGTAGAACGATTTGATCGAAAGTGGATTAAAAATAACACCAAGCTATTAAGATTACCGCAAGAAGATATGTGCCAAGCATTTGGATTGCCATCATCAATCAAATATGAAGCAGATGGAGGCCCAAGTATAAAAATCATTATGGATCTTCTTATGGGCTCAAGCCAATCACTAAAAGATCGTGATGCTTTCATGCGATTTCAGGTATTTCAATGGTTAATCGGTGCAACAGATGGACACGCAAAAAACTTCTCAATTTTTATTAATGCACAAGGCAGTTATCACCTTACGCCCTTTTATGACATTTTATCCGCCTACCCAATCTTAGGCGGTAAAGGGATGAATATCCGCTCACTAAAACTGGCAATGGGACTAACAGCATCGAAAGGAAAGAAATATCCTATTGATAAAATATACACACGTCATTTTATTGATACGGCTAAAGCTGTTGGATTTGATACTGCGAGAATGGAGGAGATAATAAAAGAATTTGCGATAAATATGCCTAAGGCCATTAAGGAATTAGAAGCACAATTACCAAGCGATTTTCCAAAAAGTATCTCTGACAGCATATTCAGTAATGCATTAAGAATGGTAAATAAGATCGGCTTGAGTAATGATTTGCAGTAACGATGATTTAAGGCCTATCTTTACTCGATAATCAGAGAATATCTAGAATGAATATAATTGATGGAAATGGATGCCGGTATTAACTGCATCCATTTTTCTAGTTAGGTAAGTTGTTTTGGGCAAAGGTATCTTAAGGACTTTGCTAATTTAGCGTTCTATGGGTTATCTCAAGTATGGAAAAACTGACAGATAAAAGGCAAGATGTGCCCAAATTTCCTGTTAATCCTCCCCTAAAAGTTGGGTGATTATATCTCTTTTGAGTTTACCTAACTGTACAACAGAAATATATTCTGGGCACTGTGGTATATCACAGTAGTTCAATCCATATATCATATCAACATACACATCTAAAAACTCATCTTTTAGATAACTATATTTAATATACTTCATTGCTAGATTATTTATTGTAGTAATCTCATTTTGATATCGTTCAGCCAACTTGAGGTCTCTAACCGAGAAGTCATTAACTCGTTTTGAATTTTCTCTCAACTCAATATCTACACTTGAAAATGGATTATCACACCCAATATTTAACTTTACCAGTTGCTCAAGTGGCAGTCTAAATCGATATTCTGAATCAAAACAATTTTCATATGGATTGATATGATTATCATTGGTAAACTCAATACTCCCCCTGACTGTAGAGTTACATAAACCACAGCAAGGAATCAAATTAAAGAAAGACAAAGAAAGGTAAGGATACTTACTCTTTAAATAAAAATGATCCAAGTCAAAAAATAGCTTATCCTTAGTGGATTCATATTTGACAACATCCATCTTATGATTATTACAATAAAAGCATTGAGCTTGTGTCCCAATCAACTTTTTGTAAGTATCAATACATCCTTTTGAGTTTCTATAACCACTGTAATTAAATACATTCTCACTAATTATTCTATGAAACTCAGTTTTATTACCATGAATATCGTTCCAATCACTAGGTATCACTATCTTATTTATCTCAGAGATTATATTTTTAAATACATTTGGCTCTGCAAGGATTATCCTATTAATGTTTATAGAGCAATAGTCGACAAACTTCAGCAACCTAGACTGATGTTTCTTATCATTATTACAAAAATTAAGTAGGTATCCTTTATCTAAAAACGTCTTCTTAGCTAGTAACAATTTATGCGTGATTGAATTTAAAGATGGTTTAGTATCTTTTCTGATAGGGTTAACCTTTGATAAATGAAAATCAGCAATAGTTTGTAAGTTCCCCTTTGACTTTTGTACCAAACAAGAATTCCCCACCTTAATCATGATTTGATTAACCTCTTAATTTCATTTTTATTATCGAATAAATGTCGAGCGATAAGCGTAGAGTCTTCCAATTGTTTTGCTCTTATCGCAATGTCAATTCTATCTGTAATCAAATCAACATGTTTATCACTAAGATGTAAATCAACGTTTAATTCTGGATTCTCTTTCAAGAACTCTGACAAAATTGGGCTAATAAATTGCCTTCCAAATACCACAGGAGCGGAGACTCTTAATTGACCTGTTGGTCTTCCCATCTGAGAACGAGCATTTGACTCTGCTTCATCTAATTGGCTAAGTATCGACACGCAGCGATGAAAATAGTCCTGACCAACCTCAGTTAATGACAATTCACGACTTGTGCGAGACAGTAATTTAACTCCCATCAGTTCTTCTAACGCCGCAACTTTTTTACTCACGGTCGCTTGAGTCGTTCCTTGCTCTCTTGCAGCAGCTGAAAAGCTACCTGTTTGTACTACAAGTACAAATGCTCGTATAGCGCCTAATTGATCCAAATCGAAGTTCTCTCATAAAAATGATATCAATAGATATTGTAAAGTATATTACAACAATTCAATAATTGAATAGATAGACTCTTATTATCATTAGTATTATTCCTTCAATGAAAGAGGACCATTCTGAAAGCCTTCAATAGAAACTTTTATATACTGCTCTACTTTCTCACTTAGTGTCTCGGCCATACTTTGCTGCTGGCTATGCTTAAGGAAAGTAATATGAAGACTAGAAGTGGCATCAAATGGTTCCTCTGTTTTCAATTCATCTACTTTTATTCTGTCTCCAAGAAAGAAGGTATCTATTTGCTTAATCTCGCCTGTCTCTGTATTTAATTTAAATAACCCTAAATACCAAAATACGCCTGTTCCTTGATTTGATACAAAAAATGGCACAGAGAAAATCATCTCATCGTCAATATTGCCAAGATTTAAAGGCGTGATTTTGTAGTAATCTAAACCGACTGAACCACGTTCCTCACCATTTTGATATTTTCCGGTAGCCAAATGAAGATCATCATATTCTCTCAATTCTGTCAGAGAAGCTTTGGCTTTAGAATTAGGCAATTGGATCTGCCAGTAGTCGTCGGTATTAATACTAAATAACGTCAACATCACATTATTCTCTGTATCTAAGCTACTTTCTGCATCCACTACATAAATATCATCATTCGTAAAATTGAAACGATAAACGCCAGCAGCTGCGATTAATAAACTAACAGAAACAATACCCAACAAGATTTTCTTCAGCATGAGTGCCCCTACGATTTAGAAATAATTAAAAACATCATCACAATAACGTTAGCTAGGCTCAAAAACTACCCCACTCCTCAATCCATTCCAGAATAAGTCCAAACACTTCTGCATCTGGTTTTCCATAACAATAAAAAGCATTAAGACCAAAAGAAAGATTGTTACCAAGCTCTTTTAAATTGAGTTCGACAAGTTCACTTCTCTCTACATATGGAGTCATGTAGTGCCTTGGCATAATTGTCCAACCGCTCTGTTTTACTAACTCACACAACAGATCGTTATTACTAACGGTGTGCATTTTTGGGGAAACCTGAATCGAGGCAAAATTCAGTTTTAAGGTCGCAAAGTTCTCGGTGACGTATTGTGTCTCTAGCATCAGATTTTCAAGCCTTAAATCATCAATTAATGCCAAAGGTGAGTTGACGCCTGCATAACAACCAACTTGGATCGGCTTTATCGCCTTCCATGTGACTTCTTTCTCTGCAAACAACTGCCCACGATATGGCATGATGGCGATATCGCATTCACCTTCTTGCAATTTATCCATTGCTTCTTGCCGAGTGCGATGCTTCCAATTTATAACGATGTCTGAGTTGTAATCCATCACACGTTTTTCAATGTGCGTAATTAAACTGAGAGGCGTGATCACATCATAATAGATCGTAACGGTATGAACGTTAGATTCGTACAAGGCTTGGCTTTGCACAAACAGAGAGCGATTTTGTTTTTCAACTAACTTAGCACGGTGATACAAATGATCAGCTTTCTCTGTTGGAATGGCTTTTCTGCCTTCAATCACAAACAGCGAATAACCTAACAGATCTTCATAGGCCACCACATGTTCACGTACTGTAGTTCGAGATTTTTTAAGCTTTCTTGCTGCGCTGCTGTATGAGCCTTGTTCATATACGGCAACAAAAGCGCTCACTTGTTCTAATGTATGCATTCAATCACTCCTTTGATTTTATATTTCCACCCATCTTGTTAGGCATACCCTATCATAACTGACTTCTTTGTTTTGGTATTACATGAAAAGATATTACTTAATTTTAGTTATGGCAAAAACAGAGAGGACATTATGAAGACGTTCCCATTGAGTTTACTTGCAGGCTTTCTTGTTTCACCTTTTGTATTGGCTTCACCTGATCTGATTTTTACCAATGGTGACATAATCACGGTGACCGGTGAATCTGATCGCGCAGAGGCTATCGCCATTAAAGATGGCATTATTGTGGCGGTAGGCAATAACCAAGAGATCCTTAAACAAAAAGGCACCACTACCCAAGTAAGAGATTTAAAAGGCAAAACCCTTGCGCCGGGATTTATCGACAGTCACGGACACTTTGCTCAATATTTACCTTTAATTGAAAGCCCGTTCCTTTACCCTGCACCAATGGGAAAGGTGAACTCGTTTGATGACATTAAACAGATAATGACCAACTACTTTAATCAACCAAATCTTGATACCAACAGCCTTCATGTGGCTTTTGGTTATGACGATGCCGAGCTAAAAGAGAAGCAACACCCAACTAAGCAGTTCTTCGATACGTTCAGTAAAGAGTACCCTTTCTGTGCCATACATATATCAGGACACCTTGCGAGTTGTAACAGCAAAGGGCTTGATTTTATTGGATTCACTAAACAAAGCACGAACCCTGATGGTGGCGTATTGCGCCGTGATAATAATGGCGAGCTCACTGGCGTATTAGAAGAATCTGCCATTTATCCGATTTTAGGAAACCTACCTGAAATGACGCAAGAAGATGCGGTTCGTCGTTTTGGTAAGGTTCAGGATTTATACGCAGGTTATGGCATTACGACCACACAAGAAGGCTTAGCGACGCTTCCTGCACTTAACGCAATGAAAACCATGGCAGAGAATGATTTGCTAAAAATAGATCTGCTTGCTTATGCGAAATGGGTTGATTTAGAAGAAGCAATGACATTATTGCCGATGAAATCATCCATTAATGGCTTAACGTTAGCAGGGGTTAAAATGGTTGGTGATGGTTCACCACAAGGTAAAACGGCTTACCTTTCCACTCCGTATTTTGAGCCACCACACAGCCACGCTTATGATTATCACGGCTACCCAGTGTTAACCCAAGAGGAAATGAATCAATGGGTAGATAAAGCATATCAAGTCAATGCTCAGATCCTAAGTCACAGTAACGGCGATGCGTCGGCAGATATCCTATTAAATGCGGTTGAGCTTGCTGATGCCAAATATGGCAAAGAAGATCGCCGAACCGTAGTAATCCACGCTCAAACCACTCGTTTAGATCAGATAAAACGTATGAAGAAAAATGAGATGATCCCTTCTTTCTTCCCTGCTCACACCTTCTTTTGGGGAGATTGGCATCGTGATTCGGTGTTAGGCCCTTGGCGTGCATCTAACATCTCACCTATGGGTTGGGCAAATTCAAATGATTTGATGTTTACGATTCACATGGATGCCCCTGTGTTATTTCCAGATATGATGACCAATATGTGGAGTGCGGTAAATCGTGTAACACGCAGTAATCAAATCTTAGGTGAGCATCATAAAATAACGCCATACCAAGCATTAGAAGCGATAACCATTAATGCGGCGTATCAAAATTTTGAAGAGAAAAGCAAAGGCTCTATTGAAGTTGGAAAACGTGCCGACTTGGTGATCTTAGATGATAACTTACTTGAAATTGACCCAATGAAGATAAAAGACATTCCAATTCTAGAAACCATTAAAGATGGAAAAACCATATACATAAACGAACAACTATAAAAAGAAAGCAACAAAGAAGCAGCTGAGATTGGCTGCTTTTTTGTAAATCTGCAAATTCATCGTTACATATCTTCTTATCTCTCCTTTTAGCTTTACTTTTCTATCTCCCTCTCGCTACACTGTCGCCGCCTTTTTATTGTTAATAATTTTATATTTATGATCCGTTCTGTTTTACTTGCTGTAGTTCTGCTTTTTAGTTTCACCGTTCATGCTGATTCTCTTGAAGATAAAGCGGAATCTGGTGATGCTCGTGCTCAATTAAAATTAGCAATGGAATACGAATCAGGTACTAACCGTCCTAAGAACATCGATTATTCTATTCAGTGGTATAAACAAGCAGCGATGCAAGACCTTACCTCTGCGCAATTTAACCTTGGACAAATTTACAAAAATGGTTACGGAGTTGCTCAAGACATTAAACAAGCCATTTATTGGTTTACGCGAGCTGCAACACAAAACCACCCACCTTCACAATTCTATTTAGGTGAAATTTACGAATACGGTCTTTCTGGCTCTGTTGATTTATATAACGCATCTTTGTGGTACCAAATTGCGTCTCATAATGGTCATGGCGAAGCAATGCTTGGTTATGAGCGTGTACTTCAAGAAATTAAGGCGCAGCAAAAAGAAGAACAACTGAAATCAACACAACAGCCTGAAGAACCGAAAGTTGTCGAGCCAGAGCCAAAAACCATCATCATCACTCAAATGGAAAAACCAACAGCTCTAATTACTCTTGGCAGCTACCTGTTAATCGCCATTATGATTGTGGTGTTAGTCTTCTTAGTTCTACGTCTTAAACAAACCATGAAGCGAACTAAAAATGACGATCCACTTAAAACCAGTTTCGCTAAATCATTACAAAATGAAAAAATGAAGCAGCTGCAAGACAGTAATGACAAATTAAAGATCCGCGTAGATGCTCAAGAAGCCACAATTAAAAGACTAACTATTGAGTTAGATGGCAAGAAACCACTTTCACAGTTTACACCTCATCAATTATTAGGGGTAACTATTGCAAGCGAGAGCAGCGAAATTAAAAAACAATATCGTAAACTGGCTCAACTCCATCACCCTGACCACGGTGCAGATGGTGTGATGCTTGCTGAAATTAATAAAGCTTATAATTCAATTAAACGATAACGTACACGGAATACGAGCCTCAGACTTTACTTATCATTCTTGTTCGGTATACTTCGCACCACTTTATATGTTATCAAAATGTAACAACAATAATTTAACGTATAAATCTTAATAGAATAAAGAGAAAGAAGTCTTATGTTTAATTTAGAAGGTTATTGCGACTGGTGTAGAAAGCCAGCGATGGTTCTGCAACATCAATACTGCGACGGTGCAAAATATTACGCCTGTGAACACTGCAACGATTACGCAAAAATCGATATCAGACAGTATGATTTAGCTGAAATGGAAAAGATGAACCAGAAGTAAAAATAAAAATGCCGATGACGTTAATCATCGGCATTTTTGTATGTGTTTATAATGAAACAGCGATTATGATTCTTTCGCCATTACTTTATAGATAAGTGCACCAATTACCGCACCTACAATCGGAGCAACCCAGAACAACCAAAGTTGTGATGTTGCCCAATCACCAACATAAACCGCTACAGCTGTACTACGAGCCGGGTTAACTGATGTATTTGTTACAGGGATACTGATAAGGTGAATAAGTGTTAAACACAGACCAATTGCAATTGGAGCAAAACCTGCTGGAGCACGGCTATCTGTTGCACCCATGATCACAATTAAGAACATTGCCGTTAATACTACTTCTGTAATAAGTGCAGCAGTCATTGTGTAACCACCTGGAGAGTGCTCACCAAAACCATTTGATGCAAAACCACCAGCTAGATCAAAACCTGCTTGACCGCTTGCGATTAGGTATAAAATACCACCTGCTGCAATACCACCAAGAACTTGAGATACGATGTATGGAACTAAGTCTTTAGCATCAAAACGACCACCTACCCATAAACCAACTGATACTGCTGGGTTTAAGTGACAACCTGAAATGTGACCAATGGCAAACGCCATGGTTAATACTGTTAGACCAAACGCCAGTGATACACCAACAAACCCGATACCTAGTTCAGGAAACCCTGCCGCCAGTACTGCACTACCACAACCACCCAGTACAAGCCAAAATGTACCGATAAACTCTGCCATATATTTATTCATAATTATTCCTATGTTGTTATGTCTTGATTTCAGTATTAATTTTTTATACGAACCAAGTTCCATTGAGAATAAATATAGGTGATGGTTAACAAATTAGACACTTAAATATTTCAATTTATTTCAAATTTTCATTTTTAAGACACGATTTTTAAAGATAAAACACCTTCTAAGGCTTAAATTACAATAACTTGCTTATAAAGCAGGCAAAATTCACTTCTGATTTTTTATTAACAATACCCCTAAAACAACAAAAGCTTGGATTTCGCCAAGCTTTTATAAGAATTAATCTCAGTTTATTTCTTAACGTGTTTATTGTCGCTGGCTCTACCACAAATTGATTACACCCTCTCTTTCTAATCACTTAATTTTAACATCTAAACCAAGTGATACTAAGGTTCCGAGCAATGTAGTGATAACCACTGATAACATTGAACCAATCAATACATATTCAGTCATGCTTCGATCATTTGATTTATTCAATTCACCAAATCTAAATATTGACTTAGCTGCTAATACAAAACCCACCGCTGAATAACTCCCTACGAGGGTAAAGGTCAATATTAAAACTCGTTCTAAATAACCAATCAACTCACCACCAGCGACAAGACCACTAATACTAGAATTACTCTCTCCACCTAATATTGGATACTTTCTTAAAATACTGCCAATAACAATTGAAGTCGGCTTGAGAATTATCAAGTAAGCAAAAATCACCATAACGCCATTCGAGAAATTCTCATGTTGTATCACGGTATCAATAGTTAGACCATCTGCCATGTAAAAAGCAATGATCGCTAGAACAAAAACATGCAAAACCTGATCAATAACAAAGTAAGAAAATTTATCACCATTCTGTGCTGTGACCTTCCACAGATCGATAGCAAAATGACTTATAGCTACGGTAGCTACCAAGCAAGCTGCTGAAGACCAATCAATATCTAATATTAATACAGGAACTAATAATGCGATGCCGTGTAATAGAGAATGAAGATATAACCCAGGTGAGCGGTAGGTGGATTCTTTCTTTGATTCTACCCATTGCTTTGGTTGTAGATAGAAATCGCAGATAATATGCATCAGCAAGAACGGTATTAGAATACCAAAAAAATCAAACATGCCTCAATCCCACCACTTTGTTTATAAATTTTCGATTTAGCTCACTAATTAATGACCAACCAGAAGCTTTAAGTGACTTACTGATAGTTGAGGTCGCAACATTAAGCTTTTCTGCTAGCTCACCAACCAGCAAACCTTCATTAGTTTGAAGCATAGGAAGAATCACTTCACATTGGCGCGAAGTTAATTCGGTGAGTTGTCTATCAAGATATTTAAAGAGTAAGTCAAAGTACTCTGCGAGTTCGGAGCTGTCAGAATTAAAAAGTAACCTAGCGTTTTTCAAGGTTTTTAACCCTCGACCAGAAAGAACAAATGCTTCACCCATTGACTCAGACACCGACTCGCGTAAATCGGCATTAGAGGCAATAGCAAAACTAATGCGGCTATCAAACTCATTACCAAGAGCCTTAATACCAAGCCGATAAATAATGGTGTATCTCAGAGCGCTTTCAATATCATGTACTACAGACTGAAACTCATCACCACGCTCAATACTATGTACATTTGATGAATTCCCTTCAGTAATCCATTTCTGGATCTCTTTGATTCGATTAAGTAATTGTTCAAATTGCTCAGAGGTTAACTTAGTTGAATTGACAATATCGCCGCTGATCACTGCGATAGGCTTATAAATATGCTCCACATTAAAACTCCTCTCTTTACATAAAAATGTAGATTTAGCCATTTTTGGCTAATAAATTAAATTTAGCCGTTTTTGGCTAAAAATACAAATTCAATCATTTATAGCCAATAATGCAAATTTAGCCATTTTTGGCTAATAATTAAGGATTGGTAGAGCTAAAAACTTTTCCCGTATTCAATAAGCCTTACGCGTTACGCATCACGACAACTCAAAATAGAGTATTAAACTATCAATCTATCTGTATAACACTTATAAACCTTTAACTGCCCTGCTCTCTAATACTCAATCTTTAAAGTCACCTTTAAATAACGAATGTATTGGTTCGCCTCTGAGGTGATTATTAAGCAAAGATCGCCACTTAATAAATACCCTTTTAATTTTTCTTCACCTTCCCTCCCTAATGCCTTGCGATTGTGTGATAGATCTCTGATAATCAATGTATTGCTTATCATTGGACATCACTTATGCCACAAAACAATGCACCTAGTTTCTTCTTCTTTGATTATGAAACATGGGGAACTAGCCCTTCTCTTGATCGACCGTGCCAATTTGCTGGTGTCCGCACTGATGAAGATTTCAATATTATCGGTGAGCCTTTAGTTATTTACTGCCGCCCTCCGGTTGATTACCTTCCCTCACCTGAAGCGTGTTTGATTACAGGTATTACGCCACAAACAGCCGTTAATAAAGGACTTTCTGAACCAGAATTTATTGCCAAAATTCATCATGAATTATCACAGCCTAATACGTGTTCTTTAGGTTATAACAACATTCGTTTTGATGATGAGGTTTCTCGCTACACACTCTATCGTAACTTCTTTGAACCTTACGGTTGGAGCTGGCAAAATGGCAACTCTCGTTGGGATCTATTAGATGTAATGCGTGCGGTTTATGCTCTTCGCCCTGAAGGTATTAATTGGCCTAAAGATGAAGAAGGCAGACCAAGTTTTAAACTGGAAAAGCTCTCTGTTGCCAATAGCATTGAACACGCCAATGCCCACGATGCCATGGCGGATGTTATCGCAACCATTGAGCTAGCTAAAAAAGTAAAACAAGCACAACCAAAAATGTTTAACTATTTGCTTTCTATGCGTAACAAGAAGAAAGCAGCGACATTAATCGACATAGTTGAAATGACACCACTGATGCATGTTTCAGGCATGTTTGGTGTAGATAGAGGTAACATCAGTTGGATAGTGCCAGTGGCTTGGCATCCAACCAATAACAACGCAGTTATTACTATTGATTTGGCTTTAGACCCAAGTGTTTTTCTTGAGTTAAATGTTGAAGAACTGCATCAGCGTATGTACACCAAACGTTCTGAACTTGGCCCTGATGAGCTTCCTGTTCCTGTTAAACTAGTGCATTTGAATAAGTGCCCTGTTCTTGCGCCTGCAAAAACATTGACTGCTGAAAATGCCGCTAATTTGAATGTGGATCGCGAAGCGTGTTTACGTAATCTTAAAGTGATACGTGAAAACCCTGAGATCAGACAAAAACTGATTGAGCTGTACAGCATTGAGCCAAACTACGAGAAATCAACCAATGTGGATACGCTTCTTTATGATGGTTTCTTCTCGCATGCTGATAAAGCGACCATTGATATTATTCGTCAATCAACGCCTGAGCAGCTAATTGACTTTGAGCCAAACGTGACAGATCCACGTATCAAACCACTGTTATTCCGATACCGTGCACGTAACTTCCCGCACACATTAAACGAAGCTGAGCAATTAAGATGGCACGCTCACCTTCAAGACTATTTTCAAACTCACTTGCCAGATTATGAAGCGAGTTTTGAAAGTCTATACCTTGAGTCCGAAGGTAATGACAAAAAAGTGGCTATTTTAAAAGCCGTGTATAACTACGTACAACAATTAATATCATGATTAAATATCTTTATTCTTTCGCTTGGATCTTCGCCTCGTTGTTTGCTGGTAACGGCATTCAATCTTGGCTGAACATATCTGTTCCGGGAAGCATTATTGGAATGCTTATTTTATTCACCGCTATGGTTATCGGTATTTGCAAACCAGATTGGACAGCCACAGGTTGCCAATTTTTTATGCGCAATATGCTGATCTTGTTTATTCCTATTTCGGTAGGCTTAATGACCCATTTTGATTTGCTACTTAACAATGCAATTCCAATTATTGTGAGTACGGCTGGTGGTTCATTATTAGTATTGGTTTGCTTGGCACTCTTTATCGACAAAATTGATAGAGGTAACAGCTAATGTGGGTCATTCTTACGCTTATCGTTTTTTATTCTGCTCGTTGGTTTGCAAAACGTTTCCCTCACCCAGTGAATAACCCGTTATTACTGAGTGTGTGGAGTGTGTGTATTGTTATTCCTATCTTGATGGTTCTGCATGTACCTTACGAAACCTATTATGCTGATAATGCTTTCCTAAGTTACTTGTTACAGCCTGCGGTGGTTGCACTTGCTTATCCTTTATATGAGCAATTGCCTCATATTCGAGCGAACTGGAAAATCATCTTGCTTGCATGTAGCGTGGGGTCATTGTTCTCAATGATATCTGGTGCGTTCCTTGCAGTTTGGATGGGAGCTGATATGCAACTGGTTGCGAGTATTTTACCAAAATCAGTGACAACACCTATTGCTATGGCTATTTCAAGTCAGCTTGAAGGTGAAGCGGCAATCGCAGCAATCTTAGTACTTCTGGCTGGTTTGATGGGGGCGATTTTTGCTTACCCAATTTATAACATGTTGGGTATTAAGAGCTCACTTGCTCGTGGTCTAACAATGGGTAATGTTTCCCACGCATTGGGGACAGCTCAAGCTGCTGAAGAGAATCCACAAGATGCAGCATTCAGTTCATTAGCCCTAGTTATTTGTGGGATCATCACTTCCCTCGTTGCACCGATTATCTACTCCTTCATGGTAATGATGAAATAATCGCGCTCAAAACAGCACCAATATGGTGTGACTTCTCTCTCATTGATGTAATTTATGTAACTTTACATCAATGAGTGTGATTTTGATCTATGTTTCCAGCTCAATTGTCACTAAAATGATCCTATAAGAACTTAAAAGGATCACCCTACTCATGACAAGACTACAACAACGCTTAGAAGAAGCCCTAGCGAACTTACCTGACGCCCTGCGTACTTCATTAACACCAATCATCAATGCTGAATTTAAAGGTGTTATTAGCAAGGAACAATTTCAATCACTGCAAGCTGACAGCGAGTTAAGCGATAAAGAATTACGCTTAGTATTATTACCTCTTGCTGCTGCTTTCTCTGTTGCTCCTATTTCTAATTTTTATGTCGGTGCGATTGCTCGTGGTTTGACTGGTAACCTTTATTTTGGCGCAAACATGGAATACAACGATGTTCAACTTGGCCAAACTATTCACGCTGAACAATCAGCAATTAGCCATGCGTGGATCCAAGGTGAAACGGGTATTTCTGACATCACAATTAACTTCAGCCCTTGTGGTCACTGTCGCCAATTTATGAATGAGCTAACCACCGCTGATTCTTTAATGGTTCAACTTCCTGAGCGTAATGAAAAATCACTACAAGAATACTTACCTGAGTCTTTTGGTCCTAAAGATTTAGGCATTGAAGGCGGATTACTTGCTCCTCTTTCGCACAACTTAGCGTTAGAAACAGAGTCTCCACTATTACGTAAAGCATTAGAAGCGGCAAACCGCAGCCACGCACCTTACTCACATAACTTAAGTGGTATTGCGCTTGAGATGGAAAGCGGCGAAGTATATTACGGTATGTATGCTGAAAATGCGGCATTTAACCCAAGCTTACCACCACTACAAGTGGCACTGGTTCATGCAAATATGTCTCGTGAAGACATCTTAACGGTTAAATCAGCTGCGCTAGTTGAAGATCACAAAGGCGCTATTAGCCACCTTGCGATTACACAAAGCACATTAGAAGCACTAAATCCAGATGTAACATTAGAGTACGCTTCTTTATAAGAAGTAGAAATTATTCTATAGATAACGTAAAGGAGGCTTTGTTGGCCTCCTTTTTATTTGATTAACATCTCTGATGTCTATTGATTGCCTTTCCAACGAATAGCCACATCAATCAGTTGTCTATCCATTCCTTTTTGCCCAACTAATGAAATGCCCCAAGGAGAATCATTTACCGTAAACCAAGGTAAATGCAACTGAGGTAAATCCGCCAAGCTTGCTAACGAAATGTATTTTAAAATTTGAGCGTTCAATTTGTATAACTGCTCATCCGTTGCCGTTGTAGGCGGTGCAATATTGGCTGTTGTTGGCATAAGTAACAGTGTTTTTTCATCTAAAATGGATTCTAAAACAGAAATCACTAACTCTCTTTGTTCTAAAGCGATCCTTTCATCTTTATATTTTAAAGACGCAAGCCACTTCATCTGCATCTTTATTTCATTACCTACTGCCGCTTTGTTCTTTTCATACCACAGTTCTAAATTACGCAAACCTCGCGTTGCCGAAAGCACTTTGAAACTCTCTGCTGCCTTAGTGGTGATAATTTTACTGATCGATTTGCTGCGTATCACTTCATAAGGAGAAGATTTAATTAATGTCTCTAACTTTGTTTTCGCTTCTTCTGGAATATCAGCAAATAAACTATCAAGGACGACAATACGTTCCACTGTCACTAATGGAGACATAGGCGTAAGCACGGTTGCTACTTTTCGTATATCTGATAAATTTTTTGCCACCCACCCCAATGAAGTATCTTCTTTTGCAATACAATCGATACCTTGCATGTTTACTGCACTGGCAGATGCTTTAAAACCATATAAACCAGCATATAAAGCAGGAACACGAATCCCACCACCAAAATCAATGCCTAAACCAATATCTGCATCGCCATTAACCACGGCTGCTACTGCACCACTCGATGAGCCGCCAATAAAGCGCCCTTCGCTGTTTTTATTTGGTATTGGGCCGTAGTGTGGATTGTGTCCATGTAGACCAAACCCAAATTCGTCCATTTGAGTTTTACCGACAAATATAGCGCCTTTTTTTAATATAAGATCAACGGCAGGAGCGTTCTCTCTCGCTTTTTTTTGCTCTAATAACCACGTTGGATTACCTTGGCCATTCGGCGTATTTTTTATATCAATGCAATCACTTACAACAAATTTTTTATTTTCTAAAAGGCCATAAAACGCCCATTGTTGTGACTCAACTTCATGAGAGACATACATGGTTTGCTCATCCATAACTCAGCGTACTGTTTAATTTCGAAAATGCAGCATACCAGTCACATAAATGAATACAATTTCACTTATTCTCATTATCAAGAAAACTATCAGTTACGTGATCCAGTTTGCATTTTTAATTCCATTCTATTTATAAGGAATAAATAGCAAACGTTTGCGTATTTAATTAATTTTAGTATGATAGCGCCATCTTTCTTTATTACATGAGAATTTCATATGTTTGGTACAGCTCTGTCTTCTTCTGCAACAAAAGTATTATTACTTGGTTCTGGTGAACTAGGTAAAGAAGTGGCTATTGAATGTCAGCGTCTTGGTTTTGAAGTGATTGCGGTTGATCGCTACCTTAATGCTCCGGCAATGCAAGTGGCTCACCGCAGCTACGCGATTGATATGCTTGATGCCAACGCCTTAGAAGAAGTCATTAATAAAGAACAGCCTGATTTTGTAGTTCCTGAGATTGAAGCGATTGCAACGGATAAGTTAGTTGAACTAGAGAAACAAGGCCTTAATGTTGTTCCAACGGCTAGCGCAACAAAATTAACCATGAACCGTGAAGGTATTCGCCGTTTAGCCGCTGAAGAATTACAACTGCCGACGTCTCCTTATCGCTTTGTTGATAGCTATGAAGAACTTGTTGAAGCTGTGAAATTTGTCGGTATGCCTTGTGTTATTAAACCGGTAATGAGCTCTTCTGGTAAAGGTCAGAGTGTTATCAAAACAGAAGCAGACATTCGTACTTCTTGGGATTATGCGCAAGATGGTGGCCGCTCTGGTGCTGGACGTGTCATTGTTGAAGGGTTTGTTGATTTTGATTATGAGATTTCATTATTAACCGTTCGTGCTATTGATGGCGTTCATTTTTGTGCACCAATTGGTCATCGTCAAGAAGATGGGGATTACCGTGAATCATGGCAGCCACAAGTAATGACTGAGGCTGCATTAAAACAAGCACAAAATGCGGCAGAGAAAGTGGTAAACGCCCTTGGTGGTTATGGTTTATTTGGTGTAGAGCTTTTCATTAAAGGCGATAGAATTTACTTCAATGAAGTTTCCCCTCGCCCACACGACACAGGTCTTGTGACACTTATTTCTCAAGAGATGTCTGAGTTTGCGCTTCATGTTCGTGCCTTTACTGGAATGCCTATTAATCAAATTACGCAATACGGTCCTTCGGCATCGTCAGTAATTTTAGGTCAAGGCACTTCAACTAATATTCGTTTTGATGGCTTAACAGACGCACTTTCGCAGCCTCAAACTCAAATCAAATTATTTGGTAAACCAGAGATTGATGGACGTCGACGTTTAGGTGTTGCGATTACACGTCGTGATAATTTAGAAACCGCTATTGAGGATGCAGTAACGGCTTCAAATAAAGTTCAAGTGATCTATTAAGTTACAAATATGTATAGCAGAATGGTTTCAAATACCGTTCTGTTGTACTTTTTTAACCTTCTTATTCTTTTTTTACTGCTAAATCCATTTAATTTGCTTTTTTCGTTACCTAACCGTTGCAAACTTACAGGATTAACAGGTATAAATAAGCTAACTCTTTTATTTTACTTACACCATGGATGATGACTATGTTTGAAAAAATCGCTGCCGCTCCTGCTGACCCTATTCTTGGCTTAACAGATGAATTTAAAAATGACCCTCGTGCTGAAAAAATCAACCTTGGTGTTGGTATTTACAAAAACGAAGCGGGTCAAACTCCAGTTTTAACCACAGTTAAAAAAGCAGAAGCAGTATTGCTTGATACAGAAAAAACAAAGTCATACCTAACCATTCAAGGTACCGCAGAATACGGCCTTGCAGTACAAAAGCTACTGTTTGGCGCTGATGCACAAGTAATCACTGAAAAACGCGCACAAACAGCTCAAGCTCCTGGTGGTACTGGTGCGCTACGTGTAGCTGGTGAATTCATCAAACGTCAACTTGGCGATGTAAAAATTTGGATCAGTAACCCTACATGGGCAAACCACATTGGTGTATTTACTGCTGCTGGTATTGAAACAGCGCAATACACTTACTACAACGCAGAAACGAAATCTAAAGACTTCGCTGCAATGCTAACGGATTTACAACAAGCGGAAGCTGGTGATGTGGTTCTTCTACACGGTTGTTGTCATAACCCTACTGGTATCGATCCAACGGCTGATGAGTGGGAAGAGCTAGCTAAGCTGTGTGCAAATAAAGGTCTACTGCCATTATTTGACTTTGCATACCAAGGTTTTGCAAAAGGTGTTGAAGAAGATGCGGCTGGTTTACGTACTTTTGCTCAATACTGCCCAGAGCTACTTGTAGCAAGTTCATTCTCTAAGAACTTTGGTTTGTATAACGAGCGTGTTGGTGCATTTACTCTTGTTGCTAAAGACGCAACGGTTGCTGCGGATGCATTCTCTCAAGTTAAAGCTATCATCCGTTCTATCTACTCTAACCCACCAGCTCACGGTGCTGCTGTTGTTACGCATATTCTTAATGACGATGCGCTACGTGCAGAATGGGAACAAGAAGTCGCTGAAATGCGTGACCGTATTCAAGAGATGCGTACTTTGTTTGTTACAACACTAAAAGAGCAAGGTGTGGATGCAGACTTTAGCTTTATTGAACGTCAAAACGGTATGTTCTCTTTCTCTGGCCTTTCTAAAGAGCAAGTAAACCGTCTGAAAGACGAATTCGCAATTTACATCGTTGGTTCTGGCCGTATCAGTGTTGCTGGTATGACAAAAGACAACATGCTTCCTCTATGTAAAGGGATTGCTGCGGTTCTTTAAGAATCAGAAGTAATTGTAAGATATAGAAAAGGCGCTTTAATTAGCGCCTTTTTTTAGGTTCATCGCAGATTAGCGGGAATTGAAAACAAAAACGGCAGTTAGTGGTAAAGTTACATCGCCAAACACAACTTTTCACAAACTGCCGTTTTCATGCCAAATAATACTTTTTTATCATCCTTCTGGAAAGGTTTTCAGATCGTAAAGTCTCATAAAACTGATTCATTAATCTCTATAACCTTAAAACCTGACTCCCCAGCATTCTGCTCTTGCGGGCGACTCTCTGAATTTACTCACGATACTCAGTGGCGAACTATTAAAGACGCTATGATATTAGGAACTCCAGTTGAACTTTTGATTCAGACTAGGCGCATTACATGTTTGCTATGCGGTACAAAAACGGAAGCAATATCTTGGCTTAAACCATACTCACGCCTGACTAATCGATTGATAGAATATATTGAACAACTGCTGCCTTTGCTGCCGATTAAACATATTTCAGAACTGACTGGAGTACATTGGCACACGATAAAGAATATTGATAAACAACGACTTAAACGAGTTATCCCTGACATACCATGGGATAAATTACGCCAACTAGTGATGGATGAGTTTGCCATATTTAAAGGACATCGATATGCAACAGTGATTGCCGATGCGCAGACACATCAAGTGCTTTGGATTGGTTTAGGTAGAAGCCGAACTGATATCAGGCCTTTCTTTGAAGAGCTTGGTAAGCATGCCGAAAATATCGAAGCAGTGGCTATGGATATGAATACAGCTTTCGATCTCGAAGTGAAAGCTCATTGCCCTAATGCACGTATTGTATACGATCTTTTTCATGTGGTAGCCAAATATGGACGAGAGGTAATGGATAGGGTTAGGGTAGATCAAGCGAATCAACTCAAAGAAGACAAAAAAGCTCGTCGTTGGATTAAGCGTTCACGCTGGATCCTTTTGAAAAATAGAGACAATCTAGACGTAAATCAACAGAGTTATTTAGATGAAATACTTTCGGTAAACCACGATTTAATGGTGACTCATTTGCTAGGAGAGCAATTAAAAGAGCTCTGGTATTGTGACTCAGAAACGCAGGCAATAGAACTATGGGATGTATGGTGGCAACAGGTAAATGAGAGTGGGATCAAACCACTAATCAGTTTTGCACGAAAGTTAAAACCATACCTTCACGGAATTGTTAGTTCGTCTTTATATCGATTAAATACATGTACACTGGAAGGAATAAATAACAAAATTAAGTTAATCAAAAGAATGGGGTATGGCTACAGAGATACGGACTATTTCTTTATGAAGATAAAAGCGGCTTTCCCCGGAAAGCCGCGATGAACCTTTTTTTATGCCAGTTTCACACTCTCTTAGCCTGAATGACAATATTTCTTGGGGTATCTTCTTTTAAACAAAACTCCCCGATGCGAACGTTATAGCCTGCCTCTTCTAATAATAAGACACGATCCAAACATAACCAGACTTCTAACGGACGTTTAAATACTTGCTGCACTAAATCGCACTTTTCCATCACTAGAAAGGCTTCTTTCCCTTTGTTTAACCAGTGAGAGAAATCAACGTCATCTGGTAATTGCAGTTTTTTATGCTCACTCGCCCATCGGCAAAAAGCGTCAAAGCCATCACTTAATAATGATTTTTTAATGCTTGGTACAGGGACATAATTATCATTGCCAGTAACAAACTGCTGCAAGGCATTAAACCCTAATCGATATTGCATTTCCTGCTCTCGATGATGTTGTGTGCGTTTCCCTGCGGTTACTGTCTCTTGCAGTGGCAATCGTAAATCTTCTTTAGATAAACGGATCTGCGCTTGTTTTGATAATGCAGACAGTCCTTCATAAACCGATGACTGAGTTAAATGAAAACAGCAAGGAGATAAAGTAACGGCATCTATAGACTTATCTATGCCCTTTTGAATTAAACTTACGTGAAGATCACCACAAGCATGCAACGCTATCGCATGTTGGTTAGCTTTAATCAGTTCAGATGCACTTGTTGCCAACGCATCACCTTGAATAAACGTCATGTCTAATTGATGTTTATCTGCGTATTCTTGACCACTACGGCACAACGCATCTTGCCACTCTAATGTGGTTACAGGTTTATCTGATGCCACATTAAGCACCCGACCTAAATATCCTTTACCACCACACCACTCTAGCCATTGCTCTTTAGGCTGTGAATATTGAATACCTAAAGCACTTAAATTGGTAATTTGCTGCCATTTACGACCGTTAATTCCAGAATCCAACCCTTTTGGCATCATTAGCGGAGCCGCTTGTAATTGCTCAAGCTGACTTAATGCATGAAGGCCATTAACTTCTGGAATAAAAGCTGAGAGTGCTTGCGTTAATTTTTCAGGGACTCGCTTTAATTCCTGCACCTCTGCCAGAGTTAATCCATCAAGCCAATGGCTTAAATTTTCATGCATGGTGCGCCATGGATAATCTGAACTATGAAAAGCAGAAAATTGCCAAAAAAAGACCGTCTGCGATAACAAACGGTCTATATTTAAAAACTGCTGAGAATGCATTATATGCCCCTGAAAATAATATCAGGGCGATCTTAACGGACAGGAAGGTTTATGTCTTTAAACATCTCTTCAATTTCATGATTATTTTTCAGCATCGTTGCTTGCTCAACAATTGGACGTGTTAAATGCGGTGCAAAGCGTTCCATAAAATCAAACATGTAGCTTTTTAAGAATGAACCACGCTTAAAGCCAATGGTTGTGGTACTCGCATCAAAAATATGGCTTGCATCAATGGCTACAAGATCAGAGTCTCGCTCTTCATCCATTGCCATGCTTGCTATTACACCAACACCAATCCCTAAGCGAACATAGGTTTTAATGACATCTGCATCGGTTGCTGTAAAGACAATTTTCGGTTTTAGGCCCGCTTTATTAAAGGCACTATCCAAGGCTGAACGACCCGTAAAACCAAATACGTAAGTAACTAATTCAAAGGCTGCAAGATCTTCAATCGTCACTTGCTGTAGTTGTGCTAATGGATGATCTTTTGTGACCACAATAGAACGATTCCAGTGATAACAAGGAAGCATGATCGCATCTTGATATAAATGAAGTGCTTCCGTTGCTATAGCAAAATCGGCCGTACCTTTGGCTATTGCATCGGACATCTGGCTTGGTGTGCCTTGATGCATATGCAATGAAACCGCTGGATATCGATTCTTAAAGCCTTTAATTACATCCGGTAACGCATAACGAGCTTGAGTATGCGTAGTAGTAATATTTAAAGTTCCTTTTTCTGGGTGCGTATGCTCACCAGCAACCGATTTAATACTCTCAACTCGAGATAAAATTTCACGTGAGATTTTAACGATCTCTTCACCTGATGGGGTTACTCTTGTTAAATGTTTACCACTGCGCTCAAAGATCTGAACACCAAGTTCATCTTCTAATAATCGGACTTGTTTACTAATGCCTGGTTGTGAGGTGTATAGCGACTCAGCAGTTGATGATACATTCAGACTGTGGTTCACAACTTCAACAATGTACTTTAATTGCTGTAATTTCATTTTATGATTTCCTGTAATCCTTTACATTAAATTCTACTTATACGATACAGTTATATACCTATTCCTACCTATTTTCAAAGTGTTATGTTTATTAATTATATTTCGAACATATTACAGACAAATACATTAAAGAAATGTGAACAGGTGTCGATATATCTTAATGACAACCCGTATATAACTCCCCTATACGCTAAAATAGCTATTGGAGTTAATCACCTGCTATTCATTTAGTTTACAAGGTGTTACACTGGAAAATATTACTACTGGATGTATGATAAAAATATGAATATTGCTCTTATTATTGGTCTTTTTGGGATTCTGCTTACATTGATTATTGGCTACAACATCATTGTTCAATATAGAACAAAGATTGAATCTGCCAAAAAACAAGAATCTGCAAAGCATATGGTTATCATTGATTCTACCGAAGAATTAATCAGTAATGCGCATCATCTACCATACAGTAAAGAATTACTCGTTTGTTTAAACCAACGTATTCTTGATGCTTTAAGAGCCATTTCAGAGCTTGAACCACATGATCGCTCATACCCAGGTCGTATTGAAAATATGGAGCAGCAGCTTCAGCAATTAAAAACAGAATACACAGGTGGCGATAGCACTAACTTTAAAGTGCCAAGTAACGATAAACAAGCGATTGTAATGTTAAAACTTGTTAAACGCCTTCGTGATACGCTTCGTGCTGAACACCGTAAAGGACGTGTTAATACACAAGTATTTGTGGCTGAAAACGCTCGCCTTGAGTCTATTCAAGTTCGTATCAATATCGAAAACGTAGTTAAACGTGCTAAAGAAGCAACACAGCGTGGCCAAGCTGGTACAGCTCGTCAATTACTTAAGAAAGGTATTGATGCTCTTTCAAGCAAAAACGATGGCTACTCAAACAAGGCTCGCACTCGTTTACAAGAAATGCTTGATGAATTAAATAATAAGACTAAGAAGAAACAAGACCAAGAATTACAAGATCAATTGGATAAGAATAAAGACGACGATATCGATGTTCTTTTCCAGCCAAAGAAAAAATGGTAACCAATACCTACCAAAAAAAAGATCGCATTATGCGATCTTTTTTTATGTCTGTCTTAATATCACTTAAGCTGGAACACCACTGTGGAATTTAAAATCACTGTCTGGTGTTAATATCAAATCCGCTTCAACCTGAGCAAAGAATGCAACACGCTCATCCACATTCCCACTAGCAACCTGCTGTGCCAGTGCTAAATAATCTTGGTAATGACGAGATTCAGATCGAAGTAATGAAATGTAGAACTTAGCCAAATCATCATCTAAAAACGGAGCTAACTTAGCAAAACGCTCACAAGAACGGGCCTCAATAAAAGCACCAATGATCAGCTTATCAATTAAGGTACACGGCTCATGGGTAATCACTCTCGTAAATAATCCTTTTGCATAGCGCCCTGCTCTAATATTTTGATAAGGCACACCACGCTGATCCATGATTTCTAATACTTGATAAAAATGATGAAGCTCTTCTTTTATCAATAACACCATTTTATCAATCAGATCTTGGCTATAAGGTGAATCAGCACGTGCAGTGATCTTTTTAGAGATGTTACTTTTACCCTTTAGCGTCTCTAATGACCCTACGTGTTTATAGGCAAATTCTTCATACGGTTTAAACCAATCCAATAACGCCTTTGCTCCTTCAGCATCAACAGCGTATTTGCGTATTAAATACATTGCACTCTGTGCCGCTTTTAATTCACACATTAAGTGGTCACGCAAAATAACCGATAAGTTTTCAGGCTTTTTTGCTTCTTCTATCCATTCGTCAGGCGTTTCACACTGCAGAAAAGAATAAATTGGGTCTAATAAAGATTTGTCGTACATAGTTTTTAACCATTAAAAGTTCTTATCGCCAGTATACCAAACCTCACCATATAAATTCATTACGTAAGGTAAAAATCAACAGTCCTTTTCTTTCAATAACTTAAAATCAAAGCTGCTTTAATTGCGTTTAAGATCTCAATAAACAAGCAAAAATAGCTTGATCATTAACCGATTTAAAAGTACTGTATAAATACACACTGTATGGATGAACAGGTATTTTATTATGAACACAGCAATGGCTCTTACTACTTACTCAAACTCATTTAATTATTCTATCTCTCAACGCATTTCTAGCGCGGCTAGCCAAGTAAATGCACAGTGTGAGAGCCAGTTTATTCAAATTTTAAAAAGCTTGTCTAAACAAAATAAATGGATTTTTATTACTGCAAATACAACAATGCCAAGTAGCGAGTCGCTTCTAAAGCATGGTATTGAATTAAGTAAATTCGTACGTTTAAAAGAATCTCATCGTTTAACTGAAAATGAAACGATTGAAAAAGCAAAACAATTAGGCACAGCCAGCGCCATTATTTCGAATGCTAATTGTTTTTATTTTTCCGATTCACAGTGGTTAACCCTGAACAGAAAATTAACCGTACTGCATTAAATCTAGGTGAGAGTAGCTGTAAATTAACAACTACTGTGTTTTCTCATTCAAGTGTACATGAAGTAAATCAAAGTCATCAGTTGATTGAGAAATGTCTGTGAAAGTGTTTTCGAGAATATAATTAATCTGCTCTTCATCCAAAGTATAAGGCAGTTTAATTTCTAGATCGGTGATCCCTTCAATACGCGCTAGGCGAATTAAACGGATAATATTTGATTCGTCATTAATATGAGAAGAAAGCACTTGAAGCGCTTCAGCTTGGAGTCTTTCTGATAATGGTCTTGCATCATGAACAGAAGCATTCCATACCGTTCCAAATGTCGGAATGATACTTTTTAACGCTTGCGAAAACGTCCACTTTTGCTTACTTGAATTAACAAGAAACGAGCTGTAATCAAACTCTATTTTATTGCTCATGAATTGCCTCGATATATTCCAACATCTACCTTCAACATCCTATTGAAAAGCATTATTTTTTGTTTCTAATTATTAGTATCCCGAATATTGTTCTTATCGCAAGCATAAAATTGGACATTGATCACACTTAATAATTCTTAGCTCTTTACCTTATCATTGCTCTAACACATATTTTACACTCGCACATTTTAGCAACAAAAAACCGCTACAATGAGCGGTTTTTATATCATTTGATTCTAATCGAATTGACGCTTAATCATCCGTTAAACTCGTATTTTTAGAGACGATTGGATCTATCTTTATTTCATATTCATTAAAGTAGATCTTACATGGACTGTGTTCACGTTTAGTGGTTACTTGTTCATCTGAATATTGAATCGTCACTTTTGGATAAACTCGTTCCGTAACCTTAACAACATTTTCAGTTAGTTGTTTTCTTAGATCTTCTTCAGCAGATTGGAAACGGTGCATTGAAGCGGCAATTTCACGATTCGATTCTTCTTTCATGTTTTGCACACGTTCGATTTGCTCTGGTGTTCTCTCTGCTTTTGGAATTTTTGCTAAATCCATTTCTGCGCGAACCACTTTCATGGTGTTTTCTTGCGCTTCTTTGTATTTGGCATTTAAAGCAACGATGTTCTCTTTGTACTTATCAAAACGAGTAAATGCTTTTACTAATGTTTCAGTACCTGCCGTAGCACCTAAGTTTACGGTCGTGATATTAGAACCTGCGTAAACTTCACCACCAACAATAGAGCCGTTACGTCCTGTTTTGTCCATCACCGTAATTGAGTTCTTACTCTTGATGAAACTCTGAATTGCATGAATACCAAGCTCAATATCACCCGACGCTTGTAAGTCAGCTGATTGCACAAACTTAGCCGTGATTTTTCCACCTGCTTTTACAAAACACGTGTAATCTTCACCCGCTTCTACTTGGTGGCCGATGATGCCTTTCATAGCAATGACATCGCCATGCGCTTGAACATCAGCAGATTCAATAAAGCCACCAACAGTTACGCTGCCAGTTGCTCTTACAATCATATCTGGTGCAATATCACCACTTACAATCACACTACCTTTAAACTTAATGTGGCCTGTTGAAATATCAACCGCATTCAAACAAAGTGCGTTATCGACATCTGCACCATCTTTGTTAATCCAAGGCATTCCAGATGTCGCAGCAATAACCAGATCAGGGTCATCAGGAGATATCGTCGCTCCTTTACCTGCTCGCAGTTTGGTATTTTTTCCCGCGGTTGCTGGAATCACTTCGCCACGAACGGTAAAACCATCAACACCTTTTGTTGGTGGAATACGTCGAATCAGTTCATCGCCTTCCACAACCGTGATGGTTTCACCCAGATCACGCATATCAACTTTATCTTCTTCTCCTTCTTTTTCCTGAGGCTTTAATGCTTGCTCACGAAAATCTTCAACTAGGGGAACAAAACTTGCGTTGGTACCATCAATCGGTTCTTTACCTTTAGCGATAACAAGCGACACTTTCTCACCAGCAGGTAAATTACGACTCAAAAACATGATTTTCTTGAGTGCATTTTTACTGATACCACGGGTGATCTCCATGCTAGTTAAGCCAGAAATCACATCACTACTTACAAGATCACGACCACCATACGCACCGATGACAGCCATCGTCGCTTTCATGTCACGCTCTTCTATCGCAATGATAACTTCTGCATCACGTCGAGCTGCAACCGTACGGTTCTGATGATGAGTCATCATGCCGTTTTTCACATCTTGTATAATCGTTGTAATGATTTTTTCATCAAAATAAAAATTACACGCATTAATCTCTTCTAAACAATCTTTAAAGCTTTTTAATGTCGGTTCTTCATCCGGCTGAAACTTATCAGGAAAACGTAATACTACAACTGAGTCATCTTCCACTAATGTTAGAAGAGATTTCCACATACTTATCACTCTTATTTATCATTAAACCCAAAGCATTTGGATTAACTATGTTAATTTACTGTATTCTACAGTTCAAAACCACCTAAATCCATGTCGGTGTCTTGACGCTCAAAAAACGCCACTAAATCGTCATGTCCACCGATATATTTACGGTCAAGGTAGATTTGAGGAACGGTATTCACTGCAATGTTTTCTTTTTCTTGAATTAAAGCAACCATTTCTTCTTTTGTAAGGTCTTCATCTAAGGTTAATACTTTATATTCAATGCCTTTATCGTCCAAAATTGCTTTTGCTTTAACACAAAAAGGACATACTGTTTTTGAAAAAATAATCGTTTGATGAGTATTTAACATTTTTTGCTCTCTTTAAGTTCAATAATACGAATTCGGTAATTAAATGCTGAACACTGGGTATGGTTGCAGTTCAGGGATCAACTGATGCAATTGCTGTTCATCTTGTGCAATACCTTTTGCTGAATCACATAAGTTTTGTGCTTCATCTTTCATTTCGGTGCTGTGTTGTTTCATTTTCTCTTTGATCTTAACTTGCACATCAGCAAACTGTTGCTGTAACTCAGTAAAGTTCAATTCCCCTTCTTGCATCTTTAAAGACAAAGAGTTAAATACACTCGCAAAAAGTTCTTTATCCATACTTTGCATCATCACTTCAAAATCTTGTTTCCAAGTGGTATCCACTTCTTTGAAAAAGTCATGCTCTAATACCATGTCTTTTCCTTGATAAAACTTTTGCTTGGCTGTGTGGCCATATTCATCAATTTTAGTCTTAACGCCTTCAAATGATCCTTTTGCATCAAATGAGGTTTCAATTTCACTGACAAAATCATTAGCTGCGGCAATGCCTTTATCAGTAAAGTCGACAATTTCAGGAATATAAGTCGACACTTGTTGCTGATAACGCTCTATCGCCTCTTTTTGCTTTTGAGTTAACTGTAACTCTCTACCGTTCACAAAAACTCGACCATCTTGATCAATTCGTAATTTATCTTGTGCTTTTTCAACTTTCACTTCGCCGTTTTGCGTTAAAAGAACATCATTTTCAACATTCACTGGGCACATACTCGCCCACGCATTACCAGATATAATTAACAGGGCAGTAGCGATCATTTTTTTAGCTGACATACGTCTTTCTTCTCTTTATTTTAATTAGTCGCTCAGTTTAACTGATTGCACCTATCTAGCTCAACTCAGAAAATTAACAGAAAAAATAGCAATCGTTTGCTTTTCTTGTGGTAGTCCCAAATAGTTCTGGTATGATGCTCTCAGTTTTTAAACTTTCTTTATATAGGAATTCTACAATGAGTCTTTCCGATCAAGTGCTTGCAGTTAATGACGATTTACCTATTCGTACTGATAAACCAGTGCATAGCGGTAAAGTACGTTCAGTGTATTGGTTAACTGAAGAAGACAGTCGCCGTCTTATTAAAGAAAAGGGATACAACGTCGCTCCTGATGCTCCCCTAGCTATCATGGTGATCAGTGACCGTATTTCTGCATTCGACTGTATCTGGCGTGGTGAAGGCGATTTGAAAGGTATTCCTGGTAAAGGAGCTGCACTAAATGCTATTTCTAACCATTGGTTTCAATTATTTAAGGACAACGGTTTAGCGGATAGTCATATTCTTGATATTCCACACCCGTTTGTATGGATTGTTCAAAAAGCAAAACCAGTAATGATTGAAGCTATTTGTCGTCAATATATTACTGGCTCTATGTGGCGTGCATACACTCAAGGTGAGCGTGAATTTTGTGGTATTACCTTACCTGAGCGTCTTGAAAAAGATGAGCAGTTGGCTGAACTACTTTTAACACCATCAACGAAAGGCATTTTAAAAGGCATTGATGGGGTTCCTGAAGTAGATGATGTAAATATCACTCGCAAAAACATCGAGGATAACTACGATAAATTTAACTTTTCTTGTATCGAAGATATCGCTACTTACGAGAAATTATTGAAGGAAGGTTTTGCTGTAATCGCAAAGGCCTTAACTAAAATTGATCAAATCTTTGTCGATACTAAATTTGAATTTGGCTATGTAGAAGATGCGCAAGGTAATGAAAAACTGATCTATATGGATGAAGTTGGTACGCCTGATTCTTCTCGTATTTGGGATACCAAAGCATATCGCTCAGGTCATATTATCGAAAACTCAAAAGAAGGTTTCCGTCAGTTTCTATTAAATCACTTCCCTGATCCGGATATTTTATTAAATAAAAACCGCATGGAAGAACGCTTTGCTTTAGCTAAAGAAAATGCCCTTCCTTTGGAAGCGATGATGGACCTATCTAAAACGTATTTAGATATCGCAGCAAAAATTACTGGCGCACCAATTACGTTGAGCGATAATCCAAAAGCAGAGATCATCAAAGTATTAAAAGAAGAGTATCAATTAGTCGATTAATCGATTAGTACTTATTCTACTGATGACCAAATAAAAATGGCGACCGCATTGGTCGCCATTTTTTATCTCTTCATATAATGAAAACGAAAGAATTCGTAATTATAGGAAGTGAACCGTTAGGTTAAGAGATGCGAAATCGATGTTTTCGTCACCAACAGTGAAGTTGTTGTAACCAGCACCTACTGTGAACATTGGGATGATGTTGTATTCAACACCTAAACCGAAGAATGGGTCTACGCCATCATCTTTACGGAAACCTTTCGCTTCCCAGCTGTGCATACCTGCTTTGCCGTAAACGTGTAGAGGACCAAAATCGATGCTTGGTTTAACAGCAAAGTTTACAGAAGTTACGTCTGTTGTTTGGCTACCGTAATCGTAAGAACCTAAGTTCCAAGCACCCATTTCAAGACCAATGAAAGGCAGTAGACCTGTACCAATGTGAGCACCGTATACCGTTGAGCTCTCGCTTCTGTAATCAGCAGAACCAACTTGTACGCCACCATAAATTAGAGAGTCTGCAGCAGCTGTTACTGATACGCTTGCTAGAGCTAACGCTAAAAGTGTCTTTTTCATCTTAAATCCTATTTTTACAAAAGGGAGCGGCAACCTTTGACGCTCTTTTTAATATTATTGTTATTGAAGCAATTAACATGCCGAAATTAATTCTAGTTTAGGTGATACATTAACAATCGGCAATGGCATTTTTGACTCGTTTATCAGAAACTGGGTATGGTGTACCCAATTGTTGAGCAAAATAGCTCACTCTTAACTCTTCAATCATCCAACGGATCTCTTTTACTTTGTCAGGGATTGGCTGTCCTTTCGGTATCTTATTCAGCAATTCTTTATAATCACTGGTGATCCCTTCAACTTTAAGCAAATGCATACGGTCCCGATTTGGATCGATCGGCAATTTTTCCATTCGACGCTCAATCGCTTTCATGTAACGGTGGATATCTTGAAGACGCTTCCAACCGCACTCCGTTGCAAATCCTTTAAAGATAAGATTTTCTATCTGAGCCTTTATATCCGAAAGCGCAAACGCCATGCTTAAATCAACACGCCCTTTTAACTTTTTCTGAATTTGGAAAGCGGTAGTTAAAATTGTTTCAACTTGTTTTGCGATCTCAACAACCGTATCCCCAAGCTCTGCTCGGATATGTTCTTTCATTTTTTCAAAGGCTTCAGGTTGCCAAACAAGACCACCCTGCTCATCTATTAACTTATCGATACCACAAGCAATACAATCATCAATCAAGTCCATCACACGACCATACTGATTAAAGTACAAACCTAATTTCGATTTATTAGGAAGATTGTCATGTAAATACTTAATTGGTGATGGCACATTAAGAAGAATTAGACGACGTTGGCCGGCCTTCATTGCATTGTGCTGCTCTTCTTCTGTTTCAAACAGTTTAATTTCTACACTGTCTTTACCATCAACAATCGCTGGATATGCTTTAACTTCAAATCCACCACGTTTCTGTTTATACAACGTTGGTAACTCACCAAAGCTCCATGTTTTAAGGCCTTTTTGCTCAATATCATCATCCGCAACTTGTGATAATGTTTCTTGAACTTTATCTTTTAAGCCTTCTTTTAACTCATACAAATCACGGCTTTCTTTTAGCTTGCGATTACGATGGTCAACAACACGATATGTCACTTTTAAGTGATCTGGGATCTGTTCTAGTTTCCAATCGTCACGGAACACTTCAAACCCTGTCATTCGACGAAGTTCTTTTTCTAAACTGTCTAATAACGGCGCTTCGAACGGTACAGCACGAGATAAAAATGCATCAGCATAATTAGGTGCTGGTACGAAATTCTTACGAACGGTTTTAGGTAACGACTTAATCAACGCCATCACTAATTCGTGACGTAAACCTGGGATCTGCCAATCAAAGCCATGAGGTTCAACTTGGTTTAAAATTGGTAGTGGTACATGTACCGTTACACCATCGCTGTCTTGCCCCGGCTCAAATTGGTAACTTAATTTTAGTTTTAAGTTTCCTTGATGCCAGAAGTTTGGATAATCTAAATCCGTTACATGGCTTGCATCACCACGGAACAGCATTTCTTTTTCAAAGTTTAATAACTCTGGCGTCTCTTTTTGCGCTTTCTTCCACCACGTATCAAAATGACGGCCAGATACTACATCTACGCCAACTCGTTGATCGTAGAATTCAGCGAGTTGATCATCATCAACAAGAATATCGCGACGACGAGACTTATGCTCAAGTTCTTCAACTTCTTGTAATAACTTACGGTTTTGTTTAAAGAACTGATGCTTAGTATGCCAATCACCTTCAATTAGAGCTGAACGAATAAAAATTTCACGACACACAGGCGCATCAATCGCACCGTAGTTAATTTGGCGTTTAGGTACAATCGGAATACCGTAAATAGTGACTTTTTCATAAGCCATTACTGCTGCTGATTTCTTCGACCAATGTGGTTCACTGTAACTGCGCTTAATCAAATGCCCTGCTAATGGTTCAATCCATTCAGGCTGAATTTTCGCAACAATTCGTCCCCATAATTTTGAGGTTTCAACCAACTCTGCAACCATGACCCATTTTGGTTGTTTCTTAAATAAACCAGAAGCTGGGAAGATATGGAATCGTGCATTACGTGCACCTTGGTACTCATTCTTTTCTTGATCTTTTTGACCAATATGAGAAAGCATACCCGCTAAAATTGCAGTATGAACGCCTTGATAGCCTGCCGCTTCTTGATTCACTTTGTAATTAAGCTCTTTCATTACTTGGCTTAATTGGTAGTGAACATCTTGCCATTCACGTACACGTAAATAGTTCAAAAAGTCTTTACGACATTGCTTTCTAAATTGATTACTTGAAAGCTCTTTCTGTTTTGCTTTTACATGTTCCCACACGTTCACAAACGTTAAGAAATCCGAATCTTCATGATTAAAGCGTTTATGTTTATCGTCAGATTGTTGTTTCTTATCACTTGGACGCTCACGTGGGTCTTGAATTGATAGTGCCGCCGCAATGATCATCACTTCTTGTAATGCATTATACTTCGGTGCTTCAAGTACCATTCTAGCTAAACGTGGATCAATCGGAAGACGGGCTAATTCACGTCCAACTTTAGTTAAGCTCTTCTTCGGATCTTTCGCATTTGAATTAATCGCACCTAATTCTTCAAGTAGCTTAATACCATCTTGAATATTGCGATTATCAGGGGCTTCTACAAATGGGAAAGCTTGAATATCCCCCAACCCTAACGCTGTCATCTGCAAAATTACAGACGCTAGGTTAGTACGTAAGATCTCAGGATCGGTAAACTCTGGACGAGAAATAAAATCTTCTTCAGAGTAAAGACGAATACAGATACCTTCAGATACACGACCACAACGACCTTTACGCTGATTTGCACTGGCTTGTGAAATCGCTTCAATTGGTAAACGTTGTACTTTGGTGCGATAGCTATAACGACTAATACGTGCAGTACCAGGGTCGATAACGTATTTGATCCCCGGAACAGTAAGCGATGTTTCCGCTACGTTAGTCGCTAATACAATTCGACGACCAGCGTGTGGTTGGAAGACACGATTTTGCTCTTGTGCAGATAAACGCGCATATAACGGTACAATTTCTGTATCACGTAGGTTACGTTTTTCTAATGCTTCTGCGGTATCACGAATTTCTCGCTCACCCGTCATAAAGATCAGAATGTCACCCAGCCCTTCTTCACACAGTTCATCTACTGCATCAAAGATACCTTCTAATTGGTCACGATCGGTATCATCACCATCTTCAACAATTGGGCGATAACGAGTTTCAACCGGATAAGTACGACCAGATACTTCAATCATTGGTGCATTATTGAAGTGTTTTGAGAAACGCTCAGGATCGATAGTTGCTGACGTGATAATGACTTTTAAATCAGGACGCTTTGGTAATAACTCACGTAAATAACCCATAATAAAATCGATGTTTAAGCTGCGTTCATGCGCTTCATCGATAATTAATGTGTCGTATTGATTTAAATAGCGATCGTTTTGGATCTCAGCCAGTAAGATACCATCCGTCATTAATTTAACTTGTGTACGATCAGAAACTTGATCATTAAAACGAACTTTATAACCAACATGGCTACCTAGCTCTGTTTCCATCTCTTCTGCAATACGGTCTGCTACTGAACGAGCCGCTAAACGACGAGGTTGTGTATGACCAATATGACCAAACTTACCACGACCTAGTTCTAAACAGATTTTAGGTAACTGAGTGGTTTTACCTGAACCCGTTTCACCAGCAACGATAACCACTTGGTTATTTTTGATTGCTTCTGCAATTTCATCTTTTTTCTGGCTAACAGGAAGTTGTTCTGGGTAAGAAATCGTTGGACGATCAGTTTCACGATTATTCGCCGTTTGCATTGATTGTGCGATATCTAATGCAATTTCATCAAACACGGCGTGTCTTGACTCTTCTTTTTTGATTCGCGATGCGCCTTGAATGCGTTTACTTAGGCGAAAACGATCACGCATCATACATTCACTTAATGCTTTTCTAAGTGTTGATGCTGAATTTTGATTTGATTGACTCAAAATATTTCCTACTGAATCTTTTATTTATTCTAATAACTAAAGCAATTCTATCACATTCTTGTCTCTATCGAGCCTTAGTAGACAAAAATCTGTTTTACTTAAATGTAATAATTCTCGATTGCTCGAACTGATACCTATTTGCTAAACTGAATAGATTAATCCCAACCATTAAGACAGTTGTATGGAATTTAACGGTAAGCAAATCGAGCGTGACGCTCAAGGGTATTTAAAAAATCACACGGATTGGTGTGAAGAGTTAGTTCCACTTCTAGCAAAAGAAGAGAATATTGAACTGACCGAAGCACACTGGGAAGTAGTACGTTTCGTTCGTAACTTTTACGATGAATTTAAAACATCTCCAGCAGTTCGCATGCTTGTAAAAGCAATGGAAAAAGAGCATGGCCCTGAAAAAGGTAACAGCAAATACCTATTTCAATTATTTAAATTAGGACCAGCAAAACAAGCGACAAAATTAGCGGGTTTACCGAAACCGGCAAAATGCCTATAACATCGCTTCTTATTGCTTAACTTTGGCAAGAATTAATACATTTTAAAATCGGTTAATTCTTGCCATTGTGTCTCTTCTTTTTCAATTGAATCTACTCTCGCTAATTGCGGCCCAACCTGTAACCATTCAAGAAATTGATTAATTTTATCTTCACTGCCACATACTAACACTTCGACAGAACCATCTTCTTGATTACGTGCATAGCCAGTTAAGCCAAGCTTTAACGCGGTATGTGCCGTATGAAAGCGAAAACCTACACGCTGTACTTTTCCCTTTACATTAAATAGATACGATTTTTGTGACATGCTTCACCTATAAGTGTCGATTATAATAAGAATTTCTTAATCATGAGATATTATCCTTCGCTCCTCATCATATATACGGATTTATTATGAAAGAAACGGCATTTCGTTGGATTGACAAATATCTTATTCACTTCAAGATCCAAGAAAAATTTTATTTACTCTTCTTGCTTCCTGCTTTGGCACTTTTCAGCCTGATGTTTATCATGGACTCAGCTGCTGACAATATGATGTCTGAAACATTGGAGCATGAAGTCCAGTTTGTTGCTTCTATGTTAGATCAACAAAATGTATCTCGCCAAGATGCAATTACCCTACTTTCTCAATCAGCGGAGTTTACAGTTGGTACTGGTGAGCATACCGCTTATGTTGCTTCTGGAAACTACAGCATAAATGCAAATTCCGATGTCACTCTATGGTCTACATTATCAAGCCTACAATTATCATTAATCATAGGCATTTTATTAATAATGGCTATTGGTGTTTATTACATTATGACATTCATCGGTGGCGCGATGTTCACGATGAATAAAGCGTTAGAAACACTTGAGTCTGGTGATCTTACGCAACGTCTAAACTTCTTTCCAGTAAGAGACGAATTTAGCACCATTGCTATGACTATTGATAAACTGGCTGAGCGTGAACAACAGTTAGTGTTAGCCATGCAAGAATCCGTGGCACTAATTCAACAAATGAGTTCAGAATTAAGCCAAAACAGTTATAAAAGCTCAGATGCTTCCGATAAACAGTTAGCTCAACTCGATCTTTTATCTAGCGCAGCAGAAGAGATGGCGACATCTATTCAAGAAGTAGCAAGCTATACACATGAAGCCTCCTCTCAATCAACAGACGCGATGGAGTCTGCACGCCTAGGACAATCGCAAGTGGATTCTGCTGTTAGCTCTATTCAAGCTTTAGCACAAGAAATTAACCAAGCGGCAAATGCGGTGCAAGAGTTAGATACGGATGCTGCAAAAATTGATGAAGTGGTCACTACTATCAATGCCATTTCGGAACAAACCAATTTATTAGCACTAAATGCAGCAATTGAAGCAGCACGAGCTGGTGAGCAAGGTCGTGGATTTGCAGTGGTTGCCGACGAAGTTCGCACATTAGCAAGCCGAACTCAACAAGCAACGGTTGAGATTCAGACCATGATTGAAACATTGCAAAATAACAGTAAGTCATTATTAACATTAACCTCGAACACGGTTACCAATGCTGAAACTGGTCAAGAATTAATGCATAAGGTTCACAGTGATATTTCAAACATTGCTGAGCGCAACAATACGATCGCTCAAAGTAATAATGAAATTGCCACTGCAGCCACTCAACAAGGTGAAGTAGCAGCAAGTATCGCTTCAACCGTTGAAGATGTTCGTACTCAGTCAAATCAAGTTCATCAGATGATCAAAGATTCTGAATTGAATATCGAACAATTAAGAGTAAAAGGCCAAGATTTAGAATTACTATTAAATGGCCTAAAAGCATAGTTAATAAATTTAAGCCATTTATATTTTTTATTTATAGATGGCTTTTATTCCTTCCATTTAAATATATGTGTCAACATTCGTTTGACGCTTATTTACAATAAGTAACATTTTTATCATTATGCAAATTGTAAACGTTTGCTTAATGATAAATACATCACACTTCCTATTTTTATTTTACTATAAATTCCGCTCTCAAGTGCTTTGACATAAAAGCACTTATTTAAATAACAAAATAACATTATTTTTGGATATATATCACTTATAGATAATAAGTGGAATATATATTCAGGAGAGCAAACATGAATCACTCCTTTATATTTAAACTTTCGTTAAATAAACCTTTACTTGCACTATTGCTTGCCCCAGTTTTTACTTCACTTTTTTTATTCGCCGTCGTCGCTTTTTTAATAGATGGTCGTAATAATGAAGTAGAAAACAATATTATTCAGACTGGCGAACGTGCTGAACTTGGTTCTGAAATCATGCAACTTCGTCATAATTGGCAAGAAATTCGCGTTAAAAATCGAGATACCATGTCTGAAAATGGCCAAGCAATGCAAGAGCAACAAAAAGAATTACAAAAGGCATTTGTATCTACAAACACCCATATCAAAGAGAACATTCTTACTTCAAAAGTCTTAAGTGATGCAGGTAAGTCCGATATGGCTAATTTACAAAAAACATTAATCGATTACGAAAAAAGTATTAATACTTCAGTAAAAATATTAACTGAGTTATATGAAGCTCAAATCGCTACGCCTATTTTTTGGCAACCTATGGTGGAAATGCTAACTTTCATAGATTCTATATATAATGGGCCAGAATCTGAATGGGAGAAAGAGCGTATTACTTTCACCACTAACGTTGAACGGTTTTATGACAGTTTAAACCGAATGGTAAGTGGAAGAGATTTAAGTGAACAAAAAACTGCTGAACAATACCTTACTTCAATTACTTCTTTTTTAAATAAATATAATAAATATCCTGAAGTTAAGTACTTTACAGATAATATATTCTCTTCATACTTATCTCTTTATCATGAAAGTATTCGTTCTTTACAAGCAAATACTGAACAATCTAAATTACGTGTAAAAATGGTTGAAGATATTACGAATGTAATTTCAACTGTAAATACACGCCAAGTTGAATTCACTCAAACACTAAATCAACGTTCTTTGAACGCTAGCCAAAATGTAGAAAGCACTCAAATTTGGTCATGGTTTGGTGCTGCCCTACTTTCTACATTTATCGCCCTCGTACTTGCTCGTAATATTAATAATGTGTTAGCTGCTATTTCAAAAACCATCGCTGCAATGGCTAAACAAAATTTAACTACGTTAACTAATTTATCGGGCACAAACGAACTTGCGGTTCTTGCTACAAATTTAGATGCTTCAATTAAAAACATGGCCAACATGGTTGGTTCCGTCAGAGAACAAAGTAATGATGTTGCTTCTTCTTCAACTGAGCTTGCATGTGTGATGACACAAAGTTCAAGTAATGCAGAGGAACAAAGCGCACAAATTGAACAAATTGCTGCAGCGGTAACTGAACTTTCAGCCTCCTCAAACTTAGTCGCTGATTCGGCGAAAAACACAGAATTGCAAGCAACAGAAGCAGCAACACTATGTGAATTGGGCCAAGAGATTGCAGAGCAAAATAAAACGCGTGCAGATGACTTAACCACTCAATTAAGCGAAACAGCTGCGGTTGTTGAGAACCTACGTACTCACTGTGTAAGTATTGAAGAAGTTGCAACAGTTATTAATAATATATCTGAACAAACTAACTTACTGGCACTGAATGCAGCGATTGAAGCCGCTCGTGCTGGTGAAATGGGCCGAGGCTTTGCGGTTGTTGCTGATGAAGTTCGTAACCTTGCAGGAAAAACGCAGCAATCAACCGTTCATATTAAAAAGATCATTTCTGAGCTGCAATCGTACTCATTAGATGCAACAGAAAAAGTAGACGGCTGTTTAGATACGATTACCTTAACTCGTGAAACGTCAATTCAATCTTACGACCACTTAGCGAATATCAATGCTGCTATTCAATCCATTTATGGTAGCTCAACTGAAATGGCTTCAGCTGCGCTACAACAATCAAATGCAGTTGAAGAAATCACAGGAACCGTTATTGGTATTAAAGAAATTATTAATCAAAACGTAACTGGTATTGAAGAATCAAGCAAAGCGTCAAACTTCTTATCTGAGTTAGCAGAACAGCAACGTTCACAACTTGAGCTGTTTAAAATTAAATAAAATCCTTCCCCAATCTAGCCATGGAAAGTTTATAGCTTTTCATGGCTTATTTGATTTTCACTTCTATTTCCCTTTCCTAGCTATATAAATCGTTTTATTCATTGCTTTTATGACACGCATCACAGAGAATATCGGCTCACTTTTTATCAACAGAGCATCAATATGACTGTTTCAATTTATTTAGCAAAAGGACGTGATAAAGCATTACGTCGTCGTCACCCTTGGATCTTCTCTCGCGGTATTGACCGTATCGATGGTAAAGCAGAGCTAGGTGAAACAGTTGAGATTTATGCAAACAACGGCGAATGGCTTGCTCGTGGTGCTTTTTCTCCACAGTCTCAGATCCGTGCTCGCGTTTGGACTTTTGATAAAAACGAAGCGATTGATAAAGATTTCTTTGTTCGTAAGTTAAATCAAGCGCAAGCATTACGTGATGTATTAGCTGAGCGTGATGGTTTAACAGGTTATCGTTTAATTGCTGCAGAATCGGATGGTTTACCGGGCATCACAATTGACCGTTACCAAGATTACTTTGTGTGCCAATTGCTCAGTGCTGGCGCAGAAGCAACAAAAGATCTATTAGTTGAAGCATTAGTTGAATGCTATCCAGACTGCAATATTTACGAGCGCTCAGATGTGTCAGTTCGTAAAAAAGAAGGTCTAAAACAACGTACTGGCGTTCTACATGGTGAAGAGCCACCAGAATCAGTGGTTATTGAAGAAAATGGCGTAAAAATTAGCGTTGATATCGTCAATGGCCATAAAACAGGTTTCTATCTTGATCAACGTGATAGCCGTGAACGCGCTTGTAAATATGTAAAAGATAAATCCGTTCTAAACTGTTTCTCTTATACTGGTGGTTTTGGTTTATACGCTCTAAAAGGCGGCGCAAAACACGTAATTAATGCGGATGTATCTCAACTTGCTTTAGACACAGCGAAATACAATGCTGAAATCAACAAGTTTGATTTATCTAAAGCTGAATTTTTAAATGCTGACGTATTTAAGTTATTGCGTGAATACCGTGATAATGGCACTAAATTTGATGTTGTTATTATGGACCCACCTAAATTTGCTGAATCTAAAAATCAGCTGACAGGTGCATGTCGTGGTTATAAAGACATTAACATGTTAGCAATGCAAATCCTAAACCCAGGCGGTACGCTATTAACTTACTCTTGTTCTGGTTTAATGGATGCGGGTTTATTCCAAAAAATCGTTGCTGATGCAGCACTAGATGCTCATCGTACGGTTCAGTTTATTGAGCGCTTTGAACAAGCAGCGGATCACCCTTTAGATTCTGCTTACCCTGAGGGTTTCTACCTTAAAGGTTTTGCTTGTCGAGTTGTATAATACTCACATTAGGCTCCAAGCTACTCAATAATCAAATGAAAAATTAATAAAAAGGCGAGAAGAATTACCCTTCTCGCCTTTTTTATTCACTATTTTATAAGTTATTAATCCACTTTAAACATATTAAAATCATTATAAAGTGTACTTAGAATATCTTGGTCACTCATAGAACCCAAGTCACTGATACCTAGTGTTGTACTATCAACGCCTTTTAGAGTGATGTCTGTTTGATTTCCTAACTCATCGGTAACAGATAATACAGTTTGCGAGTTGCTATCATCAATATTCACATTAATGTGTTGCAACATATCATCCATGGTTGAGTTAGCTTGAATTGAATCAGGCAATAACTCAGCTAAATCAAGAATATCTGCTTCATTATTAGCTGCAACCCCATCAACAGCAAAGTCAGCAATGGATGTTTGAGCTGGTGAAGCTGAACTGCCTGCAATTTCATCTGCAAAATAGAAGATATCATTACCGCCACCACCGGTTAGAATGTCGTTTTGGCCTGAAGCATATAATGTATTATTCGCTTCATTACCAAAACTTTCAGACACAACTAAATGTCCTGAATTCGTAAGTGACGTTAATTTCTCTTCATCAGTCATTGATGCTGTTGATTCACCAGTTAACTCATCTAGAGTAACACCATCGACAACAATGGTTTGAACCGTACTTCCTGCTTCATTGATATAAATTTCAGTACTACCATCAACTTCTGAAATTTGTATTTGAGAAGCAAGCGTTGCCGAATCCCAAACAGTGGTGATATTTGCGATGTCAGTTAAATCAATTCTGTCACTATTTACATCAAAATCTTTAATGATATCGCGAGCTAAATCTCCACCAATCGATGCATTTGTCCATGTGAATGTATCAGCCGTTCCCGCATCAGATAAATCTAGTGGATTACCAAACAACAATTCATCATTTGTCGTTCCAGTTAAAATATCTGAGCCAGAAACCCCTTGAACCACATTAGGTACAGCTACAGCAACAGTGATGACCTGTTGAGTAACTCCACCTTTTCCATCTGATGCTTCAACAGTGAAAACATCTGTTGTATCAGTTGCTAATGCCAAGGTACTGTTTTCAGTAAGAACATATGTCCATAACCCTGCTGCATTGATGCTTAACGTACCATAAACACCTGTTGTTGAAGATGACGAAGCAATTTGCCATCCTACCGGATCATTCTCTGCATCGGTTGCACTTAATTGACCAGTGACTGTCTCAACAACGCCCTCTTTGACATCAGCTGTAGTAGTTCCAGTAATAACTGGAGCATCATTCTCGCCTGTAATATCAATAGTAATGACTTGCTGTGTTACCTGTCCTGTCGCATCAGTAACATCAATAACTAAAGACTCTTGCGCCCCATCAGCACCAATTGCTTGTGCTAATGTATTATCTAAATCGTATTCCCATTTACCTGTTGCAGGATCAACAATGAATATTCCATATAAAGGTGTCGATGTTGTTGAAACAGTATAGCCAACTGACGTCCCTTCAGGATCTAGATACGTAATCGTACCTTCTGCATGTAGCTCTCCATCTTCAACAACCGTTCCTGTCGTTTCCTGAGCAACCTCTACATCAACAATTGGTTGATCATCATTACCAGTAATATTAACAGTGATAACTTGCTGTATTGTTCCGCCTGTTTGATCGGTTATTTCAATGGTATAAGTTTCTTGAGTACCCGCAGCGCCAATCTCTTGTGCTAACGTATTATCTAACTCATAAGTCCATACACCATCCGCACCTACAGTGAACGTTCCATAAGGTGAAGACGGAGGATTAATCACATTATAATCAATTACCCCACCTTCAGGATCCACATAAGCAACTTGACCTGTTGTCGTCAATGTTCCGTCTTCAACTACCGTTCCCTCTGTTACCTGAGTAATTGTCGTATCTATTATTGGATCATCATCATGCCCAGTCACACTCACCGTAATTTCTTGGGTTACTGTTCCACCATTACCATCTGAAACTTCAATTGTGAAAATTTCGGTTTCAACAGTATCACCTAAAGCTTGAGCTTTGTCGTTATCCAGAAGGTAAGTCCACTCACCATTAGCATCAATAGTTAGCTCGCCATATAATCCAGTAACATCTCCAGGTGTGGCTGCGGTATTCGGACCTGAAACAACAGTGTAACTGAAACTACTATCAGTTAAATCAACATCTGATACATCTAGTTGACCACTAGCGCTAGCTGTAACATCTTCTTCAACACTACCAATAATGACACTCGATACATCTATCGTTGGATCGTCATTTTCACCTGTAATATTAATAGTGATCTCTTGCTGTATTGTTCCACCGGTTTGATCGGTTACTTCAATTGTGTAAGTTTCTTGAGCACCAGCAACACCAATTTCTTGCGCTAATGCATTATCTAACTCATATGTCCATGTACCATCGGCACCCACAGTGAAGGTCCCATAAGGCGAGGATGGCGGATTAATCACATTATAATTAATTACATCCCCTTCAGGATCCACATAAGAAACTTGACCTGTTGCTGTCAGTGTTCCGTCTTCGACTACCGTACCTTCGGTTACTTGCGGAATTGTCGTATCGATAATAGGATCATCATCTGTACCTGTGATATTTACGGTAACGTCTTGTGTAATAACCCCACCATTTCCGTCATCAATTTGAATCGTAAACGTTTCTGTAATGGTTTCATCACCGATATCTTGTGCTTTATCGTTATCTAATACGTAAGTCCATTTCCCGTTTGCATCAACAGTTACAGTACCATAAGCATCTGTTGGTGATGTAATGACACTGAAATCAAACGTGGTATCTGAAATATCAATATCCGTAATATCTAATTGTCCAGATTGAGTCAAAGTACCATCTTCTTCAACATCAACAGCGAGAACACTAGTATTAACCACTTCAGGATCATCGTTTGTGCCATTGACTGTAAAAGTAATGTCTTGCGTACTACTTAGGCCATGTTCATCGGTCACTTTAACGGTATAGGTTAGATCTAGTGATTCACCAACACCCAGTTGCTGTATTTCTAGTGCTGAATTATCAATTACTAATTTATAATCGCCATTAGGATCAAAAGTTAAGGTTCCCAAGCTATCGCCACTTAGTACTTCCCAGATATGGGTATCCGCTGTATCAGGATCACCATCATCCCAATTACCTGTTACCTCAAGATTATCATCAGCATTAAGAGCGGTATCTTCTGTTACTTCTGCTGGAACAGTTACAACAAGGTCTGGAGCATCATTTTCACCATTAATAGTAATAGTGATTGTCATTTCAGATGTTTCGCCTTCATCATCAGTTGCAATAATGGTGACAGTATCGGTTAACGTTTCACCTTTTGATAAGCTATTAACCGCTGGATCATTTCCATCCACCGTATAAGTCCAACGGCCAGTATTGTTATCTACGCTGACGGAACCATAGCTTCCTTGAGTACCAGGAGAGACAACCACATTATCACCAACATCTACATCGGAAGTAACAAAGTTTCCTGACGCTGTACTGCCATCCGCTTCCTCTACCGAAGCAGTATCCATTCCTGATATCTTAGGCACATCATTAGTACCAGTAATATTGATCGTTACTTCTTGAGCTGTTTTCGCGCCATGTTCATCTACAGCGAAAACAGTGAAACTCTCAGATACCACTTCACCTTCACGTAAACCTTGAATGTGTGCTGCATCATTATCAAGTACATATGTCCAGACACCATTCTCATCAACCGTAAATACACCGTATGTGCCCGTTAATGTTTTGGCATCAAAAGTAACATCATCACCATTAGGATCAGTTACAACTAACGTATTAGAATCCGTTATTTTTTCGTCTTCTTTTAACTCCATGATGATCTGATCATCTTGAGCTATTTCTGGTGGTAAATTTGAACCATCAATAGTTACGGTAATTGTTTCTGTTGATGTTTCACCATATGAATCTGTTACTGTTACTTCAAATGTATCAGATAGCGTTTCTCCAACACCAAGTAATTTAACTGCATCTAAGCTTGTGTCTAATGTATATGTCCATTTTCCATTAACTAACATTAAACGACCATAATCACCTTGATTATCGGCAACTGACCAAGTATGCGTATCACCTGTATCTATATCACCATCATTTAAGTTTCCTGAAATACGCCCATCAGAATCTGTATTCGATATTGTCCCCGTCAATTGTCCTGATATTTCTGGTGCATCGTTAGTACCTGTGACATCAACTTTGAAAATCATTTCAAGAGGATCACCATTTTCATCAACGACGGTTTTACCAAATTTATCAACAACGGTAACACTGAAGGTATCGGTAACTAATTCACCTTCATTCAGCTGTTGAACAGCTAAGGAGTCATTATCAAGAACATAAGTCCAATTACCATTGTTATCTAACGTTAAATGACCGTATGTTCCATCACCGGTAACTAAGTTCCATGTTAATTCTGGTGTTAAACCTGCTACATCATCCAAGACGCCTGTTTGTGTTAATGGGGAACCGTCTTCTTTGAATTCAATTTCTTCAATAACAGCAACAGCTGGAGCATCATCGGCCACGCCAATAATATTAATATTTATCGTTGAATCTGAACTTACCGCACCTTTATCATCCTCAACAACAACTCGTACGTATTCTTTTTCGATTTGATCTGGTGTTAGTGCCTGTACGATCTCACTATCATTATCCAGTACATACGTCCATTCACCTGACGATTGATTTAAGGTTAATTCACCATACACACCTTGAATAACGATGTTTTCTCCACTTGGATCTAATGTTCCGATCTTATTTCCATCTACATCGACCAAATACCATGTATGAGTATCACACGAATCAGGATCAACAACTTCTAGCTGACCAGATACTTCAAGAATGTCATCTTCAACTACTTCACCTAATTCCCCCGTAGGTGTATCGGCAACTATCACAGGAACATCATTAGAGCCCGTGATTGTAACGTTAACTAGAATCGTTTCTGTGCCACAATCGGTTTGTACTGTAACAGCCCATCGTTCTGTGACTTCTTGACCTTCACATAACGAATCTACATACGATTTATCATCGGCAACATCGTAAACCCAGTTACCATCATTATCGACAGTAAGAGAACCAAATAATCCACCATCAATAGATGATGTTCCATCAACACTAATAATTTCACAACCACTAGGGAGATCTATCGTACCTGAACTACTACCACCAATTGCATCTCCATCACCATCAACACCTTCTTCGATTGAATCGATGTCAATCACTTCATCATATGAACCGCCGCCGCCACCATCAGGGTCGGTATTACCTTCAACAGTGATTGTCACCTCAAATGGTTCTGAAATACCACCGTGCTTATCTGTTGCTGTGATTTGGAAAACTTCTGTACGTACATCACCAAAGTTAAGTGCATTTGTGTCCGGGTCAGTATTGTCTAACAAGTATGTCCATTGGCCATTTTCATCAATAGTGAAAATACCATAAACACCACTTCCGTTAATAACTTGCCAACTAACGACTTCATCACCTAGATCAATATCATCAGCAACAACATTGCCTGTTACTTTTGTAAATTGACCATTAAATGTCTCACCTGGTGGTAAGAAATCTTGTGCATCTTCAATAACCGTCGCTGCATTATCTCCAGAGACGACAGGTCTATCGTTTGTTCCTGTAATAGTGAAATCTATTTGTTCGTTAGTAAAACCACCATTAGAATCATGAACAACCGCGGTAAAGGTCTCTGAGATCATTTCACCTTCATTTAACGATTGTATTGCCGCTGAATCTTTATTGATTTCATAACGCCATGAGCCATCAGCTTCTAAGTAAAATGTGCCATAGTTACCAACATAGGTTCTCACTTCAAATGTTGTCGTATCTCCGGCATCAACATCCGTTGCTATTAATTGACCTGTAACTACATCAGGAGAGACATCTTCAATATATTCCCCTGTCGTCCCTCCAGTAATTTCAGGAAGATCATTAGTACCTTCAATCGTAATAGTGATGTCTTTTTGTACTGATTCACCTTGAGAATCTGTCACGATAACAGTAAAGATTTCTGTCAAAGTATCAGATGGGCCAAGTGCTTGAACCGCAGCTAAAGAGTTCATTAAGGTATAAGTCCAGCGCCCATTCGCATTCATAGTTAACGCACCATATTGGCCGACACCGTCAACTAAATTCCATGCATGAACATCACCCACATCTGGGTCACCACTCTTCAACTGACCTTCTATCGTCGTTGTTGTATCTTCTACTACCGTACCGCTTAAAGCTCCAGTCATAGTTGGTGCATCATTTGTACCTTCAATAGTGATTTCTACTTCTTTTTCTGAGACCTCACCAAATGAATCCGTCACTTTAACCGTTATCGTATCAACAAGTTCTGCACCTTCTTTTAGGCCATTCACAGTGTTATTGCTATTATCTAGGGTGTATGTCCAATGACCATTTTGATCTAAGGTAAATTGACCGTATTGACCTGGGCTACCAACAATTTCCCACGTTAATGTGTCTTGTGTATCTAAATCACCTGAATTTAAATCCCCATCAATAACATTAACTGCCGCATCTTCTTTTATCTCTCCCGTTGTATCACCAATAATACCCGGAGAACTATTTGTACCAGCTATATCAATAACCACTTCAATTTGATTTGTCCCGCCTTGACCATCATCCACTTGAACAACAAATTTATCTTGAACAATTTGTCCTGAAGAGATTCCGATAGTTGCAGGGCGCGAGTTATCAAGTTGATAGGTCCACATACCAGTATTAGGGTCAACCACTAAGCTGCCATATACACCATCAGGCGTAACAACAGACCATGTATGCGTATCTAATGTATCAATATCAACAGCAGTTAACTCACCTGTTGCAACATCTTTTCCAGGTGTACCTTCAATTGTACTCCCCGTTGTTGCACCGCTAATTGATGGTTGGTCATTATCACCAACAATATCAATGACAATTTCTTTTGAGGTTGAAGCACCAAAACCATCTGTTACTGTAACTGTAAAGGTATCTTGAACACGTTCACCTTCAGATAAACTCTGAACTGATGCTTTGTTATTATCTAAATTGTAAACCCAACGACCATCAGCAGTTAATGTTAACGTTCCGTATGAACCTGTTTTAGAATCAAGTGTCCATGTGTAAGTATCACCAATATCTTTATCATCTGGCTCAAGTTGACCATTAACCATGGTGATTGCGGAATCCTCTTCGACGACTCCACTAAGATCACCTGATAATTCAGGCACATCGTTAGTACCTTTGACTTTTACGATAACTTCAACTGTATCAATTGCTCCATATTGGTCTTCAACTTGAATAATGAATTTTTCTTTAACCGTTTGACCTTCTAATAGCCCTTGGGTTAATGGTGAAGAATTATCAATGGTATATGTCCATTTGCCATTGGCATCAAGGGACATTGAACCAAATATCCCTTTAGGATCCGTTAATAAAGTCCAAGTATGTGTATCAGTCAGATCGACATCGCCATCAGTTAGTTGACCTGAAACTGATGCTTGATCATCTTCCATAATGGTTCGAGATGTTTTACCGCCAATAATTGGAGCATCATTAGTACCTAAGATTTCAACCGTAATAACAATTGCATTTTGTCCACCATTTCCATCGTCTACTGCAATAGTGAATGTTTCAAATTCTTGCTGGTTTTCAGCTAAAGCCTGCGTATCAGGGTTTGATGGGTCTAAGGCATAAACCCAATTACCATTCGCATCAACGGTCATCGTACCGTACTTACCAATACCACCGCCATCAACAAGCCAAGTGTGTGTATCCGTAAAATCAACATCAACCGCTGTCAACGCACCTGTTGCTGTAGGAATAATGTCTTCTACCGCAGTACCTGTTGTTCTACCTGTAATCTCAGGTCTATCATTAGTACCAACAATTGTCACTTCGACGGTATGTTGTGCATAACCGTTGTTTCCATCACCAACGACAACCACAAAACTTTCGACAACAGTTTCATCTTTTGCTAATAACTGAGCTTCATCATTTTTGAGAATATAAGTCCATTCCCCAGTAACTGCATCAATAGAGAAATTACCTAATTTAGACTCATCGGCACCGATGACAAACCAATTATGAGTATCCGCTAAATCAACATCTTCCACGCTCAATGTATCTGATATAGTTTGTACACCATCTTCGGTTACAGTCCCTGTATCATTACTATCTACAACACTTGGTAGATCATTCGTCCCTTCCAGAGAAATAACGATTTCTTTTTGCTCTGTTCCGCCTTGACCATCATCAACAGTAACAACAAATCGGTCTTCCCCAGATTCACCTTCTGCCAACTGCTGTGTTACATCCAACGAATTATCAATGGTGTATGTCCATTTACCATTCGCATCAACAACAATAGAGCCATATTTACCCGTTGCAGGTTCAACACTCCAAGTGTGAGTATCCGTTAAATCAACATCGTCGACAATCAGTTGCCCTTCAGTTGTTTCAATAGAGTCTTCTTTTACTGAACCTAATGCTTGTCCAGATAATTCTGGTTTATCGTTAGTGCCATTAATGGTGATTTCAACCGTTTCTGTAATGACGCCACCTGCGCCATCACTTAGCTCTACGGTATAATACTCTTTGATCGGATCATCACCCGCACCAAGCGATTGAGCAGCATCGTTATCTAATGTGTATAACCAAACACCGGTTGAAGCATCAAGAGTAAATTTACCGTAAGTACCCGTATCTGAACCAACAATATTCCAATTAAACGAACTCGTCGCATCTTCATCTGTTGCAGTTAACGTACCTGTTGTTGTTAGTGTGGTATCCTCAGTTACTTCTCCAACCGTATCTCCACCAATAATAGGCACACCGTTTGTACCAACAACAGTAATAATGATTTCTATCGTATCTGTACCACCTTGACCGTCATCGACAGTCACGGTGAATGTATCTTCAACACTTTCACCTTCTGTAAGTGCTTGTGTTGCAGGTAACGAATTATCAATACTATAGGTCCAAAGCCCTGTTACAGGGTCAATAACAATGGAACCATAAGTTCCTGCGTTATTATCGACACTCCAAGAATGAACATCGATTAAATCCACATCATCAACCGTCAGTTGCCCTTGCGCTTCAGCTTGTGTTGCCGTGTCTTCCTTCACTAACCCTGTTGATTGACCAGAAACAATCGGATCATCATTAGTACCAGTAATTTCTATCGAAATAGTTTCTGTTGTAACACCACCTTGTCCATCATCAACTTGAACCTGGTATTCAACTGTATGAGTTTCGCCATTAGCTAATGCTTGTACTTGAGCTGCGGTATTATTTAAGGTGTATTCCCACTTACCAGAGCCATCTGGGTTTGTGCTCACAGTAATAGAACCATATGGATCGTTATTTGAAGAGAGAAGCGTCCACGTATGAGAATCTAAAGTATCCACATCATCAACAAACAGATCACCACTTGTTGTTAGCGTTGTTTCTTCTGTCACTGCTCCAGCGATAACTGAGGTATCCGTGATTTCTGGAAGATCATTGATGCCGGTAACTTCAACAGTTACGGTGTGTGTCACTGTGCCGCCATTACCATCATCAACCACAATCTCAAAGGTTTCTGTTTTCACTTCTCCATTTGAAATCGCTTGAGTATCTGTAAGAGTATTATCTAAAACGTAGGTCCATTTACCCGTTGAATCTACCGTTAATGAACCATAAACACCGGCACCATCGGTTACTGACCACGTTGCGGTATCATTAACATCGGCATCTGTTGCTTCTAGCTGCCCACTGGCTTCTGATACGGTATCTTCAACAACAGCACCTGTATCAGTACCGCTAATAACTGGACCATCATTTGAGCCAGTAACGGTAATAATCACTTCTTGAGAATCAATGCCACCATGGTTATCTTCAACTTGAACTACATAGGTAATATCTAAAGTTTCACCGACACCAAGAGCAATAACGCTCGCTGAGTTAGTGTTTAAATCAAAGGTCCATTTACCATTCGCATCTACGCTGAAAGTACCTAAATCATCATTACTATTGGCTTCAACTGTCCATGTGTGAGTATCAAGAGCATCAACATCTTCAAGAATTAAATCGCCCGTTGCGCTTTCTGTTGTGCGGTGTTCAACTGCACCTGTTGTCACAGATGTATCCGTGATTTCTGGAAGATCATTGGTGCCGGTAACTTCAACAGTTACGGAGTGTGTCACTGTGCCGCCATTACCATCATCAACCACAATCTCAAAGGTTTCTGTTTTCACTTCTCCATTTGAAATCGCTTGAGTATCTGTAAGAGTATTATCTAAAACGTAGGTCCATTTACCCGTTGAATCTACCGTTAATGAACCATAAACACCGGCACCATCGGTTACTGACCACGTTGCAGTATCATTAACATCGGCATCTGTTGCTTCTAGCTGGCCTGATGCTTCTGCTACGGTATCTTCAACAACAGCACCTGTATCGGTACCGCTAATGACAGGACCATCATTTGAACCTGTGACGGTAATGGTCACTTCTTGAGAATCAATACCACCGTGGTTATCTTCGACTTGAACTACATAGGTAATATCTAAGGTTTCACCGACGCCAAGAGCAATAACGCTCGCTGAGTTAGTGTTTAAATCAAAGGTCCATTTACCATTCGCATCTACGCTGAAAGTACCTAAATCATCATTACTATTGGCTTCAATTGTCCATGTGTGAGTATCAAGAGCATCAACATCTTCAAGAATTAAATCGCCCGTTGCGCTTTCTGTTGTGCGGTGTTCAACTGCACCTGTGGTCACAGATGTATCCGTGATTTCAGGAAGATCATTAGTACCAGTAACTTCGACAGTTACCGTGTGTGTCACTGTACCGCCATTACCATCATCAACCACAATCTCAAAGGTTTCTGTTTTCACTTCACCGTTTGAAATCGCTTGAGTATCTGTAAGAGTATTATCTAAAACGTAGGTCCATTTACCCGTTGCATCTACCGTTAATGAACCATAAACACCGGCACCATCGGTTACTGACCACGTTGCGGTATCATTAACATCGTCATCTGTTGCTTCTAGCTGCCCATTGGCTTCTGATACGGTATCTTCAACAACAGCACCTGTATCAGTACCGCTAATAACTGGACCATCATTTGAACCAGTAACGGTAATGGTCACTTCTTGAGAATCAATACCACCGTGGTTATCTTCAACTTGAACTACATAGGTAATATCTAAAGTTTCGCCGACACCAAGAGCAATAACGTTCGCTGAGTTAGTGTTTAAATTAAATGTCCATTTGCCATTCGCATCAACGCTGAAGGTCCCTAAATCATCATTACTATTGGCTTCAACTGTCCATGTGTGAGTATCAAAAGCATCAACATCTTCAAGAATTAAATCGCCCGTTGCGCTTTCTGTTGTGCGGTGTTCAACTGCACCTGTGGTCACAGATGTATCCGTGATTTCAGGAAGATCATTAGTACCAGTAACTTCGACAGTTACCGTATGTGTCACTGTGCCGCCATTGCCATCATCAGCAACAATCTCAAAGGTTTCTGTTTGAGTTTCGCCATTAGATAATGCTTGAGTAGCAGACAAGTTATTATCGATGCTATAAACCCACTTTCCTGATGCATCAATAGTTAATGAGCCAAACATACCTAGGCTTGGATCCGTTACAGACCATGTAACCGAATCACCCGCATCAGCATCAACAGCGATCAATTGACCTTCAGCTGAATCAATTAAATCCTCGACGACACGCCCAGAGTTAGTGCCACTAATTACCGGTTCATCATTAGTACCGTTAATCGTGATAACAATTTCTTGTTGATCCGTTCCACCGTTCCCGTCATCAACTTCAATCGTAAACGTTTCAGTTACAACATCACCTTGACCAAGAGCTTGCGTAGCATCACGAGAGTTATCTAGCGTATATTCCCAAACCCCATTATTGATAGTGAGCACACCGTAAGTAGCATTACCACCTTCTAAAATTGTCCAAGTATGAGTATCTGTTGCATCAACATCTACTACTGTTAATGTATCACTGACCGTTGGATCAGGATCACCTACATCCCCTTCAGTTAAATCACCGACAGCAATCCCTGAGATAACTGGATCATCGTTAGTACCAATAATAGTTACGGTAACTTCTTGCGTTGACGTTAAATTACCGCCAGCAGAAACAGAGACTTCAAATACATCAGTAATAATCTGACCATTAGCTAAAGATTGAACTGAAAGAGCGCTATTATTAAGAATATATTCCCACTCACCAGTCACCGCATTTAGAGATAATGTTCCATATTCACTGGTTGCATTACCATTAATAGACCAAGTATACGAAAGATTACTTTGAGGGTTCGTAACGGCCAGTTGCCCATCAGCATTAGTAATTTCATCTTCTTTTGTTAGACCTGTATTATTTGCAGTAATAATCGGGTCTGCAGGGAGATTACTTCCGTTACCTCCCCCCAGCTCATCAATATACTCTTGATTATCATAAGAAAATTCATTAGAAGTAGTAAAGCTTGTTGTGGCTATTGATGCTGTATATGCGTAATTAATAGTAACAAAACCACTGTTTGCAGAACTGCCACTCTCACCAGCAGCCGTAGCCTCAAGAATTTCAGTAGGATCTTCTCCACCGAGAATGGCATCTTGGATTGCTGCAATATCAACGTCATCAGCTGATTGGGTAGGATCTAGTTCTATATCACCTTCAATATTCTTTACTTGCAATGGTTCTTCTAGTTTTGTTTCATCAAGGCAACTTATACAGTTTTTATCGATAGTTACTAACTTTCCATTAATCTGAACAACAACCTTTGCATCATAACCAGTAAATAAAACGTCATCTGCATTAATAGACTGACCAACATTTACTTTTGTTGGTACACCTGACTTATTGAGTGTGTAGGCATCACCTTCTATATTTTTGACTTCTACTTTTGAAGGTATTAGTGTCTCTTTCATGTAACCACCTAAAATCCATTTAACAGCATCAACAAATTAATTTTTACTTAGTCTTTTTAATCATAGGACAAAAATGATTATCCCCCAAAAAACCAATAGTTAATTTGTTGTTATAAAAATATTAATTGATAGTTTTATAACATAAAATCATATAAATTTAAGTATCAATATTCTCATATTCCTTTATTATTCGTTATGTTTATCCTAAAAGAGACATTGTCATGAGCAAATTAACGTCAGATACTCAAGCAAACCTAGAGCTTTTCATTTCAGAGACAAAAGAAACACAATTAGTGTGGAGTCTTTATAATGAAGACGGTTGGATTTCAGTAGAGTCAACAGAATTTGAAAACTCTGAAGTAATGCCATTCTGGTCTAATAAAGAAGATGCTGCTTTTCACAACGTTGAAGAATGGGCTGACTTTGAAGTAACAGAAATCCCACTAGATATTTTTGTTGAAGATTGGTTAATCACTCTTTCTGAAGATGGTGTTTTAGTTGGTACAAACTGGAACCAACAACTAGAAGGTCAAGAAGTAGAAGCAAGCGATTTAGCTAAGCTTTACTTATAATATTTATTTTATCTTTGTGATAAATAAAAATAAAGGTGGCTCAATTATGGCCACCTTTTTTGTTGTTTAATTCAGTGCCTTTGCAATTACCATATCGCGATGGATTCGTGCTTTTTCAGCCTCAGTTGTCGCCTTATCTAAAGATTGTTCAAGTTTACTTAAATAAGTCGTTAATTCAGCTTCCGTTGAAAATATCTTATCTTTTACATTAATAGATTCAACATTGGTATATCGACCATCTTTGCTTTTTGGTACGTCTATTTTGCCACTGTTAATTAACGTCTTTACTGTTTCTCGCTCTTTCTCATAGCCTTCAAGACCGATCAATGTCCAGCGACTCATTGGCTTACCTTCGTATTTACCTTTTTTTACCTCGTCTAAGTAGCGAATGGTTAAATTCCGAATTGTTCCATCTTCTTCTCCAAACTCTTCTTCGGTATCAAACAATACTGGGAAATGTCTACCTTCAAGCACACCGCCATCTTTAGGTTAAATGCCCCATTCGATAGCTGTTCATTCCGATACGAATTGGCGTTTTATTCGTAATATCTCTACCATCGGCAAATTTAAGATCGGTAATACGTTCACCTGCTGGCTTGGTTAAATCTATTGCATAAGTCACACCAGCAAAGAAATCGTTGGTTGAATATTTTGATGAGCGACGTTCAAGATTAAAACTGTATGTAACATCCCCTTCTTTTACGCTATTGAAGTAACCCGCTGACCACTCCATATATTTTTTCAGCTCTTTACCTGTCATTTCATAAACAGTAATTTCACCACCAGCATACTGATAGTTATAAGCAATATCTTTAGCTTTAATTTCTCCAACATTTAATTCAGCCATATCATTATCAATTTGTAAGGCAATCACATTTGCTAATGGTGCATAATGCATACTGGCTTCTTGGAACAGAGCACTGATCCCTGTATCCTGAATATGAACTTGTGGAATACCTTTAATTTCATTTTCAGGAACAAGATCAACACCTAGTAATTCTGCGACGACACGGTTTGCATTTTCACGCAGACGTTTATGATATGGAGCATACAATTCTTCCATCTTTTCGTCTGATTCAACGCCTTTTATCTTGTATGTAAAGCTGTCTTTATTAACTAGAGTGAACTGTCCATTCTTCTCTTCAAACTGTAAATCAATCCGAGAAAGCGCTCGTCCATATTTATCTGGCTCGGTAATAATCACACCATTTACCGTCGCTTTATCAATACGAGTGTGCATATGACCTGCAACGATAGCATCTATCTCTGGATTGGCATTCGCGATATCAGTAACCCCAGTCGCTTCTATATTGTTTTCATTATCGAGTCCCATATGAGCAACTAATACAATCGCATCTACTTTATCATCTATTTCTTTAATGACTTTTTTCACTTCAAAAGATGGATTGGTAAAAGTCATACCGTCAAGGCGATTTGTGCCTTCAGCAAATACTTGTGTCATTGGTGTATCCATACCAATCACACCAATTTTAATTCCATTTTTCTCAATAATTTTATAAGCAGGTAAGAATGGATTACCATCTTTTCGCTTTATATTCCCACCTAATGATGTACCTTTAAATTGTGTCAATGAACGATTAAGTACATTCAAGCCAAAATCAAACTCATGATTACCTAAAACCCAAATATCATATTTCATTTCATTAAAGCCGAGCATCATAGGATCTATAGGCTCATCCTTAAAAGTTTCGACAAAATTGCCTTGAATCGTATCACCGGCATCTACCAATATTACATTTTCTTGTTCATCACGAATCGTTTTCACTTTAGTGGCGATTTGGCTCAAACTGCCTTTCATATTAAGCTTATCGCTCGCATAATCCCAAGGCATAAAATAACCATGAATATCTGATGTACCTAGGATCGTGACATCAACAATATCGCCATCTGCCGCTGCTGCATAACCACTTAATGAAAGTAAAATTGCTGAAGTTAATATATGTTTTTTCATTATTATCTTTATTTTTATGTAGGGAAACTCGATCTTAAATCGTTATTCCCCCTCATAAATAAATATCGATCACATTTAAAATGTAACAAGAAAAAGCAAATTACAAATTTATGATGCATAACTCATTAACAACAAAAAAGGCTATCAAACAAACTTGATAGCCTTCATACAAAATTACTTCACTTTTTTATTGATTAATTTTCAATTAACCACACTTCTTCAGCAAAACGAGATAGCCCTTTTTTAATTTTAGGGTGCTCCGCATCAGCTTCATCTCGTTGTAATCGTGTAATTTTCATTCCCGAAAACAGCGCTCGTACTTCTTCTTCAGGTACAGAGAACGGAGGCCCAGCCATTTCATTTTGATCGTAATCTAGTGTCACTAATAATATACGCCCACCTTCTTTTAATCGACTACGTAACACTTGAACGTATTCTTCACGCATCTCTTTTGGTAGTGCAACCAATGCGGCGCGATCATAAATTAAATCAGCGGCTTCAATAGGAGCAACAAAGTAATCACCTGAATAAATAGTAAATTCATCAAATTCATAAAGTTCTAGCGTACTACTTAATTGTGTCACTGTCGGTGTATATAAACGTTCAGCAAAGAAAGCACGAACAGCTATCTGGCTCAGTTCTACCCCTGTTACAGAGTGATGACGCTCTGCTAACCAATCAAGATCCATCGATTTACCACACAATGGAACAAAAACAGTTTCATTTCTTTTTGGTTCTAAAGCTGACCAGTATTGAGTTAAAATTGGATTAGTATCAGGCAGGTGGAAACCAATGACATTACTTGCCCATTTTTTTTGCCAAAATTCATGTTCCATTTACTTTCCTTTATTTAGCTTATTTTTATGCTGAAATGGTACCGCATCACATACTTTTGTTCTAGGTGTTAAACGATAACGGCTGTATCTATAACTTAATACAAATCTGTTATTCCATTTGGTTATATAGAATAACTTTTATCAATTACCCTACTAACCTACGAATCGTTATTATCCTTACTAAATCAAAGTGCTTTGCGTCTTACCCCTTAAAAATGGGCGCATTTATGAACAGGAATGCAGTATGTCATTAGCCATTATAATCAATTTAGCCGTATTTATCGGCCTCATCTTTTTTCTCAATACACAGCAACGTAAAGAATATACATTATCGAGATTAGTTTTGATTGGTCTTGTTGCTGGTAGCTTATATGGCTTAGGGCTTCACCTAGTATACGGTGGAGGCAGCGACGTAATTAACACAACACTTGATTGGGTCAATATTGTAGGCAGTGGTTACGTTGGTCTACTTAAAATGGTAATAATGCCTCTAGTGCTTGTTTCTATGTTTGCCGCAGTGGTTAAACTGGATAAATCAGGTTCACTAGGAAAAATCAGTGGCGTAACTATTAGTGTTTTACTTGTTACTACTATGATAGCCGCTCTTATTGGTATCACTGTTACTCATACTTTCGGCTTAACTGCTGAGGGGTTAACAGAAGGTGCTCGTGAAACAGCTCGTGTTGCTGTACTTGAGTCTCGTATTGGTAGCGTGAGTGATTTAAGTATTCCTCAAATGCTAGTTAGCTTTATCCCAACCAATCCATTTGCTGATTTAACTGGAACTCGCTCAACATCTATCATTGCAGTTGTTATTTTTGCCATTCTATCTGGTATTGCGGCTCGTAAAGTGAGTCAAGAAAAGGAAGAGCTAGCTGCGCCTATTAATACTTTTGTTGATGTTGCACAGTCAATCGTGATGCGATTAGTTAAAATGATTATGGCTCTAACCCCTTACGGTATCTTAGCGTTATTAACTAAAGTGGTTGCCACATCAAATGCGGCCGATATTTTAAACCTACTTGGTTTCATCGTAGCTTCATATATCGCTATTTTATTAATGTTCGTTGTACACGGCTTATTGGTATCACTAGTAGGTGTTAGTCCTATTGATTACTTTAAAAAGATTTGGCCGGTACTGACATTTGCATTCAGCTCTCGTAGCTCAGCAGCAACGATTCCACTGAATGTTGAAGCACAAATTACAAAACTACGAGTACCACCAGCAATTGCTAATTTATCAGCGACCTTTGGGGCGACAATTGGTCAAAATGGTTGTGCTGGTATCTACCCTGCAATGTTGGCGGTAATGGTTGCACCGACTGTGGGAATCCCGATTGACGGACATTTCATTTTATCTCTAGTTGCGATTATCACGGTAAGTTCATTTGGTATTGCAGGGGTTGGTGGCGGAGCAACATTCGCAGCGTTAATCGTGTTACCTGCGATGGGATTACCCGTTACTATTGCTGCACTGCTTATTTCTATCGAACCATTGATTGATATGGCTCGTACCGCACTAAATGTAAGTGGAGCAATGACAGCAGGTACAATCACAAGTCGAGTATTAGGACAGAAAAGTACCGATGAACAGGTAGAAAGCGCACAAGCTTAATCAAAGATGTTAAACCGAAAAGGAAGCTAAATTGGCTTCCTTTTTTTATTGCTGCTTTTTATAAGTATCCCACTTACATTCACTCTTCAAATAAAAAATAATTGCATTAGAAAAACTAATCTGAAAATACAATTTTACTAGCTAGAAATTATTAAATTAATATCTATAATGCGCGCCATACAAAGACGAAATATCTCGTTTATTTATCAGATTAAAAGGTGGCGCTATGGCTAAAAATATCATGACAAAAATCGCAAATGCTTATCAGCGTTCATTCACTGAGTTATACAAACGCGATAACAAATAATACGAATTTAGTATTAACAAATACAAAAAAGGAGCTCATCGGCTCCTTTTTTATTTTCCAACTTTTACAATATTTTCAATGCTAACTGAGCCAAATTATACGCATCAACATACCCTGAATGTTGACGGCCTTCCCATTCGATATTCAATTCTTCCATTGCTCTACGTTGCCCCATTCGCTCGTTTTTCTTACGCGAACGAATTCGATAGATAGTGGCAAGGTTTAAAAACTCATTAAATGGAACTTCAATACCTTTAGCTTTACATTCCGCTTCAAGGATTTGTTCATCATGTCCCCACGCAGCATAAATTTTATTTGTTCCGCCAAAGTTTTTAACCATGGACTTCAATACATCAGCTAATGGACGGCCTTGTTTTTCAATTTTACGTGGAGAGATACCTGTAAGATCAACACAAAATAGAGAGATTTCATCTTTTTCTGGTTTTACATAATACTGCGCACGCTTAACCACTTCACCTTTTGTAAGATCAATTTCAGCTAAACCAACCTCAATGATCTCCCCTGTTCTACCTTTGCCATTTTCATTCCAACAGCACATTTCTAAATCAAAACAGACGATACGATTAAAGTTCATGAAGATCCTTGGTACACAATAAAAAGCGAAGCGCTATTCTACCTAAACTCCGCGCTAAGCGCGACACTATGAAAGTTGATTGCTGAAAATTCAGCCTCGAATGGTAACTTGGTTACGCCCCATCGCTTTACTTTGATATAACGCTTGGTCAGCAGCCTTCAACAACTCTTCAAGAGTTTCTCCTTGCCAAAGAACAGCACCAAGACTGATAGTTTGAGCGATATCGAAATCATTAAGCACCGTTGGAGATGTGGCTACAAGATCATGAATTTGTTCTGAAATTAACGTTAGTTCATCGATACTATTCAGCTTCATCACAATAGAAAACTCATCACCTCCAAGACGTGATACGTAGGCATTATTTCCCAATGTTTCAGACATTAAGTGACCAATATGTCGCAAAACTGCATCCCCTTCAGGATGACCATATGTGTCATTGATTTGTTTAAATTTATCAATATCAAAACACAACAAAGCAAAGGATTTTTTTGTTTCAATATAGCGACTAATCACATCACGTATAGCACGACGATTTAATAAGCCAGTAAGATCATCATGCATTGCCATATAACGTAATTCTTTGGTTCTAATTTCGAGCAGATTTTCAATTCGTTGTTTATCTCGAGTAACAACAGAAGTTAGTGCCGCAATCAGCATTGAAATCGTTAAAATACCAAAAAATAACCAGATCAACGTGAGTCTTTGATATTCGTTTAATTTATTGTCAGCTTTATATTCAATTTTCCAAAGCCGATTTTCGATTTTTACGCTAGTTGTATAATCAACTCCTTTAAAATTATTCCATGTACTGCTTTGGTACATGATAGGATCATCACCTGCATCAAATCCCGTATCAATAATACGAACAACTAATTCCTCACCTAAAGAAGTAGAATTAACTAAGCGATCAAAGTAGCTTGTGATCCTAACTACTCCAACCATTACCCCTTTTAACGATGTTTTATCTGAAGTAAATACTGGGTGATAAACTAGCATGCCTGTTTTCGGAGCAATCTGATCAAGACTGTCTCTTAACAAACGAATTTTATCTGAAACACTCGGCCGCCCCGTTGTTAAAAACTCTTCGACAACAAGATTAAAACGCTCTCTCGATGAATAAAATCCAATTAGAGGTGAGTTTTTCTCATCTCTTGGATAGATATCTGTTGCGATATAAATGGGCTCATGATTTTTCATCACATAACCGTAGGTTTTAGGCTGGTCTTTTGGGACGGTATATAATCGAGCTAAGGGATAATTTTTATGTATTTGTTTAAAATGATCATCAATATCTTTTTCTTCCACTTTCTCCATCCACTGAAGTGAAATAAGACTATTAGAACGATGCAATAATGAATCCGCAAACAAAGGAAACTGAGACCAATCCTTTTTACTGCCTACTTGATAGAAGTTTGCCCCCGCACCTATAAAATCAATATCTTTCTCTATTAACATCGAAAGCAGCGCTGACTGTCTATCTGCTTCTTTATAGAAGTTCTTTTGATTATTATCCAAATCGGATAGATAAACGAACCTCATACTTAATAGACCTAGAGATAGAGCTAACAAAAAACTGGTCATTACATAAAAGTAATTACTCTTAAACACTCTGCTCTCCAACGGTTGATAACCCTTTAATTCTAATAAAATTTTAAAATTTTCGAAACCAAAAGCCTATATTTAATTTTTATTACTCAGATTTGATTCATTCTGTTCAAAATTACATCATTCAGCATATATTAGTCGCTTTGATTGCCCTTCTTTTTATCTCTTATCCCTTGAATATGCTACTATTAGCCACAATTTAGTTAGAAACGTTTGGTGCTAAGCACCCTAGAATATAGAGAATGAATTATGAATTTTGACTTGAATGCTATTCCTTCTACCTTTGATTTAGGACACATTGTCCTGTTCGGTACATCTGCTCTATTTGCATTATTGTACATAACGAAGAAAGGTAAAGCGGTAGAGATCGAAAAAACAGTTGAAGTCGAAAAAATCGTCGAAGTTGAGAAACCTGTAGAAAAAATCGTCGAAATCGAAAAAGTCGTTGAAGTTGAAAAGATCATTGAGAAAATCATCGAAGTTGAGCCAAAAGTAAAAGCATCAACGCCTGAATCTGCTTTACAACTATTGGCTTTATTACAAAAAGAAGCACGTTTTATCGACTTTATGCAAGAAGACCTAAAAGGCTTCGCAGATGCAGAAGTTGGTGCTGCAGCTCGTGTTATTCATGAAGGCGGCCAAAAAGTATTATCTGACTACTTTACTCTTACTCCAGTTCGTACTGAGGAAGAAGAGTCTCGTTTATCTATTCCTGCTGGTTTTAACCCATCGGAAATTCGTCTAACGGGTAATGTAGTTGGTGAAGCTCCATTTAATGGCACATTAATTCACCGTGGTTGGAAAGTTGCGGAAGTGAAGCTACCAAAGCTGGCTGAAGGTTATGACGCAACAATCGTTGCTCCAGCAGAGGTTGAACTGTAATGGAACAAGCTAAATACAGCATTGGTATCGATTTAGGTACAACTCACTGTGTTCTTTCTTATGTGGATTTACATGATGAAGACGCAAGCGTTCAAGTAATGCCAATCCCTCAACTAACCGCCCCAGGTCAAGTTGAAGAAAAATCGCAGCTGCCTTCTTTCATGTATCAAGCACATGAAGCTGAACTATTAGAAGGTGATACAAGCCTTCCTTGGACAACCAAGCCAAACGCAATTGTTGGTAGCATAGCTCGTAACCTTGGAAGCAAAACGCCAATTCGTTTAATTGCGAGTGCGAAAAGTTGGTTATGTCACGGTGGCGTAAACCGTCGTGAAGCCTTCTTACCATTAAACAGCCCTGAAGAAGTGATCAAAGCGTCACCTCTTGAAGTAACAAAGCGTTATTTAGAGCATTTACAAAACGCTTGGGATCACCAAAACCCAGAGCACCCTCTAAATGAACAAGACATTACAATTACAGTACCTGCATCATTTGACCCTGCTGCGCGTGATTTAACAGCAGAAGCGGCAAATAATCTTGGTTTCCGTAACTTAACGCTTTTAGAAGAGCCACAAGCAGCGGTATACAGCTGGATCAAAAATAACGATGATTCATGGCGTGACCAAGTATCGGTTGGCGATGTTATTTTAGTTGTCGATATCGGTGGTGGTACAACGGATTTATCATTAGTTGCGGTTACTGAAGAAGAAGGTAATTTAAGCCTAAACCGTGTTGCGGTAGGTGATCATATTCTTCTTGGTGGCGACAACATGGATTTAGCCCTAGCTTATCGTTTAAAAATGAAGCTAGCGCAAGAAGGTAAGCAACTGCAACCTTGGCAAATTCAAGTGATGACTCACGCCTGTCGTGATGCTAAAGAAGCCCTTCTTAATGATGCTGAATTACGCGCAGTGCCAATTGTGGTTCCTAGCCGTGGTTCTAAATTGTTAGGTGGCACGCTACAAACTGAATTAACTCAAGAAGAAGTTCAACAAACTTTGGTTGAAGGCTTCTTCCCTGTTGTTCCTGTGACTGAGCACCCAGTTCAATCTGCACGTGGTGCATTAACTCAAATGGGTCTTCCTTATGCACAAGATGCAGCGGTAACTCGTCACCTTGCTAGTTTCTTAACACGTCAACAAGCAGCAACTGATGAAGTATTTGGTCAACAAAACGAATCCGATTTTATTAAACCAACGGCCATTCTTTTAAATGGTGGAGTTCTAAAATCAAACCTACTTGCAGAGCGTCTACTTGGCATTATTAATCAGTGGTTAATCGATGGCGAAGCGGAAGACGCAAAACTGCTTGAAGGTCTTGACCTTGATTTAGCTGTTGCGGCTGGTGCTTCTTACTACGGCTCTGTTCGTACCGGTAAGGGTGTTCGTATCCGTGGTGGCATTGCATCAAGTTACTATGTTGGTATCGAAAGCTCTATGCCTGCGATTCCTGGAATGGAACCACCAATGGAAGCATTGTGTGTTGCTCCATTTGGTATGGAAGAAGGCTCGCACGCCGATGTACCTAGCCAACAATTTGGTTTGGTGATTGGCCAACCGGTGCAATTTAAGTTCTATGGTTCAACGACTCGTCGTGACGACCAAGCCGGTACACATTTGGATTTCTGGATGCCAGAAGAGCTAGAAGAGTTACCTGCAATTCAAGTGACATTACCTGTTACTGAAGGCCGCACAGCAGGTGAAGTGGTGCCTGTTCGTTTAGCCTCTAAAGTGACTGAACTTGGTACTCTTTATCTTGAAGCTATTGCTGCTGACAGCGGTGAGAAATGGCACGTTGAGTTCGATGTTCGTGAAGCGTAATTTAAATATTATTCTTCGCTAGTTACGCATCTTAAGAGTTCAGTCACCGTTATGGAGGCTGAACTCTTTTACTATATATCCTTTGTATTTTTGCTGTTGCCTTCTTATACCAATGTAACTAATTAGATGTTCATTATTGATATTGGTATTACTAACAGCTACAAGACTAACATTACGTCGGGGTTTTTATGAGTTCTTCTAATCGCTATTTAATTGGTATCGATCTTGGTACTACTCACACCGTTGTTGCTTATACTGATATTTCTCTTGGTATTGAAACTAGCCCAATTGAAATCTTCAATATCGACCAATTGGTTGGACCGGGTGAAGTGGCTCGTAAACCCCTACTTCCATCATTTCGTTACCACGCATCAAAAAGTCAGCTCACTGAAAATGATCTGACGCTGCCTTGGAATGTAAAGACAATTGAGGGGGAGATAAAAAACGCCATCATTGGTGAATGGGCCCGTGAATTGGGATCAAAAGTAGAAGGTCGCCAAGTCGTGAGTGCTAAAAGTTGGTTATCTCATACCAAAGTTGATCGCACCTCTGATATTCTTCCTTGGGCAGGCGCAGATGATGTCGAAAAAGTGTCACCTATTGTTGCCAGTGCAAGCTATTTAAACCATGTACGCCAATCGTGGAATTATCATCACCCAGACGCTCCAATGGAGCTTCAAGAAGTCGTTGTTACTGTACCAGCCTCTTTTGATGAAAGTGCTCGCTCATTTACTATCGAAGCAGCAAAACTGGCAGGTCTTGATAAGATCATTCTATTGGAAGAACCACAAGCCGTTTGTTATGACTGGTACCACCATCATCAAGATACTGCAAAAGACATTTTAAAGAACATCCCGTTAATGGTGGTGTGCGATGTAGGCGGCGGTACTACCGATTTAAGTTTAATCCAAGCACGTTTTAATAAAGACGAATTAGCTCTTGATCGTATCGGTGTGGGTGATCACCTAATGCTAGGCGGCGACAACATCGATTTAGCCTTAGCGCATTTAGCTGAACAGCGTTTAGATAGCGGTAAGAAAATGACGGCAGCCGCGTTAACCAAACTTATCCAACAAACTCGCAAAACCAAAGAACGTTTGCTATCTGCTAACGCCCCTGAATCTGGTCACATTACTCTTCTGGGGTCAGGCTCTAAACTATTAGGTGGCAGCCGCAAAGTTGAGTTAACCAAAGAAGAAGTACATCAGATCGCACTGGATGGATTCTTACCACTGACCGACTTTAGTGACCGTCCAAATCAGCGTCAAACTGCTGTTGTTGAATTTGGCTTACCTTACGCATCAGATCCTGCGATCAGTAAACACCTAGCTCAATTCTTAGATAACCATAAAGAAGTCTCTGCAAAAGCATTAGGTTGGGATGATGCGGAATTAGCTAATCATGACGACCGTGCTATACCTGTGGGTCTGTTACTCAATGGCGGCGTATTTAATAGTCCGCTATTAGCTGAACGTTCACTTGAATTGATGAATAACTGGAAAGGTGACACTGTCACTCAACTATCTAACCCTCATCCTGATTTGGCTGTTGCTTACGGTGCCGTTGCTTATGGTAAAGCACGTCATGGTGCACAGTTAAAGATTGGCGGTGGTTCGGCTCGTTCATTCTATTTGCAATTAGAAGAGAAAAATAAACAGCCTCAAGGTTTATGTTTATTGGCAAAAGGCAGTGAAGAAGGCGAAGAAATTCGCATGACAAGTCGTCGTTTCTCACTAACTTTAGGCGAACCAGTTCGATTTAATTTGCTTTCAACAACAAAAGGTCAACTTGCGACCTCAGGAATGATCACTGAGTTATCCGACCCTAGTTTTGTTAGCTTACCTCCTTACGTAGTAACACTTGAATCAAGTAAATCAAAAGATGAACTGCACGCAAACCAGAAAGATCGCGTTGAAGTAACTCTCGCTTGTCAATTTACAGAAGTCGGAACCATTAAAATTGAATGCGTTTCTGTTGAAGACGATTCGCTGCGTTGGTTAGTCGAATTTGAAGTACGTAATCAAGCCTCCAATAAAAGTGCTAACCTTGCGGATCAAATTAGCCTTCCTCCTCGTCTACCGAATGCTATAGCAAGTATTAAAGAGGCTTATGGCGGCAGCAAACAAAACCCAAATGCCATTAAAGCCTTTTCTAAAAACATAGAGAAGCTGATAGGTAAACGTGAATCATGGGATTTAATTACCTCACGGGAACTAGCAACCGCATTACTTGACAGTAAAAAACGTCGCCGCCGTTCTGATAAACATGAACAAAACTGGTTAAAAATGACAGGTTTTGCTCTGCGTCCTGGTTTTGGCTACCCTGCCGATGAATGGAAGATATCTCAAGCATGGGAAACCTATCAACAAGGCATTCAATTCGAGTCGAAACAATCTTGGAACGACTGGTGGACATTCTGGCGTCGAATTTCTGGAGGTCTAAACCAAGAGCAACAAGAAACGATTTTAGCTGATATGGCAAAATACCTACATCCAGGTTCTTTGCGCAACCCAAAAACATTGGAAGAAGCCAGTAACAAAAGTTATGAGGCAATGGTTCGCCTAGCTGCAGCACTAGAACACCTCGATGTAGAAGATAAAATGTTAATTGCTTCTTGGGTACTAGGCCATGCAAAAAATGGTAACCAACCGCAGGTGCACTGGTGGGCTTTAGGTCGAATTTGTTCACGTTCACCATTTTATGGTAGCCAACATAATTTAGTGCCTCCAAGTCAAATCTCTCAGTGGCTACCAACATTATTAGAACAAGACTGGAAAGAACAACCAATGGCTGGTTTTGCTGCTGTCATGATGGCTCGCTTAACTGGAGATAGAACCCTAGATGTATCGGATGATTATCGAGAAAAGATCATTGATAAATTGAAAAAAGAACGCTGCCCACAAAGTTGGATTGGACTAGTATCAAGTCAACAAGCATTAACAGAAGCGGATTCTAAACGCTTATTTGGTGATGCATTACCTGCAGGCTTACGTCTAATTAATTAGATGAATTCTCATTAATGCTTTAATTTGTTATATGAGAAATGAATATCTTTGGTGAAAAATTGCACACCACTGTCAAAGGTGTGCAAACATCATCTTATTCTTCTTCTAATTGCATTTGATTCAAGTATACTGAAATCATCACATTTTGAAGGTAACTTTTATGATTGAAAGCGCCATATTGGCGATCATAGTGTTACTTTATTTTGTTGGTTGGTCCCGTTTCGGTACTCGAGAATTACGCAATGCAGCTAAGAGGTTAAGTGATATCGCCTCTGTTCCACAAGAGCTGATTATTGAATGGATTATGTATAATAAACAGATATTGGATATCAATGAGTTTCAACGTTTTATCATCCATTTAAATAAAGCCGACACCGAAAACTTAAAACATGAATTGGATAGCTTTTCTCATTATCTTGAAATTCATGCGCCCGAACATACTATTTCAATTAATCGGGTATAATATACAAAAAAAGCTCATTGCCTTCACAATGAGCTTTTCTTTTAAATAAAATGGCGAATCTAGCCTAACTTCTTGTTCCTAACTTCACTTTGCCCTTAGAATTAAACCATAAGACTTGTGATTTTTTCTTACCAATTAATAATGGTAAGTCATCATAAAATAAGAAGTTCTTCCACGTTTTCTTAAACGTTCCCCATGAGGTTTCAATTAAGTTATATTTCTCATAACAAAAATAGATAGTTACTTCATCTGACCAATCAATAAACTCTAGCACTTCTTCAGGTAATGATTCATTATCGCTGTCCCAGCGGTGTTGCCAATCAATTTCATTTGTCCACGAGCTTTTCTTCATTGGCCACTCTTTTGAGCCAAAATGATCTGCCGTAGGGCTATTACTACTAATAAAGTCATTCCAAACTTGAGCTGATTTTGCTTGAGTGAATGGTTTAATTAAAGGCAGCAAGGCATCATCAACAGGCATTGATTGATGAGTAAAAATCCACTTGCGATTGTATTCATCTAAAGGTAAATAGCTCATAAACTCTTTCTATAGTAAGGCATGTGCCTCTATTCTATCGTCTTTTTTTATTAAGCCCAAATAAGAATATCTAACAATAGCTTGATTTTTATCATCCTCCCCCTCATAACAGTAGTATTGAATAGTCAAAATTATTCAAAACCATAAATATAACGAAAGATTACACATGCCTTCTTGCTTCCATTTATGTGTAATCGCCATTACAAGAATTATTAAATGATTACGCATGTTGGCATTTTAGATCAAGACCCCGTACGTCTAATCACCCCACTTTTAGATTTATCGGTGAAAGGCGAACACATGGTGTTCATTGGCGATGAAACTCAAAAAGAGATGTTCCATCGACTGGAGTCAATTCTAAAATATAAAGGGATCAGTTCTGATTTTTTTGAAATCCCTAATATTGTTGATACCCACGCAATCAAGCAATCATTGCAAGCACTTGCTGCTGAAATGAAACTTCACTTTAGTGACATCAAATTAAATGCAAGTTGTGGTCTTCGTCACCGTCTTCTTTCTGCCTATGAAGTGTTCCGTTCATATCATTGGCCAATCTTTGTTGTAGAGCCATACAGTGACAAATTATGTTGGTTATACCCAGATGGTCGCAAACAAAAACACGTTGCTGATAATATTCGCTTGAGTGATTATCTTGCTATTTTTGGGGCTCGCTGTGAGTTTTCAGAAACTGAATTACCAGAAAGTATCGATAAGCGCTTAAGAGAACTATGCCAACGCTGGGCAAGCAACGCATTAGAGTTAGGCCCGGGCTTAGCAACATTAAACTATTTAGCCACCACTTGTCGTAAAGAACAACGTTTAGATGTTGAAGTAACAGAGAAACAACAGAGCTATAAAGAACTTAATATGCTACTAACTGATCTTGTTGAAACAGGGTTAGCTACGTATGAAAATGGCATACTCACTTTTGATTGCGAAGAAGCTCGTCGTTTAGCCAATGGTGAATGGCTTGAAATATTGGTTCACAACACGGTTGTCGATATTCAGCAATATTTACCAACTCTGCAAGACCACTCGTTAAATGTTCAAGTGCATCGGGAAATTGGTGAAAAAGACGTTCGTAATGAACTTGATGTGGTTAGTATCGTAAATAACAAACTGCATATCATTGAATGTAAAACCAAAGGCATGCGTGATGATGGTGATGATACGCTATACAAATTAGAATCATTACGTGATTTACTTGGTGGACTGCAAGCTCGTGCAATGCTTGTTAGCTTCCGTCCTCTACGTAATAACGACATTATGCGCGCACAAGACTTAGGCTTGGCGATTATCGGCCCTGATGAATTAGGCGATCTTAAAAAACATCTTCTTAACTGGTTCTTAGCGGCCGGTGGTCATTAATATTTTCGATTAAGATCCTCTCTGATACTAAAAAGGCCCTGTTGTGGGCCTTTTTTAATGCTTTTCAATTCATATAAAAAATGCCGCTGATTCTCTATGAACCAGCGGCATTCTATACTTATTTATGCTCTTTCTATTATAGAAGATTTCGAGCCGCTTCAATTACCACTTTAATTGAACGCGCTTCTGTTTCTTTTAGCGTAGCGTGATCTGGGATTTCTTTTTGAGTACGGTTAATAATTACACCTGCTACACAACCAGCACGTAAACCAGAGCTTGCACACATAGTTAATAGCGTCGCTGATTCCATTTCAAAGTTCAATACGCCCATGTCTTGCCATTCTTGCATAGAACCTTGGAAACGCTTAACAACACGACCAGAGAATGTGTCGTAACGCTCTTGACCTGGGTAGAAGGTATCACTTGATGCTGTTACACCTGTGTGTACATTTGCACCTTGATCAACAACCGCTTTACGCATTGCAGTTGCAACGTCAAAGTCTGCAACTGCAGGGAATTCCATTGGAGCAAAGTGAAGACTTGCGCCATCTAAACGAACTGAGCCTGTAGTAACGATCATATCACCTACATTCACATGAGGTTGAATTGCACCTGTTGTACCTACACGTAAGAAAGTACGAACACCAAGTTGAGCAAGTTCTTCAACCGCAATCGATGTTGATGGACCACCAATACCTGTAGAACATACAACAATTTTCTTGCCATCTAATTCAGCTAAGTACACTGTGTATTCACGGTGGCTTGCTAAAAACTTAGGGTTTTCCATTTGTTCTGCGATTTTCTGAACACGTGCTGGATCACCTGGGATGATCGCCATTTCTGCACCTTGAAGATCTTCTTTTGTTACGCCTAAATGGAATACTGCTGCTGTCATGGTTAGCTCCTTGCGGTTTTGTAGGGCCGCGTTAATTAAATTAGTTATATTTGATTTGATGAAGTTACTTTACCCAATTAAATGACGGCTTTATGTGACAAAGACCTCAAATGACATGCTTTCACATTACATTCTTGCAAAGAAAATCGATTGGCATCACATAAAAATAGAAAAGCGCTCATAATACGAGCGCTTTAATTTGAGTTACTTCACTAAATTCATTTGTATATTATTACTCTTTCTCTTTAAAGCGTAATAAACGAAGCGCATTTAAAGTAACGAGAACTGTTGCGCCGCTATCTGCTAATACCGCAACCCATAAACCGGTAATACCAAACAAGCTAGTCACTAAGAAGACAGCTTTTAAACCAAGCGCTAAGGTAATGTTCTGACGAATATTGCTTAGTGTTGCTTTTGATAGTGCCACCATTGGTGCAAGCTCTTCTAAGCGGTTATGCGTTAACGCAGCATCTGCTGTTTCAAGAGCAACATCGGTTCCCCCTCCCATCGCTATACCAATAGATGCGGTTTTCATTGCTGGTGCATCGTTAATGCCATCACCTACCATTGCCGTTTTCGCATTAGCGGTTAATTGCTCAACATACTTCACTTTATCTGAAGGTAATAAACCTGCTTTATAGTCAATATTTAACTCCGCAGCGATGGCTTTTGCTGCTCGCTCATTATCACCAGTAAGCATGATTGGTTTAATTCCTAATTTAACCAACTTTTCTACAGCCATTTTAGCATCAGCGCGGAGTTCATCACGCCATGCTAATAATCCAGAGATCTGCTCATTAATCAGAACCAGAACAACGGTTTTACCTTGCTGCTCTAAGAAGGCGATTTGGCTTTCAATTTCAGGAATAACTTCACCATCAAATTGTTGAGGTGCATACAATTCAATATGTTGATCGTTAACCGTTCCTTTAATGCCTTTACCAACAACGGTCTCACGATTATCTGCTTCAATAACCGTTAGCCCCTGCTCTTGCGCTCTAACTACAACAGCTCTTGCTAGCGGATGAGACGATCCCATTTCTACCGCAGCTGATTGAAGTAAAATACTTTCTTCCGTTTCGGTTTCAGTTAATACTCGGATATCGGTTAAAACTGGTTTTCCTTGTGTTAATGTGCCTGTTTTATCAAATGCGATATTTTGGATATGACCTAACTCTTCTAGAGCTGCGCCACCTTTAATTAATGCACCACGCTTTGCAGCCGTTGCTAAACCAGAAGTAATCGCTGCAGGCGTAGAAATCACTAACGCACAGGGACAAGCAATCAATAACATAGCTAAACCACGATAAATCCATGTATCCCATGACTGACCAAACATCAGTGGTGGAATAATGATAACCAATAACGACAGCACCATCATTGCCGGAGTATACCAACGGCTAAATTTATCAAGGAAACGCTCTAATGGTGCTTTACGTGATTCTGCTTCTTCAATTAGGTGAAGAATACGATCAATGGCATTTTCACCTTGAGCTGAAGTAATCTGAATCTCAATAACGCGATCATTAACAATAGAACCTGCCATCAATGGATCGTTTGCCTTTTTATCAACAGGTACAGATTCCCCTGTTAAAGCACTTTCATCAAACGATGCAAACTCAGAAAGTAAAATTGCATCCGCCGCTAATCGGTCACCTGGGCTCACCTGCACACGATCACCTACATTCAATTCAGAGGCTGCAACTTCTTCTTTGGTTCCATCACTATTAATTCGTAGAGCGGTATCTGGCACTAAATCCATTAATGCTTTAACACCACTTCTCGCTTTTGCTGATGCATAGCCTTCTAACTGTTCACCTAACATAAACAATAAGATGACCATTGCCGCTTCAACGGTTTCACCTAGATACACTGCACCAATAGCAGCAACCGTCATTAGCGTTTCAATTGAGAATGGTGAACCATTTTTTGCCAAACGAATGGCTTTACGACCAATCGGAATCAAACCAAACAGTCCTGCAACGGTAAATGCAATCGTTCCCAGTTCTTTGTTTACAATATTAATGCCTGTAGCAATTACTAAAAAAGCAACCAATAGCAATAACAATGCGTTCTTTTTCCAAAATGGTTGAGCCACATTTTCTGATGCATTTTTTGCATTCATATCCGTTAGTGGAAAGCCTGTGGTTCTAGCAACACTTTCAACCACATCAAATACTGATTCATCTTTTGTTCTTACTGTAAGTTTTTCTGTTGCAAAAACAACATTCGCATCAACTACATCTGGAATGGCAAGAATGGCTTTTTTTAGTTTTGCCGCGCAACTTGGGCAATCCATCTCAGAAATTAACCAGCTACGAGATAACGTACCTTTCTCGGATACTTGAGGAATGACAACTAAGGGGTCTGATTCTCCAGGATCTGAGCCGCAACATGAATCAGAACTCGTTGGTTTATCAACGCCGCTGCAACAATCCGTAGTAGCACTTTCTGCTTTGATAGTTGATATTTTTGGCGTTGCACAACATGAGCTTGATGGGTTGTGCTTATGATCATGGCTGTGTGTCGATTTATGAGTAGTACACATGAGATATTCCTTTGTTAAATGTTAGGTTTGAATTCACTCTCACCATTAACTATAAACCTTAGAGTTAACTCTAAGGTCAAGGATATTTTTTCTATCAGAAACAAAAAAGACACCGAAGTGTCTTTTTGTAAGAAGAGATGAAACTAAAGATTAAACGGGGTGTTTAAAACAGTGACCTATTGATTCACTAATAGCCTGAAGAACATTGCGACGAGTAATAATTCCAACTAACTTACCACCTTCAACCACTGGGTAAATCTTTGGCTTGTTTTCTGTCATCGTCTGAGCCAAATCAACAATCGCATCATCAGGTGTAACGGTTAACACTTCGGTCTTCATTACATCTGCAACAACATGTGTATCTTGACAGTGATAACTCACACCTAATAATGACTTAATTAAATCTTGCTCAGAAATAAACCCAATAACCTCACGTTGCTCGTTAACAACTGGACCACCAATATGTTGTGAAGTAATAAATTGATCTAACGCCGCTGCTAATGACATATCCGCTGTCAAATATAGAGGTCGTACACTCATGTATTGTTTTACTTTTTTATTTTCCATTATAGCCCCCTAACGTGCTATCGCTTACTTCGATAACTTAAGTGTGGACTATTTTTGGAAAATTGCTAAATCGCTCTTTCCTATCTCTGTGATGGATAAAACCTATTGAGCAAAAAAGAAGTAGAAAATTATGCACTACCTAACAAAACATCGATCAATATTTTCTTGTTTTGTTCAACAGAGGACATTACGTTTTCATACCCAGCAGTGTTATTTGTGCGCTCCATTCTATGAATAATAGCTAGACACTGTTTGATATTTTCAGGGTTTCTCATTAAGTTCTTACCCTTCAACGTTAAAGTAAGAAGCATATAGTTCAAATCTGATGAATACGGATACGTTTGTCCTATTTTGATCAATTGAAGTCTATTCTCATCTGCGGATTTTTGTGCTCTGAGCCACTGATACACTTTATTTAATTTTTGGAAATGTACCATTGATTGTTGCAGTAATTGTGGTGAGTTCTTTTTTAGATTCGCTTGATCAAACACTTTATATAAAGCGACACACAGCTTCACTTCACCAGCCATAGCTAAAACGCCAAATGTAGCCACACGAAATTCATCTGATGCGACTTTACGCTCGGATAAAAAACGATGATAACAAGTTGCTGCAATTGCTTTTGCTTTATAACGCTTACCTTGTTTAAACAATTGTCGCGCTATAAAAATATTAATATAACCTTGCAATTCATCACGCTTATCCATGGATACTCGTTTTTTCAACGTGATAACTAATTGACCAAAAAATCGTCGATATTTTTCTTTATTAAACTGATGATTCGATTTATATACTGTATCGGCAATATCCAATATCATTTTGTTTAATGTTACTGGTGTAATACCAATATGATAAAAACGTTTCATTATCATGTTATGAATAAGAGTATGCTCATTATTCTCGATGATAAAAGTTAAATAAGAATAGAAAGCACTGTCACTTTTTGGGTTATTTTCAAACGCTTTTGATAGAGATGCTTGCTGCTTACTTTTTTGTTTTGCTTCTTCATATATTTCAGCCAACATTAAATTAGCTTTAAATAAGTATTTTTTAGAACGCAATAACAATTCTAAAACGGGTATCGCTTTTGGTTTTTCAACCATTTGGCAATACGCCATTAAATTTTGTGGCATGATTTCGCTTTTATCATGACGTTGATATACCTTTTTGAACGTCATAAAGTCTTTCGCTTTATAAAGTTCTTCTAAGGTCATGTTCAACAGCATTCTATTTTTGTACATACCTGTAAACGTCTGCGCTCTTTTTATAAAAGCCGCTTGTGATCCTTTAACTTCCGCGATTAACTTTTCTATTAATAACGTTAAGTTAAATGATTTCTTTATTAGTTCATCAATATAACCGTAATTGATAGGGCTATTAACAATAAAATCAGGGAACAATTCTCTCGCATTTAAATCATCGACTTGAGAATCTTCATTCTCAATATCAACGATAAAAATAGGACGCTTACCAAACTTAGCTTTCGCTCGAGCATTATCAACAATTTCAGCAATAACTTCATGCGATGAGTAATGATACTCAATGAAATAATAATCATAGACAGGTAGATCTGATGCTTTCATGCCAAGATTAAAATTATCCGCACTTTTAAAACCCGCTTTTTGAAAAAATTGACGAATTTGAGTGCTGCGTTCACGTTTTTCAGTAAACACCAAAACATTCATTTGCGGAATACGTCTAATTAATTCGGCACTGCTCATTTATATTACAACTCTAATGAAAACAACAAACACAATATACCAACCTGTAAAAATCAACTTATATTAGTTTTAACAAACACAACACAGTTCGTTTGCATTTAACTCATTACAGGAATTTCGCGCTACTTTACCACAAAATAGCGCGAAATTAGATCATTATATGTTAGTCAGTAGCGCTTGTAATGGATGCTTTAATTGCTGCCCTTCAAATCGCTTAACCTGACTACGGCATGAATAACCTGTAATCAAGCAACGTTCCTTATCCAAACTAGCTAGATTTCCTTTCCAACTTAATTCATAGATTGCTTTGGATGAGGCCAATTTGTCAGCCTCGTGTCCATAAGTTCCTGCCATGCCACAACAGCCAACAGGAACCGTATTTAATCGTAAACCAAAATGACCAAAAATTGCCCCCCACTCCTTTTCAGCGTTCGGCAATTTCGTTTTTTCCGTACAATGGGCAAATAATTGCCAAGCTCTAGTATCAAATACTGTCGCTTTATCAAATGAGGATAATCGAGGGTATAACCATTCATGAACGGTTAACACAGCAAAATCACCACGCTTATCAGCTAAAATCTCATTATACTCATCTCGGTAACAAAGAACTAAAGCAGGATCCACGCCAACCATTGGAATATTCAACATAGCAACTTGATTTAAAAATTCACCGCTTGTTTTTGCAGTAGAAGCAAACTGCTTTAAAAACCCTTTAATATGTTGCGCTTTTCCATTTGGTTTAAATGGCAAAAGTACTGGTTTTAATCCTAGTCGTTGTATTAATTCAATAAAATCACTAACCACTTCTGCATCGTAATAACTGGTGAATGGGTCTTGAACAATTAATACATACTTCTGGCGTTCTTTATCAGTTAGCTCACTTAACCTCTTAAGATTAAACTCAGTCATATCATTTCTTTTACAACGCTCTTTTAATGTAGGAACAGATAAAAGAGGCATGTCGACATAGCCTAGTGTTTTCTTTGTGATATTTTGTGTTATTGATTGCTTTAAAACACCATTAATTAGTTTTGGCGCTTTAGCCATTAACGGCAACATGGTTTCAATATTTGCAACCATATAATCTTTCATTGGACGCTGATAACGACTGTAATAGATATTTAAAAATCGCGACCTAAAACTCGGTACATCCACTTTTATTGGACATTGACTCGCACACGCTTTACAAGCTAAACAGCCCATCATCGCTTCATGAACTTCATGAGAATAATCGTATTCTCTTTCTTTATTTAAAGTGTTTTTAATTCTATCAATAATCTGTTTAATCGATGGACGTTTAGTTAATAGCTCTTTTTCTAATTCAATCGGGTCCACACCTTGCTCAGAAAGTTGGCGTAACCATTCTCGAACTAACCCAGCTCGACCTTTTGGTGAGTGACGTCGATCAGCCGTTACTTTCATTGATGGGCACATTGGCGAACTGGTTTCATAGTTAAAACAGAGACCATTCCCATTGCATTCCATTGCTTGATTAAAACTGTCTCTTACTTCTACAGGTATTTGGCGATCATAAAATCCACGCTTAGTTCCACTCACTTTAACTAGCTCATCAGAACTTTCAAGAGGCGTACAAATTTTACCTGGATTCATCTTATTGCATGGATCAAAAGCGGTTTTTACACGGCGCAATTCAGTAAATAGCTCATCACCAAAGAACTCAGGACCATATTCAGAGCGGAAACCTTTACCGTGCTCTCCCCACATTAAGCCGCCATATTTAGAGACTAAAGCCACAACTTGATCTGAAATAGTATGCATCAATGCTTCTTGTTCAGGGTCACACATATCCAACGCTGGACGCACATGTAGAACCCCTGCATCAACGTGACCAAACATACCGTAATTTAACTTATGTGAATCCAGTAATGCTCTAAACTCTTGGATAAAATCAGCTAAGTTTTCAGGTGGAACGCAAGTATCTTCTGCAAATGCGACCGGTTTTGCAGCTCCTTTTGTTGCACCAAGTAAACCTACGGCTTTTTTACGCATCGTATATATTTTACCGATACTAGCCACATCACTAGTTACTTGATAACCAATAATCCCTGCAGAATCGGCTTCTTGTAATGCTTCAAGCTTTTTAAGCAAATCATTAACTTGCTGGGTCACTTCTTCAAGATCTGCCCCTGCAAACTCCACCATATTCAAACCAAGCATTTCTTTATCAGGAACATCTGTAATGAGATCACTCACCGTATGCCAAACAATGTCCTGTTTTGCAAAATTAAGAACACGTGAATCAATGGTTTCAACCGATAGTGCGTTCGCACTCACCATAAATGGCGCATTTCTTAATGCCGCATCGAAACTGTCATATTTAATATTAATGAGTGTTCGAGCTTTAGGGATCGGCGTAATATTAACTTTTGCTTCAGTTAAGAATGCAAGCGAACCTTCTGCACCGCATAAGACTCGAGTAATATCGAATTTATCGTTGCTGATATCTAATGCATTTTTTAAATCATACCCAGTCAAGAATCGATTTAATGGAGGAAATTTATCTTCTATTTTCTGGCGATTATCTCGACACACTTTAGCCGTAACATCTAAAACCTTACGTATTCTCTCCGGCTGTTTATCATCATCAAGTTCCGTATTTAAGCATTCTCCATTTGCTAAAATAGCAGTAACAGCCAAAATATGATCTGATGTTTTTCCGTATTTAAGCGAACCTTGACCAGAAGCATCAGTATTGATCATTCCACCAATAGTTGCTCGGTTACTCGTGGATAAATCAGGGGAAAAGAAAAAACCATGAGGTCGAAGTGCATCATTTAATTGATCTTTAATTAAACCTGTTTGAACTCTCGCCCACCCTTCCTCAATATTAATCTCTAATACCTGATTCATATGACGAGAAAGATCGACAACAATTCCTTGCGTTAAAGATTGTCCATTTGTCCCCGTACCTCCACCACGTGGAGAAAACTGAATAGAACGGTATTCTTCTTTATTTGCCAAGGTCGTTAGACACTCGACATCTTTTGTTGTTTTTGGAAGTAAAACGGCTTGCGGCAATTGTTGGTAAACACTGTTATCTGTTGCAACAGCTAAACGACTCGAATATGTCGTTTCTATATCACCACTAAAATCAGTACGGCTTAATTGCTCTAAATAATCTACAACTTTTGAATCAATCGTAGATTGAAATTGTAACGCTGGTAACATTGCTCCATGCTCCTTAACTCGCTGATCCCTCAGCTCTATAATGTTGTTCTATACACACTTTACAACATCTCGATTGGATAAAACATCCGGTATATGCTATATCCGATAAATATTTGCCGCTTTAAAGGCACATATTTTGCTTTGATAATTATTATCTGTGACATTTTTAATAGAGAACGCTATGAAACCAGCAATAAGAAAATCAAAAATAATTACGACGGACGATATCCTATTAACCTTATGTCGCTCAATGTCAGGAGTGTTAAGTAAAGCTACGCAAAGCTCTGTGACCTATTCTGCTATGGTACAAAAGATCACTAAAACAAGTTTAAAACCAGATTTTGGCTGTTTTGTTTTATTTGATGGTGGTTTTTCTGGCCTTGTTGTAACTAACTTCACTAAAGACGCTGCATTAGAACTATATACAAAATACATGCGTAATATGGGCATGCCAGCTGAAGAATTAGCGATTTTACATACTTCTGATGAAGTGGGTGACGTGCTAGGTGAGCTAATGAATCAAATCGTTGGTGATTTCACAGGTCAGATCCGTAAAACACTACAAACAACGATTTCACAAAACCAACCTAAAATGTTGTCTTTAAACAAACAAGTAATCTTATCGGTTGATACCAATCTAGACCGTCCACAAGCTCGTCGTGTCACCTTCACTACTGAAAATAATCACATTTTCTATCTTGAATTAGCGATGGATAAGACTGAATTTATTCAATTAGAAGAGTTTGAGCAAGAAGATGAATTCGATGCTGACGATCTATTAGATCAACATCGTTCAAGTAAAAAAGAAGAGAAGAAGCAGGAATCTAATCAAGATTTCGATGACTCTTTATTTGATGAGCTAGGCATTTGATAAATTAGGTATTTAATACCAACCTACATAAATATTTCATCCTTACAAATAAAAAACAGCCAATAATTGATATTGGCTGTTTTTTTACTTACAAAACTAAACTACACCTAGTAATACTGAAACATCTTTTGAATTTCTTTGTAGTTTTCCGTTTCAGTTAGCGACAACATCAATAAAATTCGTGCCTTTTGAGGATTCAATGTGCCTGATGCCACAAAACCGTATTTCGCATCATCAATTTCCGCATCCAACGTTGTCGAACCAGAGCCAGTACGCGCACTACGAACAACAACAACCCCTTCTTTACTTGCTTTAGTTAACTCATCAAACACCGTATGATAAATATTACCGTTACCAACACCTGCACTCACAATACCATCAAACTTCGCATCAACCATTGCAGTCACAGGCAATGCTGTAGCGTTGGCATAATTGTATACAATACCGACTTTAGGTAACGTCTTTAGCTTAGATACATCAAATTCAGCTTCAGTTGTATGCTTACGTTCAGGGCTACGTTGATACTGGACATCGCCATTATGAATATAACCTAGCGGACCAAAGTTCGGTGATTGAAAGGTATTTACAGACGTTGTATTGGTTTTAGTTACGTCACGAGCATCAAATACAGTATCGTTCATTGCGACTAATACACCACGCCCAGCAGAATCTTTATCCGTTGCTGCTACAACCGCATTGTATAAATTAACTGGACCATCAGCACTCATTGCCGTTGATGGTCGCATTGCGCCAACCAAAATTACAGGCTTATCACTTTTAACAGTAAGGTCTAGGAAATAAGCGGTTTCTTCCATCGTATCTGTGCCATGAGTAATCACAACACCATCAACATCATCTTGAGCTAATAACTCATTTACACGCTTTGATAATGTTAGCCATACCTCATCATTCATATCTTGAGAACCGATACTTACGACTTGTTCACCACTAATATCCGCAATTTCTGTCATTTGAGGTACAGCATGAATCAAAGAATCGACTCCAACTTTACCAGATGTATAGCTAGAACCCGTTGCGGATTGACCTGCGCCAGCAATAGTACCGCCAGTCGCTAAGATTTTAATATTTGGTAAATCATCAGCAAGACTGATTGAGCTAAAGCAAAGACCAGAAAGCAACATACCTACTGCAATGGCATTCTTTTTCATGTTAGTACTCCATTATAAAAACAATTAATTACGAGAAAATAAAATTACACATTTTGATTTAATTCATCATATTTGCTTTTAATTAATGTACCGTGATAACAATCACAACTATCATATCCACACAGAGCAATATTAGATTTAATTTTTGAAAATCAACAATTTACAAACACAACAAACCACAAAATACACATTCGGAAACATGGTAATTACATAGTGATCTGCATCATTAAAATACACATTAACGCCTGAACTTTCCTACTTATCATTTCACTCTATTTCTTTCAAAACCTAGCAGAGAAAGGTAGAATATCGCCCCCGAAAAAAAGAAAGGTAAAGTCATGTCATCAACAAAGCAAAAGGCCCTTAAAAAGATAGCTAAATGTCTTGAGCTCGGTAATTCAGCAAATGTGAATGAAGCCGCTCAAGCCATAAAAATGGCTCATCGCCTTATGCTTAAGTATGGCCTTGAAAAAGATGACATCGAATTTATCAAGATGGGTAAGACACAAAGTATCCATCTGCTTCCTGCTAATGTAGGCAGCAATATATTAAAAATCATCCGTGGTATTAATACCCGTTTTGGTGTCGAAGCCGTATTACTTAATCATAAAGGCTTAAAGAAAGTGGAATTCATCGGATCGGCAGATCGTGCTATTTTTGCAGCTTTCGCATTTGACATCGTTTATCGTGAAATGAATGAACAAACGGGACAATTTAAAAACAGCTTTGCAGGAACGGGCACAGGACAGTTAGAAGTCACTAAACGTGTAAATTCATTTTTAGCAGGCTGGATTGAGGGTGCATTAGAAAAATTACCTGTGATCGCCCCTGATGAAGACTCAGCAAACAAAATTAATGACTACATTGATAAAGAATTCAAAAATATAGACCGCGAAACGTTTAAACAGCAATTAAAAGAGGCGATGGCTAATATTACTGCTGATTACGAAAAAGGTTTAAAGAAAGGTCGAACTATTTCAGTTAACCGCCCTGTCGCAGGTGCGCAAGCTCCAAAACTTCTGAAGTAATACTTTAGTAGCAAAGTTGTTAAAAAGTTAATGTTATTTTGATTTAAATCAAACGAATGCTCTAGATTGCACGATACCTTTAAGTTGTTAAGCAAATGTTGCAAGGAGCGATTATGACATTACTAAGAAACCCAAAATGCTATACGGATGTGTGTATTGATGGAAAGTGGTACCACTATGATCACTGTGGTACCCAAGTTTATATGCTAAAAGGCGGAGCTGAAGCGTGTTTTGAATTAGATTCCGAGCCCGTAACTGAATATGAATTAATTGAACAAATTAAGCAGTTTGGCTAATTTTCAAATTAATTGCATCATGGCAACAACGAATTGTCTGTAATAGAAAAGGAGTCTGACTTTTGTTACAGGCAACTTGATTGATTGATAACAACATACTTCCAGAACTTAAATTCAATGCATTAGATTCAAGCTGAGACGCTGGAACAATCCCGACCTCTATCTCATGTTTTGCAGAATCATATTCAAAGCTATTCAATAATTGAGTTAATACGTCCGTTTGTTCGTCATAACTTAATGATGTCGTCATTTCCTCTGGAATATACCGATACTGAACCGCTACCCTTCTTCCATCAATATAAATAAGAGAAACTTGTTGTGTGACGTAAGAAAATGGAGACAACTTTAAAACGGTCAGCATTTCTTTTGTTGCTAACAACCGATGAGAAGAAAGCTCTTCAATTTGAAACCTTCTTTTTTGTTCCTTACATACATCAGCAATATCAATGTCTTGCATCGGGTTAAATATTAACTTAACCGTTGATACAAACCAGCCTCTACGCTCTTCTTTGTATATTTTCCCTGATAAGGCTAAATGATTTAATGCTTCTCGTAATGTAATTCGTGTTGTAGCAAATGTTTCAGCTAGCGTTCTTTCTGAAGGCAACTTTTGTCCAGCCTCAAACATGCCAGTGTCAATTTGCTCTTCTATTGCATCTTTAATCGTTAAATACTGCATTAATAAACCTATAATGTAGGGACGTATACATCATTTGCTAAATAATGCTGAATATTTGAATCACTGAATAATTGGCCTTTTTTCACTAAAACGGTCACTCGGATGTTTTCATCATTTGCTTTATCCAAATAATCCGCCATCTCTTTTTCAGAGCGAATATAAATACGCTCCGCATCACGACGGCAAAGCTCAATGAATTCAGCAGGACAACTTTCAAAAGCAATAACCCATTCTGCTTGCTGCATTAATCGCAGTGCTTTTAGAGTCAGCATTTCAGTATCCGAATTATACTCAATCCAATTCCGTTCAGACTTAATTTGAACATCAGTCGTTAATGCTTGTTGAAATAATGCTTCTAATTCATTTCGAGTATTTATCTTCTCGATTTCAGGCAGTCGCAAAAAGGTTTCCCAAAATTTTCTTCTTTCATCAACAGTTTTAAAATGCTGTTTAATAAGATTTCGCTTATCAGCACCAAAGTCCGCTAACATGGCAACTTTTGTTGATAACTGAGTTTCAAGCTGTTCTCTAATAATTCGGATCAATACCGGAGATGCTCCACCACTTGAAATAGCGACCTGAACACGACCTCGATTGACCATTGATGGCGTTATAAAATCACAATATTCCGTATCATCAACAACATTCACCGAAACGCCGACGTCATGCGCATCAGCATGTACTTGGTGATTTAAATCAGAATTGTCTGTTGTTGCCCATACTTGTACGTAATCATTACTTAATAAATTTTTATGATAAAAACCCTTTATATATTCAAGCTTCCCTTCTTCTACGTACTTCATTAAATAAGCTTTAATTGATGGTGCGACAACGGTAATACTTGCCTCAGCTTGCAGCAACATATCTATCTTACGACAGGCTACTTCACCACCACCAACAACCAATACTGGTCGCTTTTTAATATCCATAAACATGGGAAAATATCTCATTACAATCCGCTTCCTTAATATCTCTTTGAATATACAGCTTTAATATACCTTGATTTTAAAAAATAAGGTATGCATTCAGTAAACCATGATTGTTTAGTTAACACATTCAAAATTTATAATAATTAACAATCTTACAACAAATACACTCATTAGACCTGATCACTATGACCATATAAAATCAAAAAAGCAGTGTTTATCACCAATAAACATAAAAATAAACCGATAGATCAACTGGTTTTTACATTATCTTGAATTTCACAAATTGTTAACCTTTAGTTATCTTTAAATACAGTTGCTTAAAAAATAAAGCAATCGTTCTATCTAACGGCTAACTCAACACAATAGATTGAGATAAGCCAGCTAAATTACGCACAACAAGGAAGAACACAGATGAAATTTAAAACAAATACACTGTTTGCTGCTATTGCTACTTCTGCGGCACTTTTATCGGCTCCAGCACTCGCTGCAAGTGGAACATTAGAAAAAGTTCAAAAAAATGGATATTTACAATGTGGTGTGAGTACTGGTTTACCTGGTTTTTCAAACCCTAACTCAAAAGGTGAATGGGAAGGTATCGACGTTGAATTCTGTCAAGCCGTCGCTGCTGCCGTACTAGGTGATAAATCTAAAGTAAAATACGTACCTTTAACAGCCAAAGAGCGATTTACAGCTCTACAGTCAGGCGAGATTGATGTGCTTTCTCGTAACACTACATGGACTTTACACCGAGACACTTCTTTAGGCCTAAATTTTGTCGGTGTAAATTACTATGATGGTCAAGGCTTCATGGTGAAGAAAGAACTTGGATTAACGAGTGCAAAAGAGCTGGATGGCGCATCGGTTTGTGTTCAATCAGGTACAACTACCGAGTTAAACCTTGCTGACTACTTCCGTAATAATAATATGGAATACAAGCCTGTGGTTTTTGATACTGCAGCACAAACATCTAAAGGTTTTGATGCTGGACGTTGTGATGTCCTTACTACAGACCAATCCGGTCTCTATGCCCTACGCCTTAATTTAAAAGACCCTAAAACCGCTCAAGTTTTACCAGAAATAATCTCAAAAGAACCCTTAGGTCCGGTAGTTCGCCAAGGGGATGATCAATGGTTCAACATTAATAAATGGGTTTTAAATGCCATGATCAATGCTGAAGAATACGGTATCAGCTCTAAAAACGCTGACCAAATGCTGAAATCAAAAGATCCTAACATTAAACGTATTCTTGGTGTTGATGGACCAAAAGGCAAAGGATTGGGAATTCGTGACGATTGGGGATACCAAGTAGTGAAACAAGTGGGCAACTATGGTGAAAGTTTTGAACGTACCGTAGGTGAAGGTTCTCCATTACAAATCTCTCGTGGCGTCAATGCACTTTGGAATGCCGGTGGCTTTATGTATGCGGCACCCATTCGTTAATCAACTCATAGTCTAATTATAAATATAAAAACACAATTTATGGGGTGAGTCTTCACCCCTTTTAATAAATGGATTTAAGGTTGTAGTTGTATGTCATCTAAAAATAAAAACATCTTATATAATCCAACATTTCGTGCGATTTTATTTCAAGTGATAGCCGTTGCTGCACTTGTCTTTTTCTTTTACACCATAGTTAACAATGCATTATCCAATTTAGAATCTCGTGGTATCGCAACTGGCCTTGGCTTTTTAGATCAAGAAGCCGGCTTTGGTATCGGTCTTTCTTTAGTGGAGTACGATGAAACATACAGTTATGGTCGCACGTTTGTTGTCGGGTTATTAAACACCGCTCTTGTGTCTGTTCTCGGTATCTTATTTGCTACCGTTTTGGGCTTTACTATTGGTATCGCACGACTCTCAAGTAACTGGCTAGTTAGTCGATGTGCCGCAGTTTATATTGAGACTTTCCGAAATATCCCTCTTTTATTACAAATTTTCTTTTGGTATTTCGCCGTCTTACAAGCGCTTCCTTCTCCTAGGCAAAGTTTGAGTTTAGGTGAAAGTGTCTTTTTAAACGTACGTGGTTTATTTTTTCCAAGCCCTATTTTTGAGGAAGGATCGAACTTAATTGGTATCGCTGTTATTGCTGCGATTATATTTATTTTATTCTTATCAAAATGGGCAAAAAACAAACAGCGCCTAACAGGGCAACAAACACCGGTATTACGTTACTCTCTTCTTGCTCTGTTTGGTTTACCCACTTTAGCCTATTTTATTTCTGGAATGCCAATATCTATTGAATACCCAGAATTAAAAGGATTCAACTTCCGTGGTGGTATTAGCATCATTCCTGAATTAGCGGCATTGGTCGTTGCTCTTAGTGTGTATACTGCCTCTTTTATTGCTGAGATTGTTCGTTCGGGTATCAATGCCGTGAGCCATGGTCAAACAGAAGCAGCGATGGCACTTGGTTTACCAAGAAAACGTACCCTTAAATTGGTCGTTATTCCGCAAGCAATGCGAATCATCATTCCACCTCTAACTAGCCAATATTTAAATTTAACTAAAAACTCCTCCCTTGCAATGGCAATTGGTTATCCTGATCTGGTTTCTGTTTTTGCAGGAACGACATTAAACCAAACAGGACAAGCCATTGAGATCATCACAATGACCATGGCGGTGTATCTAACACTAAGCCTATTAACCTCATTTTTGATGAATATTTACAACAGCAAAGTGGCATTGGTTGAGAGGTAATTATGAGTACACATCAATTTCAGCCAGATTTACCACCACCAGCTAATACCGTTGGTGCAGTAACTTGGCTTAAAAAACATTTATTTAATGGACCAATTAACTCCGTTCTGACTCTTATTATTGCTTATCTTGCAATCGTTGGACTATGGAATGTGGTTTCTTGGGGCTTAATTAACGCAGATTGGATAGGAACAACCCGTGATGCCTGCTCCAGTGAAGGCGCTTGCTGGGTGATGATAAACGTTCGCTGGGACCAATTTATGTATGGTTTTTATCCTAGTGAGGAGTTGTGGCGTCCTCAGCTGTTTTATGGGCTATTGGCAATTTTTGTCGCATTATTAGCTTATGAACATACGCCAAAGAAATTTGCGATTTGGTTAGTTTTTGTAAATATCTTTCCTATCTTCGCAGCCTTTCTTCTTTATGGCGGTGTTTTTGGCTTACCGGTTGTAGACACTCACTTATGGGGCGGATTACTAATAACTCTCGTGATTGCCATTGTAGGTATTGTCGTTTCTCTTCCTATTGGTGTTGCACTGGCACTTGGTCGACGTTCAGAAATGCCGATCATTCGAAGTATGTGTACCGTGTATATCGAAATCTGGCGTGGTGTACCACTCATTACCGTACTTTTCATGGCTTCTGTGATGCTTCCGCTATTTTTATCAGAGGGAATGGAGCTAGATAAACTCTTTAGAGCATTAATTGGTGTTGTTCTATTTAGTGCCGCTTACATGGCAGAAGTTGTCAGAGGTGGTTTACAAGCGATTCCAAAAGGCCAATACGAGGCTGCAGACGCACTTGGTTTAGGATACTGGAAAAAGATGCGTTTAATCATTTTGCCGCAAGCATTGAAAATTACGATCCCTTCCATTGTGAATACCTTTATCGGTCTATTTAAGGATACCAGTCTGGTTCTTATTATCGGTATGTTTGATGTGCTAGGTATTGGCCAAGCCGCAAACACCGACCCTGAATGGCTTGGGTTTTCAACAGAAAGTTATGTCTTCGTCGCTTTGGTTTTCTGGGTGTTCTGTTTCTCTATGTCGAGATACTCCATCTACTTAGAAAATAAACTTCATACAGTTTTCCTAATATTGCTTTTCACCTTCAAATGTTGTCAGTATATATTCTATATCTTACTGATAGGTTGTAACGGATAGCTGCATTGATTTTAGTATACCTGCCTTTGATACATCCGTATCCATTTCACTTCTACCCTCTCTACTTTCTAGAAAAAGAAACATAAATCAATTATAGGGTGTTCGCCAGATGAATAAATATTCATTATATAATGTGAGTTGATTCTAATTAGTTAGCTCATGAAGTAAAGTTTATACCTTAGAGGGGGAACATCAGATAGGATCTAGCGTAAACATGGAAAGCCGTTAAACTGAGTGACCTGATTTGGATTAGGTAGAATAACGATTCAGACATTCACTATATGACTACCGCATTTCCCATAAAATGTAAGCGTAAATGTGTTGCAACACATTGAAAGAAATAACAATCTCGTATAGCATTCGGTACACATAATAATAGAGTTGCTTATTTGCATTGGGAGCACAAGTTGCAAATTGTTGGTAGCAAGTGGTTTAAGGTTGATTTTCATTGTCATTCTCCTGCCTCGGATGACTTTCCTAGGTCTGACAGGTCACTTATCTGTACTAGCCGTGAATGGCTCCTTGGTCAAATGTCCAATGAAGTGGATTGCGTGGTATTGAGTGACCACAATACGGGGTCTGGTCTAGATACCATTCGAGCAGAACTTGATGCGCTCAAAGCTGAGTCTGATTCTGGTGTGAGTAATGGGTATCGGGACATTGTTATTATGCCTGCAGTGGAGCTCACTGCAGCGGGTAACGTACATGTTCTTGCTATCTTGCATGACGACGCTACGTCCTCAACCATTAGTGAGCTGGTGGGTAGTTGCGGTCTTCCTTCCACCCAAGGCAAGAATCATTCATTGGAGCTGACATATGGTACACGCGGGATTATTGAGGCTATCCATGGCTTTTCTACACCTGCTTTGGCCATTCTGGCGCACGTAGACATGCATAAAGGAATTTTCAAGAATTCCAATCAGGGGTCAGTAAGCAGTATTTTTGATGCAAATCCTGATGCTATAGAGCTAATCGGTGAGATGGATGCTCTCGAAACTTATCAGAAGAAGCTCATCGAGGATCTGGCTTGGGTAAAAGGGTCTGACGCGCATTCTATTGATGAGATGGGTCAGGGTTACACTTGGGTTAAGATGATAAAACCTTCTTTTGAAGGGTTAAAGGTCGCACTGTCTGATCCTAAGCACTGTATAAAACGCGGACCTAAACAGCCACCAGCGATCCCATCGCAGCAAATCACCAAATTAACTTTAAAGACCAAGATGTGCCAAGACGTCAATGGTAATCCCATTAGCATTGACCTAAGCCCTTGGTATACATCAATTGTAGGGAGTCGTGGTTCGGGTAAGTCAACGTTGATAGAAGCGATACGCTTGAGTCTCCGTCGTGATGAAAACCTTCCTCTAATACAACAAAGCAATATCGATGTATTCAAAAAGGCGGGGCCGGACGGGGCTATGTCACCTGACTCATTCATCGAACTTGAGTACCGTAAAGGTCAAGAGAGATACAAGCTGACATGGTCACCGACAAATACTCATTTTCATCACCTTAATAAGGTAAGTGGGCTGTGGGAGGAGGAAGAAACCTTTAATACATCGCGCTTTCCAGTCTCGATTTACTCACAAAAAATGTTGTATGAAATGGCGACTCAACCGAATTCATTTCTTCGCGTAATCGATGAAAGTGAAACGGTAAATTATGCTAAGTGGGAACAAGATAAACTCAATCTTGAAACTAAATACAAACAGTACTGTTCTGACGAGCGTGAAGCCCTGCGATCTATCGAAAACCTAACAATTACTAAAGGCCAACTACAAGACGTTGATCGTAAGCTTCAAACCTTAAAAGAGGCCGGATTAGAGTCACTTCAACAGACGCTTACTAACGATAAGGAAGAGTTAAGCAAAGCTGAAGGCAGTAAGCAGAAAGTGGACGACTTAATCGAGACGCTGGAAAGTGCTTGCGCGGAGAGTACCGTAACAGATATTGACGATCCTGAGTCTGATTTAGGTAAGTGGCAACTAGAGGTGAATGAAATTCACGACACCTTGAGTACAGCTGTACTCTCATTAATTGATGAATCAAAGGCAAAATTAATTAAGTCATCTGAGCAAAGCTATCTTCAGACGCTCAAGCTTAGAATTTCTGATAATACTAGTGAGTTGAGTACCAAGGTATCTGATTTAAACAACGCGAGCATTGACCATGAAGAGCTGAGTGCTCTTATGGACTCGCAAGCGGAGTTCCAGCTGGTTCTAAATAACGAGCAAGGTTTGAAGGACGAACTTGCTTTGATTCAAGCAAACAAAGCTGATGTATACGAGCAGCTTGTCACTCATAGGGAGAATCTAACCACAGTTCGCAATCAGTTTATTGCTGATCTTGGTTTAGTGGAGCTGAAAATCCAGGTGCTTCCTCTGGCATGTTCGAGCGACCGATTAGTCAAAAGTTACCAGGCAGCCTCTGGAATCGAAAGATTCGAAAGTCACATTTTTGATGAAGGTACTCCGAATAGCTTGTTGTACGACCTAAACAGTTTTAACAAATTCAATCCTAAAAGTGCGGAGCAGCGATATTCTGAGTTGGCAAAACTAAAGCGTTTTCATATCGCTTGTGTCAAAAAGGAAGGTAGTAGTGACTATGCCGGGATACACGGCTCACTAAGAACTCGATTGGGACAACTACAAGATGAAAGATTGGATGACTTACATTGTTGGTTTCCTGATGATGGTCTTCAAATTCAGTTCCAAGACTCGATTGGTGAATTTCGTCAATTAGAAAGGGCGTCACCAGGTCAAAAATCTGCGTCTATGTTGTCGTTTTTGATGTCATATGGCGAAGACCCACTTATCCTCGATCAGCCTGAAGATGACTTGGACTGCGCAATGCTTGCCAGTTCTGTGATCCCTGCGATTTCAAATAATAAGAAACGCAGACAATTAGTTGTCGTAACTCACTCTGCGCCAATTGTTGTGAACGGGGATGCTGAGCTAGTGGTAGGGATGAAACAGCAAGCTCAAAGGTTAGAGCCTCATATATCAGGAGGACTTCAGGAAGAGGCGGTCAAAGCGTTTATATGTTTCCAAATGGAAGGTGGTGAGAAAGCCTTTAGAACTCGATTTAAACGCATCATAGGCTAGCTAATGTCAACGGAAAGCTCACTTTGTGAGCTTTTCAATTCCAATAGTTTAAATCTAGCAGCCAATAAATGTGGGATTAAGTGGAAGAGTGACTCTAGTCACGGCTCAATCAAAGCCCATAACGCATCGTTTATAGCGTGTGAACTTCATAAATTGCCGAAAGTTATCGTATAACTCCGGCGATATCTGGAAAGTACGGCTTCCAACCTATTCATATTCCCAAAAATGCACGCACATAAATTTTGTAGAGTATTTGATTTAACAAGTTTTGGGGCGTAAACGAGTTAAAATATTCTCCAGTAACCTTTTGGGCAGTATTTAATTTAAAGCTAACCACAGACTGCCATCCCATTTAAAAGTTAATTATGCAAGTTGCATAATGCAACTTGCATAATTTATAAGTAACTGATAGTAATGGGGAATGAGCATTTTTATTCGATCGTGTAGATATAATTAAACAACTTATTCACCTTTATTTTCTAGGGATAAAAACAACTCAGCTTGATGAGGTGTGTTAGCTGCGATAGGCTCTTGCACACCTCTGGATAGAAACAGTTTAGAGGTGTTACACTAAACTGCTAGATATTGATAAGCTGAGTTTGAGCAAAATTGAACTTGTTAAGGTTTACAAGTTGGGTGGCAATTCATACCTTAAAAATGAAATGCTATGAAGACAAGTAATACACAGCTAATGCTTTGTCGTTGTAATCAGTACAGTTTGACTTTAGAAGTAATCGTTGCACATTTTTATCATAAAGACCTCCTTCGGGAACTAAAGCTGTAAAGTTAATTGAATCACCCCCAGGTTCATGAGCTTTGATTTTTATATCTAGTTCAACAGCCTGCGCCTTCTTCTCAGATATTGCATTTTGTTCTGAGTTATTTGAAGCTACTAAAGCATGGGAAGACTTCAGCCAATCTCGGTACATAACAAAATTCGCACTTGTTGATTTACGAAACGAATTCATTGCTTGAGAGTCTACTGGAACCATCGTGACTGTATCGTAAACTTCACTCCAAGGATAAGTCGCTATTCCTTGGTTTCGATGTTGAGCTGTATGAAACTCAACCCATCTAGATTCACTGTCGGTTACAATTACCGAACCTGTTACTTGAGCTAAAAATAAACCCATTTCATAGTTTGGTGCCATGCTAAAGGGCATAAACTGACCTCCTAAGTCTTGTAAGGGGATTAATGGATCAATTTTGGCTTTCTCATTTAAAGTATCATTCACGTCTTCAGCTTGGCTGTCTGTCAAATGAGGAAACTCACTCAATAGCATTCTCTTTCGTACTTCTCGAGGCCTCATATATGTAGAGTTTAAAAGGTCTTCTGTCATCAAATGCAAGTGCAACAGGTGATCTGACGGGCTAATGAAAGTTCCTTTTCTAGAAGCTGCCATGTCTAGCATTTCACGATGTAAGCTATAGTCAAAGCAACAAGGATCAGGAATGAGATTTACCAACCCTAAACCAATATATGGCTCAATCATTAACATGAAGCGAAAATCTTTCAGGGCCTGATATTTGTAACTATTAGGTGTTTCAACAGGACTAAATTCAGGCTTTACATTGTTAGGATTGATAAATGGGTGTTGAATCAGAAACTCCTCAAAATGAGGTGCCATAGCAAGTGCGTGTATACCTATCCTTCTAATATCTAATGGGCCAGTATAAAGTCCACGAAACTTACCATCAGGTTTAGGCAACATAGAATAGATATCAGTATCAGTGGGCCATAGTACGGAATAAAACCTATAGATTTCTGACACCTGTTCATCTGACAATTCACGCCTAACATCATCCCATGACTTTCCTTTATTGAGCCCCAGAACGTCTCTGATTGCATTACACAACGCTAGATTTCGTTCCCTAATACTTAGATACGACCAAGTCGAACGCTTCTCTATCGGTATATCTCTACAGCACTTCTTGAACTTTCTACCACTACCGCACCCACAGCTGTCATTGGGACCTAGCATTTTTTCATCAATTGTCTTTTTAAGAAAACTACTTTCGGGTGTTTGCCGGCCAAATTCATCTTGATAATGAACATGGCCATCATCAAATTTTGCAAGCATCTCCCCACCATAACAATAAAGTTCGCTAGATGGTGGTAACAATACATGTTTTAAATCAGCCCAATCGCAATGAACTTCGTTATCAGGATGTAGCCAAGAATCAGAGCCAGCAGCTACAGACTCATTTGAACGACTTTTGATTATATAGTTAATCTTAGTTACTTCTTCATCTGACAACTTTCGAGTATTGATAAACTCTATGGTATTAACCATGCTTTGACGCATCTTTGCTGCGTTAGTGCGAGGCTCTAGAGGGTCTACTGATTCAGGGGCTTTTGCATATTCAAGATTGGTCAAAATTAAGCATCTATTTTTATCTAATGGAAAAATAGTTTGTGAGCCTTTTAGTGAAATATCTGGATCGTTGGGGTATTTACATAGCTTTGAGTCAGGTGGGCATGCATTGTTGTATACCGTTACAGGATGATCTGAAACTATAAATTTAACCGCTGAATCTTCGGCTGAAACGAGTTCTCGTACTCCCTCAGCCCACAGAGTACAATGCAACGACCTTACTGATTGCATTTCTTTCATCAAGTCATTTTGACTAAGCTCTGGGTAATGGCTTTTTATCCAATCTAAGCCCTTTGGTGTTCTTATTTTTTGGGCATCTAAATACGAAAAGAAACTTTCAAAATGCTGATGCCATTCAGCTGGGTCATCTGTTAGAAACGCCTTTACAGCATGTGAGCCATTATCATCAATATACCCAAACAATTTTTTCTCAATTTCATCGTTGATTTCATCTCCAAAGAAAGTCGTGTATAGGTCTTTTTGATAAAAACGTTGGGTCGGAGTCTGCCACTTTTTGGATGGAGGGATAATTTTTTCAGTCCCATTCGGCAATATAATTATTTTTTGCTTGAGATGGCAAAGCTCGTTTTCTCTTTCACTAACAAAGCCCTTTTGATGCCACTGAGGCACATAATGATTATCTCTTGTTTTAGGCATTAAATCACCATAAGCTACTATAAATAAAAAGATTATACTGGATACTGTTGTTTAACAAACTAAAAAATCTCGATAGCCCTCACTGATATTAGATTTATAGTCATAATTTTGGCAATAAGATAAATACTGCCGAGTATCAGATGGTAAGGATAACTATATCGTTTGCCCCTTTGAGTAATGCGTCTACTTTTATTATATGGTAGAAAATGCCGAGATTACTCGCTGCTTAAAAGCTCCAAGCCGAAGTTCATCAAACGTCCCTTGAGTGCCATAAAGAGCGGTTGAACTGCCTATACCATTTCCCCAAGATACATTTGAACTTGTGTGACTTAGAGGCTCAAGCAAAGGTTTTTTATCATTCAAACCATTTCGTTTATTAGGGAGTTCAGTCTTGATTGGTTTTCCCATGTTCGCATAAATACATGACTCAGGAATATCGTCTTCAATTCGCTCAGCAAACTGGATAAGGTTTTGTTCTGCAAATGTAAATAACCATGCTTGTTGAGCCGTGGAAGAGTCGATTCGAAGAATACGTCCTAGCACTTGCCTGAAATACAGTTCCGTTTTTACAGCGCTCATATGACAACACACTTGAAGTCTAGGGATATCCGTTCCTTCGCTTATCATTCCGACACTAACGATCCATTGAGTGTCGCTTTGTCGATAACGTTTTATTTCTGCTAGCGGTTCTTCATGTCGATAAGTAACAATTGAAACGGTTTGACCAAATTTCTGAGAGAGAACCTCTTTGATTTCGTGTGCATGCTGAACTGACGCAGCAACAATGAGTCCGCCGGCATTTGGAGAGTCTAAGCGCACTCTTGCTAATCGTTCACACCCTAAACTTAGTAGATATTCTATAGCCTCTTGGTTGTGAATTACACTCTGGTAAGACGCTTTTGTCTGCTTAAGCATCTCTAATATTGATGAAAAAGATTCCACTTTTTCGCTACTACTAACAGACAAGTGTTCATTATCAATTAACACGATTTTAGGCGATCTACAGACACCATCAGTAATCGCTTGTTCAAGAGTATATTGGTAATCGACAAGAAGTTGTCCTTCTGGGTCGCTGTATTCACCCATCACAATAGGTAAAGAGTCTGATCGCCATGGTGTTCCTGAAAGTGCAAGTGTAAAAGTAGCAAGCCCTTGTATCTTTGTTAGAATTTGCTGCCCCTAAATGTTCGCATTTTCAACCTCAGAGCCAGCGCAGTGGTGTATTTCATCAAAAACAACAAAGACTCTATGATTGCGTAATGTTTGCCAAAACTCATCATTAAGGAACTGGATAGATTGATAGGTTAAAGATTGTCCGATAGCTCCCATCCCACCATTAAATGTGCAATTAAGGAATGATGAAAAGGTTTTCTTAATACTATCAGAAACCGTCAACGATGGTGAAAAGCACAACACAAGATCCACCATGTCGTTTTGTAGCAGTCTTAATGCAATATTAGCAGCAAGAACCGTCTTTCCAGCCCCTGGTGTAGCTTGGCAAAAAAAATGGGAGCCGTTAGATTGGTATTTCTCCAATGCTCTGTCAGAACATTCACTTTGCCACTTTCTCAACATGCTTCATTTCCTTCATAAAGAGTGTTAAGAACTTTTGTTAAAACGTTCACTTTACCGAGCAATAAAGCAGCGCGCTCCTTAGCCTGCTGATGCAAAGGGGCCAGTTTATTTTCTAGCTCAGGAAATCGGGATATGACCGACTGATACTCGTCAACCTCCCCAAGTACTATCTCCAGTTCGCCCTTGTATTCATTACGCTCATTGTTCAAAATAGAATAGTCTTGAACGAGTGCCTGAGATTTTGTATTTACTTGATTATTCGTGGTTACATTTTTATGTAACTCTTTAAATTGAACAGTTTGAAAGTAACGTTTTGCCCGTCCAGATCCTTCAGTTCGCAACCAACATTTCTTTTCAAAGTGTAAAATGGAACGATACACTTTTTTGCGAGCTTCAGCAGAATTGGTGTTCATATTATTAAGTGATAGCCACAAATCTCTAGCTTCTAGCACAGTGAACCCATTTAACCCATTTTCTATCAATAACTTGTGCATCACCGCACTAATTCTTCGAGACCGTTTCATTTTCAAAATCACATTAACTAAAAACTAAGTATTGCTTAGTATACAGGAATCGATAAAACTAAGACAATCTTAGTTATTAGAGTCTACCGAAATGAAATTTAAGTGTTATTTATTAGTCCAATCCCAGAGCGACTCAAACAAGCTCGTAAAAAAGCGAAACTCTCTCAAAAAGCATTGGGAGTGTGTATAGGTATGGATGAAAGTTCAGCAAGCCCTCGAATGAATCAATACGAGAAAGGCAAGCACACCCCTGATATTCAAACCTTAAAGCTTATCGCTGATGAATTAGGTGTGCCGCTTAATTATTTCTTCTGTGAAGATGAAAGTGCAGCCGAGTTAGCCTGTTTAATTTCTCAAATGACTGAGAGTGAAAGAAAAAAACTCATTGCATCACTAAATCAAAGTAAAGACTAAAGAAAAAGGGTATATTCCTCCCTAATTACATAATTCAATTTGTTATGGGTTTCTCAGGAGAATATTAGACCTTCTTCCCATAACTTAGCCGCTATCAGGACACTCAAAACATGTTTGAACAAGTATTCAAGAACGTTGATGACATCTTCCATAAAGATGCAGGTTGCTCTTCTGAGCTAGATTACACAGAACAGTCTTCATGGATGCTGTTTTTAAAGTACCTTGACGATCTTGAGTTCACCAAATCCCAAGAAGCGGAAATGATGATGGAAACTTACGAGTACATCATCGAAGAACAATTCCGTTGGAGTAACTGGGCTGCGCCTAAAGATGCAGATGGTAAGTTTGATCATAACAACGCCTTAACGGGTGATGACCTGATGGATTTTGTGGATGGCAAGCTTTTCCCATACTTAAAAGGCTTTAAGCAACGTGCTGATAGCGCAAACACCATCGAATACAAAATTGGTGAGATTTTTAGCGAGATAAAAAACAAGATTCAAAGTGGTTATTCACTGCGTGACGCATTGGAAAAAATTGATACATTACGTTTTCGCTCACAGCAAGAAAAACACGAACTGAGCCACTTGTATGAAGCTAAAATTAAAAACATGGGTAACGCAGGTCGTAACGGTGGTGAATACTATACGCCGCGCCCATTAATCCGAGCGATGATCGATGTCGTTCAGCCTAAAATCGGTGAAACTATTTACGATGGCGCAGCAGGTTCTGCGGGGTTCTTGTGTGAAGCCTTTGATTATCTACGTCAAGGTGGCCGCGAAAAAGTAAAATTAAGCACCACTGACTTAGCGACACTGCAAAAAGATACGTTTTATGCCAAGGAGAAAAAATCTCTGGCGTATGTTATCGCTATCATGAACATGATTTTGCACGGCATTGAAGCGCCTAACGTATTACACACCAATACACTGTCTGAAAATCTGCAAGATATTCAACCAAGCAGTCAACACGACATCATTCTGGCTAACCCGCCATTTGGTGGAAAAGAGCGTAAAGAGGTTCAAGAGAACTTCCCTATCCAAACGGGCGAAACAGCATTTTTGTTTTTGCAGCACTTTATCAAAATGCTTAAACCCGGTGGCCGTGCGGCTGTAGTTATTAAAAATACCTTTTTAAGTAATACCGATAAAGCGGCAATTGCACTGCGTAAGGAACTACTTGAAAACTGTAACTTGCATACAGTACTCGATTGCCCTGGTGGTACGTTCTTAGGTGCAGGTGTAAAAACCGTGGTGCTGTTCTTTACCAAAGGCGAACCTACGCTTAATACATGGTTTTATGAGCTAAATGTCGGTCGTAACATGGGTAAAACAAACCCACTAAACGACAAAGATTTAGAAGACTTTGTTAAGCTGCAAAAAGCCGCTATGGGTGATTTGAAAAAAGGGGTTTCAGATAAATCATGGTCATTAGCAATTAGTGATATTGATGAAAACACCTATGACCTATCGGTTAAAAACCCGAATGTTGCAGAAGACGCACCACTGCGTGAGCCTAAAGCTATTATTGATGACATTATTAAACTTGATAAAGAATCTGAAGCGATTTTAGCTAAGATTCAGGAGTTGTTGTAATGGAGTGGTCAAATCAATCTTTAGGTGATTTCTGTGAGGTAATTGCAGGTCAATCACCTCAAGGTAAATATTACAATACTGAGGTGGAAGGCTTACCTTTTTATCAAGGGAAAAAGGAGTTTGGTGACCGTTTTATAGGTGCTCCACAAAAATGGACGACAAAAGTCACGAAAGAAGCACAAGCTGGTGATATTTTAATGTCAGTAAGGGCACCTGTTGGCCCTATTAATTTCTCAACACAGAATATTTGTATTGGCCGAGGTCTAGCTGCAATTAGACCGAGTGAAAAGCTAAATAAAGACTTCTTATATTATTACTTATTATCTAAACAAGATGAGATAACAGGTAATGAAGGGGCTGTATTTGCATCAATTAATAAAAAGCAAATAGAGTCATTAAGCTTTTCGTATGTAAATTTAGTGGAACAAAAGCGCATTGTGGCATTGCTCGATACTGTATTTTCCGACTTAGAACAAACCCGTGCTAAAACCGAACAAAACCTAAAAAACGCCCGCGAGTTATTTGATAGCTACTTGCAACAAGTGTTTAGCCAGAAAGGTGAAGGTTGGGTTGATTTACCCCTAGGAGATATTTGTAATTTTAAGCATGGATTTGCATTTAAATCTGAGTTTTTTGTAGATAAATCGAAGTTGATATTATTAACTCCAGGTAGCTTCTACGAAGATGGTGGATATAGATATAGAGGTGAGAAAACAAAATATTATGAAGGTGATTTTCCTGCTGAGTATTTACTTAAAAAAGGTGACCTTCTGGTTGCTATGACGGAACAAGCAGTAGGTTTACTAGGCTCTTCTGCTTTAGTACCTGAAAATAATACCTTTCTTCATAATCAGCGTTTAGGATTGGTTGAACTTACACCTGAGTTTAAAAATAAAGTCAGTTTGAAATTTTTATTTCATCTATTTAATACAAAAAATTTCAGAGCAAAGGTTCAAGAGACCGCTACAGGATTAAAGGTTCGACATACGTCACCAAAAAAAATGCAGGTGATATCTGTTCCAATTTTAAATGATGTGATTGAGCAGGAATTGATTGCGCAAAAGTTATTTGAAGCTAAAGAAAGGGTTATTGAGCTTGAAGCAATTTACCAGCAAAAATTAGACTCGATAGACGAACTTAAAAAGTCCATCTTACAAAAAGCCTTTAGCGGTGAATTAACTCACGATTAAGCATCAGTCTAAACAGTAAACACAAGGTAAGTGTCATGAGTAGAAATGAATCTGAAACCCGTGCTGAGTTAATCTCGCCTAAATTGACGGTCGATGGTTGGGGTAAAGCTGATCACAGCATTATTCGCCGAGAGGTGAGTATTACTGCTGGCCGTATTTTGGGCGGCGGTAAACGTGGCTCAAAACTCAGTGCTGATTACGTTTTAGAGTTTCAAGGCCGTAAACTCGCTGCTGTTGAAGCCAAACGTGAAAGCCTAAGTTACACCGAAGGTGTACGCCAAGCCAAAGACTACGCCGAGCGTTTACAGTGCCGTTTCGCTTATGCCACAAATGGTCATGACATTTACCAAATAGACATGCTGACGGGTGAAGAACAGCTCGTTAACCGCTATTTAAGCCCTGAAGAGATGTGGGCGATTGCATTTAATGGTGATGACGGTAAAGCCGAGCCAGCGTTTACGAGCACTTGGCGTGAAAACTTTGCAAAAATCCCCTTTGAATGTAAAGGCGATTGGCAACCTCGTTATTACCAAGAAAACGCCATTAACCAAGCGTTAGAGGCAATAGCAAAAGGCAAAGACCGTATTCTACTCACACTTGCAACAGGCACGGGTAAAACCTGTATTGCCTTTCAATTGTCATGGAAGCTGTTTAATAGTCGTTGGAGTTTACAAGCGGCTAAGAACCCAAGTAATGCTAAAAAACGCCCACGTATTCTATTTTTAGCCGACCGTAATGTATTAACCAAACAAGCCTTTAACGACTTCGGCGCTTTTGGTGAAGATGCCGTCGTGCGTATTACTCCAAGTGAAATCAAAAAAGCCAAGGGTGTACCTAAAAACGCCAGTATCTTTATGGCAATTTTCCAAACCCTAATGACCGACTCTGCAAATAAACACAGCTTAAATGCAGAAGAAGTTGAAGATGAAGAATTTGAACAAGCGGTAATAACAGATACAAGCAACTGTAACTTCAGACAATACCCAGAAGACTTTTTCGATTTTATCATTATTGATGAGTGTCACCGAGGCGGTGCGAATGATGAGAGTTCGTGGCGCGATATTCTAGATTATTTCTCTCCTGCGGTGCAGTTAGGTTTAACAGCAACACCAAAACGTACTGACAATGCCGATAGTTATAAATACTTTGGTGAGCCAGTTTACAGCTATACCTTAAAACAAGGCATTAACGATGGTTTTTTAACGCCATTTAAGGTGTATCCGATAGTCGGCACCATGGATGAGTATGTTTACACACCTGGCGATGCTGTTACGTTTAAAGGCGAGCCTGAAGCTGGCAAAGTTTACAAAGAAGGGGACTTTAACCGCATCATAGTAATGCCGCAGCGTGAGCAAAAGCGTGTGCAGTATTGGATGGATCATATTAACCCATCTGAGAAAAGCATCGTGTTTTGTGCCACACAAGAACACGCAGGTATGGTACGTGATTTAATCAATCAATATGCAGTAAAAAAAGGGTGGACGACTAACCCAAGCTATTGTGTGCGTATTACTGCAAATGATGGTGCAGCAGGCGAAAATGATCTTCGCACATTCTGTGATAATGAAAAAACCATTCCGACCATTTTAACTACTTCACGCAAGTTATCGACAGGCGTAGATGCCCGTAATGTGCGAAACATTGTGTTAATGCGTGAATGTAAAAACATGATTGAGTTTAAGCAGATCATTGGCCGTGGTACGCGGATGTATGATGGGAAGTCATTCTTCACCGTGTATGATTTTGTAAAAGCCCATCATAATTTTTCTGATCCTGAATGGGACGGTGAGCCGTTACCACCAGACGAAAAACCAGAGCAAGAGCCATGTGATATCTGCAATCACAATCCATGTAGTTGCGTATGTGAAACCTGTGGATTTAACCCGTGTAACTGCGTCATAGAAGATCCTGACGTGCTTTGTGGCAAATGTTTTCACTCTCCTTGTCAATGTATTGTAGAACCTTGCAATAACTGCGGAAACTCGCCGTGTAGTTGCCCTATAGGTGATGATGAAGACGATACGGGTAAACCAGAGAAGATATTCATTACGTTAACCGATGGAAAAGTGCGTCAAATACAGCACATGAAGAGTGTGTTGTTTATGGGAGCCGATGGCGCAATGCTGACAGCCAAACAGTTCGTTGAGCAATTGTTTGGGGACTTACCAAGGTTTTTTGCTAATGAAGATGAGTTACGTGAGATATGGAGTAATCCAAATACCCGTGAAAAGCTATTAGCTGATTTATATGAAGCTGGGTACGACGATGAAAAACTCGATAGCATGAAAGATATTATCGATGCCAAAGACAGTGACGTATACGACTTATTATCTTTTGTGGCTTACGCTAGAGATACGCATACACGTAAAGAGCGTGTCGCCATTGCGAAACCGGCTATTTCAAGTCATTTTTCCTATAAACAAGTTGAGTTTATAGAATTCATTTTGGATAAATATATTGAAGATGGTGTACAAGAACTAGCTGCACAGAAAATGCGTAGTTTGGTTGAGCTTAAATACAATACGATTAGTGATGCAGCCGTAGAGTTTGGATCTCCTTTGGCGATACGAGACACGTTTATTGGGTTTCAGAAGTATTTGTATGAGTAGAGGCTATTGACCACAACAACCCATACTACAACGTAGATAAAAAGAAGCAGTATTGCTAACAACGAGTAATACTGCTTTTATGACTCTATTTATTACTCATAATCTGACGCATATGTATCTTCGTAAGAGTGTGAGTAAAATTCAAATAAGTTGCCAAATGGGTCTTCTAGGTAAACCATTTGTGCTTGCTTTGAATCGTCTTCTGGATGGTATCGCATGATATCCATACGAACCTTACCTCCGAACTCTTCAACACGTTTAATAGCTGAATCAAATTGCTCTTTTGGCAGTTGTAAACAGAAATGGAAAATGCCTAGACGAGAGAAATCAACTTCATGACGTTCTTGGCGATCTTTCATTTCAAATAACTCAACACCAATACCATCAGTTGTTACAAGATGAGCAATGTTAAAACCTTTAAAGCCTTCACCGAATACCGCGATACACATGCGGCCAATCGCACTTTCACGCTCTTCAATAACCTTGGTATTGTTCATTACAATGCGAAGACCTAAAGCTTTAGTGTAGAACTCTACTGCTTTATCCATATTTCCGACCATTAGGCCAACATGATTCATTTTCATTACTTTCTCCAAATATTTATGTAATTGTTTTGATGTGAGAAGTATAGGTAAATAATCCTGAAATTAATAATTATCAATAATTATATTTTTGATAACAAAAAATTATAAAGCTTAGTGTTTCATGGGTTTTTCTTCAGTGCATTTCTTAATATCGGATTTAAATGCATTTAATAAACTTTTGATCTCAATAAGAGCTGCAGTAGTTTTTAATTCCTTTTTGAGTATCTGTTCTTCTAATACTGCAATCTGACGCTCCATCAACTTTACACTACTTGATAGCGATACTGCGTTATAAACAGTCGTATAGCCATTTAAATCAGCGAACACTAAGTCTATATAAGTATCTAATGAATTTAAGTTAGTGTGGCCTGTCCATTGCTGCAATTGTTGCTTAAAGGTAGCAGTGTGTAATAAGCGCCTTCTGAAATCATCTTTATTGTTTATTTCAGCATCAGTGAGAATTAGTTCTTTGAGTTTATCAGTGACAAATGCATGTCTCCACAAATGAGGGCTGATGGCTCCTTCTATCCCTAATTCTTTCTGCCAGTTGTTTATGTAGGTTGTCCAAGAGCCTGCTGCAATCGGTTTGCCTGTTGTTAAGCTGATAAAAAGAAAGTCATGTTTAACCTTCTTTTTCTTCATGATTTTTTTTCTAACTTTTCCGTAATCACTAATACTTGCTAGTAAAATATTGGGGACTGGGACATAACGCGTAGTTTTGTCATCCTGTCGCTTCAAGGTAATTAATTTAAGTGAACCCGTTCGCCTAGCTTCCTCATAGTCACTCCACTTCATTAAACTCAATTCTTCAACACGAGCTCCAGTTTGTTCCATGGTTGTATAAAGCGCCATATCACGCTTGCGTTTGTCTTTTGATGTTTGAAGCTTGATATATTGCCAAATTTTTATGGCATCCTCTTCTGATACTGGATGGCGTTTCTTTTTTGCATCTGGAGTAGGAAAAGCAGAATGAGTGTACTTTACCCCTTCACTAAAACCTTTGTATCCCTCAGGTTTACGTTTGTAGTTTTTTTTCAATATTCGAATCGAGTTGCTTTTATCTGTTCCAATAAAATTACTTAGGTCATGGAATGACTGCACAAAAAGCAAAAAATCGATACAACTATGGGCTATGGTAATCACCGTGTTATTCGACTTTTTCAGCTCACCGTTAGCTTTACGTTCTACCTGTAGCCCCTGAATAAACAGCCTAAAGGTTGAATCATTAAGTTGGCTGAATTTAGTGATGCTAGGTTGATTCTCAACAAAACGAACCAAGGTATTAATGTTGTGCGCTTTACTACGAAGAGTGCCTTGCTTTTTGTTTGTCACAACCAAATAGTGAATGTAAGCATTTGCCTCAACACACGGTAGATGGTTGCTGTAAGTTATAAAAGGGATGTTGATGGGCTTGCGAAATTGAAGTTTCTTGTCAAACCCAATATGAGTCCATTGTTTATGGTTATTTAGCTTATGTAGTGGCATCTAGAAACCTTGTAAATTCAGTTATAAACTTATTAAAATCATCAGATTGTTGTGCGTGACTGAGTTTCACTTCGAGTCTTGCGTTTACTTCTTTGTACAATTCGATACGCTGGTCAAGAGTACCGTTGTGCACTGCCAATGTTTTAGCTTGAGAGTGAAGTTCATCAACTACTGTTGTTAAATTAAAGCAAGCAAAGCGCATTGCAATTAGCTGCTCTTCCAACTCATCTATTTTTAGTTTTAAACCTGTTATAGATTGCTTGTTTGGTTTTCCTGTTTTTTCTGAATGCAGAGCAGCTTCTATAGCAGCCTTAGCGTTAATTCTTAACTTATCCAGACCTAAAAAACCTCTATCCAAAAGAGCTTCAGAGACGCTTTTTACGGTATTCAGCGAACATGAGAATATTTGTCTATCTGGGTTTTCAAGTTTCGCTATAGCTGCTTGAGATTTCAGTGCCTTATATAGCTCAGCATCGCCTTTATAGCCATGAGGATCTTTGATAATTTCGAGTAGAAGCTTTTCGGTTTCAAATACCTTAGTTTGGTTTTTTTCTTTTGCTTTCATTGAGAATCCCCTAATCAAGGTCTTTTATTTTTAGTATTAAGTTAAATGTTCGTACTTCGTCACCATTAGCTTCAGTAATCGTAAAAAACTCTGGCTCTAATGTGATCGAACCTACTTCAAGCATATCTATGATTTCATTTTCGATGGCTTGTTCTTTCTGTATTTGACTGATATGCGGTATGGTTTTATAGGATTCATCCTTATAGTATTCACTGGCATCACTCAAAGTACTGAGCTCTACAGCTTTAGCTTCGTTGCCTAACACACGCCTTGCAATGACTTTACGCAATTCTTCAATTTCGATGGTATTGTGAAGTTCGGATGAAGGGTCAATTATGCTGCGAGTTATGGTTGTGGCTTTAACACCTGTAAGAACTACACCTGACTCTGATTCTGAAATATAGTGATATAAGTGCTCTATGTCTGAATGAGCGAGCATCCAACGTAAAGACTCCATTCCTTTAAAGCGCTTAGACCAGAAAAAAACCATTGCAAAAAATCGTCTAAGTTGATGTTGGCGTACATAGTTACGGCGATATTCACCTGTGTCATATTGCACCAAAGGTGTTTCAAAGTAGTCACATACAGCATTAAGGTGGTTATTAAAGCTTCGGTAGTTCAAACTACTGAACCTACAAGTCCTCGAAGTTAAACAATTAAATAGAGATAGGGGACCGTTGTTTAATTTTCGTCGAATGACTTCAATGTTGAACTGCTCTAGTTGCCAAATCAGTTTTGCGATAGACCGTGGTATTGGTCTCTTTGCTGTTTCATTTCTTCCTTTGTTTCCACCAATCCCTGTCTTTTTAATATTGAACTTTAAGCTGTAGTTGGATGTTGATCCTTTATCGGTGAATGGATTGATATTGGGTGACAAGTTACCATGAGCTTTAAGTTTTATGAGTTCATCTTGTCTCCTTGCCATAATTACACCCACAAGGATTTGAATAGAGCCTTGCAGAATATCAAATAGATCGAACAGACTCTCGTTAGCCCTGATTCTTTTGTGCCGATCTAGAATATTTATATCAAATACGTGAATTTGCTTAATGCCCTTAGCAAGGTAATCACTGCTCAAAAAATTCATTGCTTCACTATGGAACCAATCTTTACGTTCCGTTGTTGGTAAGTTATCTCGTAGAACTTCGGTAAATTCCTTCACTTTTTTAGCCGATTTAGACCGGTTTTTACGTTTTGCTACCGACTTCGATGCCCCCTTCGTTACGCTTTGTAAAATCTCACTGAGTAGAGATGTTTCATTTGAATTAGTTACGTCATCTTTGGGTAAATGTTCTTTGGTAAACTCGTAACATTGGCGAATTAAATTAAAAACAAACTCAGGAGAAAGTGTGCGTGTCCTTCCTGCCTTTTTCAGCTTAACAAGTTCATTTTGACTCACACTGACTGCGGTTATGTGTTGACCGAGAATATTGGGAGAGCAGGCATTATTTCGTTCAAAGTTGGTATAAATAAAGCGAATAGCATTTATGTAGTCTGAAATTACTTTCTGAGTTAGCTCAGAACTTGTATTTTTATTTGCTATAGCAGCGTATTCTGTCGTGAGTAAATGACCTTTTAAGCTCAACTCAGGGTATGCAGGAAGTACAAAATCGGTTGATAGGATGGTGCCATTGAATAGTAATGAAGCCAAAATAGAGGAATTTCCTTGAAGTCTAGGAGACCCACCCTCGAGCCTGTAGTAACCTTGCTCATAGAGCCACGCACAAGCTTTGGCTTTATCATTTAATGATAGCTTTATTTCATCACTAGCTAGGCTCTTAGATAAATATGGGTATTTTTTTTTGAATTGTTCCGCTTGCTCACTTGTAATGTTTAAGCTTTCTTTGTTTAAAAGTTTCTCGAGATTAATATCAGGTCTATAAATTCCTGAAAAACTTCCTTGGATGGCTATTTGTATAAGGATATTCAGCCAAAAATCATCGTTTACATTGACTAATTGAAACTTTGCAAGCTTTAATGATTTAGAGTGTAGTAATATTGCGTTAACTAAGTGAATGACAGTATTAAACCTTCCATATGCGGTTCTTACGGCAATTAATTTTCCGCCATTTTCTAACGGATTATCGATAGCGACTATCCAATATTTGAAACTATTTAATAGTTTTTTGTGCTTGATGGCTGTTAGTCGCTCGCCATCGTCAAGATAAACAGCACTCCAATTTAACTCCTTTGTTTTAGTATCAAATTTTTTCCTTGTTTTTTGTTCATCACTGGTAAAGTCAATTAACCATACATCATCATCAAAATCAGAAAGTAACCACCAAGGTTTACGGTCATTGTATTCATAAACTCCTGTGTATATATTGGTTAGTTTTTGTAATGCACGATAATCATTGCTGGCAATTGACTCTTGAATCAGTTGCTCTAACTCTTGCGAACCCAAGCTTTCAAAACTCAGCTTTTCATCAAAAATTTTCTCGATAAGTCTTAACATGTTATTGCTCCACGAATTAAGTTAATATCTAATGCGTTTTGATTAGCGTCATGGAGCATTGATGCAAGCTCTGTATCAGAACGATACTGCTCAGTAGAAAGAGAGTTAAGGATAAACACCGCTGACTCGTACCAATCGTTTACAATATCTAAAAATGTATGTTTATTTTCTTCATTTTCTACAATCGCCCTAATTGCTATGAGTAACTGTAATAACGATGTCGAAATTAGAAATGAGATTTCGTCGAAGCTGGACTCTTTTATGCTTCTTTCATCAGTTTGCTCTTGAAGTCTGCAATCAAAGTGAGGAGGCAGATGACCAAGACCATGATTACGAAGAAACTCTTCAATATCTTCAGCCGTCAAATCGGTAGCATCGAGTAGATATGGTGAGTTCTTCATCGCTTCAAGAATAATTGCATTCTGGAATTGACGTATCCAACGATCATTAAAAAAGTCCATGAGTGGTTTGGGGAGGTATGAAGCCAATAATACCAAGTCTTTTTTCTTGTGTCCCAAAGCCTCAGCTACAGCATCCATAGAACAGGTTTCAAGGTAAATCTGAAGGCCTCTATGTTTACGAATTGAGCGTAGAGATATTAATTTGGCGAGCTTTATTGCATTACATGGTGTCATTAAACTACTAGATTCAACTAGTAATGGGTTACTTATCCACTCTAAATATTGCGAAGCATTATTGATAATATTTATAGAGCTGATATGTTTGACCTCTGTTGTCGATGCAGTGAGAAGCATTTTTCTCCAAGCGGCCTTACCACTTGCCTTTAATTGCTTACGAGCAAACGACGTATGCTCAATCAAATACTCGACCACAACTTTTGAACGATCATTTAAAACAACGGATTGCTGGGCAGTGATTATTCCTTTCCTATCTTTGTTGCTCACCGCTATATACTGATTATTCGATTTCTTAAAACCTGCTTGTTTTCCATTTTTATCGTACAGTTCCCATGTTTCTAGCCATGCCGGAGTAATTTCAGGGTGTTCCATTACAAGTAATGTTAATAGGACTGCCAAAGAGGAAGTTGTAGGAAGATTTAATTCTTCCAACAAAATACTATTTTTACCTTGGAAACCTAAAAAATTAATGTAATTACCAAATTTTTTCGGATTAAAACCATGTGTATAAAAAGTTGCTACTGTATTGGCAAGGTTATTCTCACCAACAAAGCCTCGATATTTATGGTCGTTTTTAGTTCCCAAAAGGGGTTTAGCATTGCCTGTTTTGATAAAAATAGCGTTTCGTTTAGTTCTTTCTTTAAATTCTTTAAATTTTGTCATACATATTTGGTGAATGTACGCTAAGTCGTCATCAATCTTTGATTTGATAATTGATATCGCTTCTTCATCGTTAATTTTAATAGGTATATCTACAAACCAACGTTGCTTTTCCTTTTCCGTCGCTTGAGCGCCTACTGAAAATGTTGGAGCGGTATCTTTGGGATATTTCCACTTTGGAACAATAAACGGTTTTATGGGGAGATCAAATATACCAGTATCAATAAAGGATTCAGTATATATCTTTACAATTTTGTGCCAATAAGAAAAAAATGTTTTGGGCTCATTACCTCTCGATAAATGTGAGGCGAACCATACATTCATTATATCGTTGAAGAAGCTTTGAACGTGGCTACGGCTAAGACATTTTTTAATTTCATCGTGATTTGGACATACTAAAACCATCGCTTCAAAAAACGCTTTTATATATATAACATAAGTTTGTAAGCTTCTTTTCTTTTGGGTATGCCCATAGTCAATTAATGCCTTGTGAACTTGCGCCGTAAATTCAACCCCATATGTGGTATAGATAGAATTAAGGTGTAACTCAAATTCAGTACCATCTTTTGAGAGTACTTGCCATCCGTTAAGGTAATTAAGTTTATTTCTATCAACATTCAACTCGTTGAAGCTATTTATACACTTTTGTATATCATCACTGACTTCAAGCCTACTTATTTTCAAGTCATTGAAGTTAAGGTGCTTATCCGCCGCAATTGTTTTGAAAATTTTTTTAAATACACACAGGTATATGTAATTAGTGCTGAGTAAACTTTGATTTTCTTGATATATAAAGCCAACAAATAGTTCAAAGTGTTTGTTGAAATTATCATCACAATTTAATATATCAATTGCGGTATAGCTGTTAGGTTTAGTTAAGAAACAGAATGATGAGTAAATATTCAAAAAAAACTTTTTCTTGTAATTAACAGTGCTAGTTTGGACTATCCGAGCAAAGTAATCATAATATTCAGGTGATAACGCATTACTTAGCAAAGATAGTTCCCTTAAGATACTTGCTCTCATATCTAACCTTTCATTTATTGACATATAATAATCAGATTAGTCGATGTTTGATAGTTGTCAACATGATAGGTTGGTTTTTAAATCTATTAAACCATTGTTATTTAGCTGGTTTTATTGGCTTTGACTAGTTTTTAATATTGGGATTAGTAGGCGTCACAAGCGATAATTAACAGAATTCAAGGAAGTAGCAATTATGGAAAATCAACAAGATTATATGATCCAACTAGAAGACATGAACAAATGGTATGGTCAATTTCATGTTTTAAAAAACATTAACTTAAAGGTTAAAAAAGGCGAAAAGATCGTTATTTGTGGACCTTCTGGTTCTGGAAAATCAACAATGATCCGCTGTATTAATCGACTAGAAGAGCACCAAAGAGGACACATCTATGTTTCTGGTACAGAATTAACAGAAGATCTAAAAAACATCGAAGCGGTAAGAAAAGAAGTTGGAATGTGTTTTCAGCACTTTAATCTCTTCCCTCACCTAACGGTGTTAGAAAACTGTACTCTCGCTCCTATTTGGGTAAAGAAAATGCCTAAAGCAGAGGCTGAAGCCTTAGCAATGCAATATCTTGAACGTGTAAAGATCCCTGATCAAGCAGATAAATACCCAGGACAACTCTCTGGTGGACAACAACAGCGTGTAGCTATCGCCCGATCATTATGTATGAATCCGCAAGTGATGCTATTTGATGAACCAACATCGGCACTTGACCCTGAAATGGTTCGAGAAGTATTGGATGTAATGGTTGAACTGGCAAGTGAAGGCATGACAATGCTGTGTGTTACACACGAGATGGGCTTTGCTAAAGAAGTGGCAGATAGAGTGATATTTATGGATGCAGGCGAAATCATAGAAGAGAACAACCCTGTCGATTTCTTTGAAAACCCACAATCAGATCGAACTCAATTGTTCTTAAGTCAGATCTTGCATCATTAATGTTTAAATACTAAATCCTCAGGTTAAAGCAGTGATCGTTTGATTGCTGCTTTTTGTTACAGATGCTTACAAACTACATCTGCTAAGTTAATGTACTGATGTAAAATGGTTTCCAGCTCAATAAATTCAAACCGAAAGTCAATTCTATCTTGATTTTTGGAACTATAAGCGCCATAACTGTCTATATAATTATGTCAGTACATTCCAAGGGGAATACGATGAATAATCAAATGTTCAGCCAAACTCATACACAAGAGTCGGCTCTACAAACTAACAAAGTATTACGTAATACTTATTTCTTATTATCAATGACACTACTTTGGTCTGCGGTAGTTGCTGGTGTTTCAATGGCAATGAACCTACCTCGTCCGGGTATCATCATCATGCTTGTTGGCTTCTACGGTCTACTTTTCTTAACGGAAAAAAACCGTAACAACAACATGGGTCTTGTATTTACGTTCTTATTTACAGGCTTCCTAGGCTACACCATTGGTCCAATCCTTAACATGTACATTGGTGCAGGTATGGGTGATGTGATCTTAACTGCACTTGGTGGTACTGCGCTTTCTTTCATGGCAGCATCTGCTTATGCACTAACAACCAAGCGTGACCTATCATTCCTTAACGGTGTGTTATTGGCTGGTTTTGTTGTTCTATTAATTGGTATGGTAGCGAACATCTTCCTACAAATGCCTTTATTACACCTAGCTATGAGCGGTATGTTTATCCTGTTCTCAACGGGTGCAATCTTGCTAACAACACAATCAATCATTCGTGGCGGTGAAACAAACTACATCTCAGCAACGATTACGCTGTATGTTTCTATCTACAATATCTTCATCAGCCTACTAAGCATTCTTGGTATCATGCGTGATGATTAATCGATAATATCGAATAAAAAAAATGCCAGTCAATCGACTGGCATTTTTGTATCTATGGTTTCTCTTATTGTACCAATCACAGTAACTAGGTATTAATTCACATACATAGCACATTCATCATCAATATCTTCTGGTGGGAAATAGTTCTCTCTCACGTAGAATTTATTTAGTAATTTAATCACTGAATGTTTCTTTACTGGTTTTTCTTCCATCAAACCATGCAGCTTTCTCGCTACATTTTGAATGCTTAATAAGTTCTCTAAAGGCAGTATTGCTTCTAGTTCATTCTTTAAATCATGTGCATCTTCATTATGGTTCGCTACCGCTAAATAAGCCCAAATATAAGCGACAGCATTATGCGATGAAGATACCTTTTGGTTATATTGAGCCGCTCTGTATTGTGATTCAGGCGCTTTAAGCTCACCACCACGTTCTGCCCAGTAAATTGCCTTATAAACGTTTTTCTGCGTCCCTATTCCATGGTAATAACAAGAGCTTACCGTTGTCATTGCTTTAGGATCGTCTTGATAAGCCGCTTTTAGCATCCAATAAAACCCTTCAGGGTGTCCATCTTGTTGCTTTTGATACCATTGCGCCAAAAACAGCTGAGACTCTAAATGATTTTGCAGTGCCAGCTTTGTAATTGTTTTCGTTCCAAGCTCTATATCTTTCTCACATCCAGAGCCTGTGAGGTACAACTTACCTAGAGTTAAAGATGCACTGATATCACCTTGGCTATCACCCAGTCTAGCCGCCCAATAATCAGACTTTTCTGTTGCTTCAGGGTCATCATAATTATCATCATATAAGCGCACTAGAGCATAAAAGGCTTGTTGGCTATTTTGTTCTGCCGCTTTTAAGTACCACTTAATCGCTCCATTTTGATCGACCAATTCAAGATCAGCACCTAAAGCTAGCTGAGCTGTAATATTTCCGTTTTTCGCTCGTTGAATTTTGTCCTTTTTATCCGCTTCGTCATCAAACGGAGCAACGGGAGATTTATGACTACTTTGTTGATTTTGTCGAATCGTTAACTTTTTTTTCTTTTCTGTAGTTTGGAAGTGTAAAACCATCAAAACGAGGCACACAACACTACCGAAAAATAAGAACCAATACATATCTATATCATCGAAAAAGGAATACGTTTTTTTGAGGCCTTATTCTAATGATTTTTGTTCTGAATGAGAACGAATACCTGTCGACAAAATGGTAATTAAGGCCACTTTTTACAAAAAAATGCGACAAATTTAAATAAACAAAACATATTCGTTTTTTATTCAATATTCCTAGCTTTGTGACTGGTTTTTTTCAATAAGTTAGCTAAGGTATAATTAAAATTATTATTTATTTGGTTAGTATGAAAGAACTCTATCGTTACGTTTTATTTACTTTTTTGTTGATATTCTCTCAGCTCAGTTTTGCCAATTGGGATCTCATTGATAATCAACCAATAGAGATTAGCGCTCAAGCGACAAATATTGAGGCGGATATTCGTGCACTTCCTGAACAGCATTTTTTTTCAAATAACGATTATGCTCAAGTAAAACGTCTGCTTTCCACTACTATTCTGCAGCAAAAAAAGCATGCTGCGAGTCTTAAAGAGGCATTAACGGCTTATCGAAATGACAGCAGTAATGAAAACTGGATAGCTGTAGAAAACGTTCACCAATCTCTTACTTCACTAAACCTAAGTAAAGAACAATTGCTTAAACTAACGGACACCACAACACGAGAGCAATTAACCGGTTTTGGCCCTTATGGTGTAACTCAATTTTACTCTGAATTGTCGATTACCCAACTTAATATTGAATATTATCTCCATTACCAAATTCGTAGCTTTAAAAGCTTATTAAAAGATTTAACTATTTCACCAGTTCCTATTATTAGTGTCATTTTTAAAGTCCTTTTTGTGTTCTTTATTTTTAGTTGGTGGATGAAAAACAGCACTCGACTTATTAATGATTTCAAAACATCAAAACTAGAAAATACTACAAGTAAACCGAATTTCTTTATCAGAACGATTTGGTATTTAACTCGTGCACATAAAGCAATTGCTTGGTTATTATTAATCACGGTAACGTTACGAATTGTATCTACATTACCGAGCTTACAGCATTTAATATTCTTAGAAATATTCACTTGGTGGATTTTAGGTGGTTCTATTGCCGTCAGCCTTATTCTTGAATTTATTTATCGTAATAGTAAGCACAATAAAAAAGAGATTATTGCTTTGCGACTCTCAACCATCCGTCACTATGTTTGGGGGATAATTGTTGCTGGCGTTATTTTGCAAATATCATCACGTACATTAGGACAAGGAACGATCTATGCGTGGATAAATTCTCTGGTTTATTTATTTTTTATACTTCTTACTATTCATACATTAAGAAAATGGAAACCAACGGTTTTCGAAAGAATCGAGCGTGTCGAACCTGTTCCGATATCGATCCAATGGGCAATACGAAATAAAAATACCTTTTTAATCTCAATTGCTGCTACCGCTTGTGGTGCTGCTTGGTTATCTTGGCGTGCGCTTCAACATTCGATCATTGCTTTATTATCGCAATATGCCGCTTTTAGCCACGCTTTAGCCTACCTATTTAGAATTGAAGTTGCCAAACAAACCGAAGTAGCACGTGAGCAATCCAATCTTGTTCGTGTTAAAGGTACGGCAGCTTTTGATTACATTGCTCCTGGTTCTGAAGATTCAGAGCTTATTGAAGACTATGCTAAAGATGAAATGTCCGCTCTTTCACGTTACTTATTAACCGAAAGTCCTGCGGTATGCGTGCTATCTGGTGAACGTGGTGTAGGTACAACTACCCTTCTTAATCGTATTTTAAATAAAGTAAAAAACGCGACACCGATTTATATTAATTGCCCATACGATGGCTATTCTGCTTTGCTTCCTGAGCTGGCAAAACAATTAGGGCTAGATGAAGAATCAAGTGAGCGTGATATTCTTCAATACCTACGTAACAGCGATACTTGTTATCTGCTTGCATTTGATAGTGCGCAACGGTTAGTAAAACCCAAAGTGAATGGCTTAGCCGATTTAATGAAGCTGACTAATTTATTGCGCCGAGCTCGTAAAAGTCACCGAGTGGTACTGGCTATTGAAAAATCGTGCTGGCGCTTTATTGATCGCGCTCGTGGTGAACGATTACTATTTGATTTAGTCACTTTTATGCCTAAATGGGATGAAAAGCAAATTGGCCAATTATTAGAATCGCGAATTACGTTATCTGAAAACCAACCAACGATTTCATTTGATGGTTTAGTACTACCAAGACAGTGGGATGAAGAGAACTTAACCGAAGAAGAACGAGCGAGAAATGGATTCTATCGTATTCTTTGGGATTACTCTGATGGTAACCCTACGGTAGCTCTTCGCTTCTTTAGACTATCACTTCACCGTGATAAAGACACTGATGCAATTTTGGTTCGTTTATTTAGAGCGCCACACTCTGATGATTTAGAAACCATGCCAAAACCTATGTTGGCGGTGCTTAGATCAATTGTACAGTTGGAGGTCGCCTCTCCTGCCGATGTATGTGATTGTAGCCGCTTAAGTATGGCTGAAGTTATCAGTACACTTCGTTATTTCCAAAGTCGTGGCTACATTGAATGGAGTGATGATAAAGCAAGGATCTCCGATCACTGGTTCCGTCACATTACTAATGTTCTTCATCGTCAACATTTATTGGTGAAATAATATGCTTCGTATTTTTATATTTTTTATAACGCTCGGATTTGGTTCGCTTGCATTTGCAGAAGAAACACAATCCATCGACAACTTACAGCAGTTCGCCAGTCTAATTCGTTGGAGCGGTGTTGCTTTCTCATTTGTTATTGTCTTTGTTGCTTGGTTACTGTTGCGCTTTACCCAATCCATTGTAGATGGAATAAGTAGTCAATTTGCTCAACGTCGAATGTTGATGCAAAAACTGCAATCTTTCTTTCAATTCTTCATTTATATGTCAACGGGTATGGCTGTTTTCATGCTTAGCTTCCGCGTTGATGAGCGAGTATTAGCACTGATTGGTGGTACGATTGCTGTCTCTGTTGGTTTTGCACTGAAAGACTTAACGGCATCATTCATCGCTGGGTTAACGGTAATGATTGATCGCCCTTTCCAAGTAGGTGATCGTGTAACATTTGAAGGAAATTATGGGGATATTATCGCTATCGGTTTACGCTCTGTTCGAATGCAAACTCTAAACGATGACATTATTACTATCCCTAACAACAAATTCTTAAATGAAGTTGCCGTAAGTGGTAACTATGGTGCGTTAGATATGCAAGTTGTCATTCCATTTTATATTGGTATGGACCAAGACATTAATACCGCAAGAGATATTATTCAAGAAGCAGCATCTTCTAGTCGTTATATCCACTTACCTAAGCCTGTGGTTGTGTTAGTGAAACAAACCATTACAGATAATTATTTAGCCATTCAATTAACTTGTAAGGCTTATGTGGTAGACATTAAGTTTGAAAAGCTGTTCGAAACGGATATCACCTTACGTGTTATGCAAGAATTCAGAAAATCAGACATATTCCCACCAGCCATTGCCGTTCAAAACAAATAGTTCTTCAATCAAAGGTAGCATGATTATTCGTGCTACCTATCTCTTTTCTCTTCTTCGACATTCACTTATCGCTCGCCGTACTGTGCTTTTATTGCTAACATACAAACAATAATATTTTGTTAACTCGTTGGTTATGTAATGAAAATACTTTTAAAATCGTTAGTTATATCTGCTTCATTATGCTCACCTTTTGTTCTAGCTAACAGTGAAGCTCATAGTGACTATCTAAAAGGCACAGCTTACTTAAATCAAAATAACTATAAAGAAGCAATTACTTGGTTAACCAGTGCTGCTAATAATGGTTCTATTGAAGCCCAAAACAAAATTGGAACTATTTATGCAAAAGGGATTGGTACTGAAGCAAACACACAGCTTGCTACCCAGTATTTTTTGAAAGCCGCAGCAAACCAAAGCTCTATGGCTTACTATAACCTTGGAAAAATCTACGAATCTGAAGAAAAGTATTCCACATCTATTGATTGGTACAACAAAGCAATTGAAGAAAACAACAGTAATGCAATGAATAACCTTGCAGACTTATATCTTCATGGAAAAGGACTTGTTCAAAATACTCACCAAGCAGAGTTACTGTATATTCAAGCAGCTGAATTAGGTAATGCTACAGCGATGCGTAATCTTGGTTTCTTATACACGAACAATAAAGAAGTTAAACAAGACATGAGCAAAGCGTATTTTTGGTTTAACCTTGCTGCTGAAAAAAACTTCCCAGACGCAGACAAGTACCGTGACTATACCGGGAAAAAGCTAAGTAAAAATAAACGCATTAAAGTTCAAAACGAAGCGCTTGAATGGTTAGAACAACATAACAGTTAATTTATAACCATAAGATAAGCAGACAAACAAGGCCACATCAGTGATTCACTGATGTGGCCTTTTGAATTATCGTTTAACGAACTTATTTTCGATTACCTTAGGCAACCATGCGGCATAAACAAATAGGCCAAAAATAACGGTAAAATTACCAATAGTTCTAATTACCAACACATTCAAACTACTCGCTTCAACTTGTGTTAATAAATAATTCACGCCATACCTAGCTAACATTACACTCAATACAATGGTTATTAATGCAATTAATTTTACTTTTACATCCGTAATAACTTTAGGTTTAGAACACATAATCGCAGCGACGACACCCCAGCATATTGCTGCAGCATATAGGTAATTAACATACGCCATAACAAACGCGATACCACTAATAACCACACTTAGCAGTAGCCAAAAATGTAACCCCCCAATCACTTTGTATAATAAATCACCATGTTTTTTCTGCATATTTGAGAAATGATAGAAAACCATTCCACCCAAACACAAACCAACAATGGCATCAGAGACAAAATGAACACCGAGCCAAACTCGAGCAATTGATTGTCCTATTATTAGAATAATGAAAATGCATGCGTACCGTTTTAATATTTTTTCTGAGAGTGGTAATCTTTTTAAAATTAAATAAAAAGTACCGTAAATCACAACAGATAACATACTGTGCATACTTGGCATACCAAAACCAACGGCTTCAGTTAATTGCAATTGCGGTATATACACAAAAGGACGAGGTAAACCTAAACCTTGCTTTGCCAACCCTGTCAAAACTATCGATAAAATAATGCCAAACAATAAGGTTAAAGCCGAATTTCGACCAAAATAAACCAACGCTATAATAACGAAAAAGTAGAAGAAGCCTTCCTTGCCAGTTTCGTTAATTAAGGTGAATATCGTTTTAACACTCAGCGTGACCACTTGCGGTAATTGATCTATTTTCGCGCGAAGTGACGAGAGTAAATCTAATTCAAACTGATGAACTTTAGGAGCTTGGTCTACAAGATTGGTTACCCACAATATTTTATTTTCTGCGCTCGCTGTATCTAAAGACCATTGTTGTAATAACGGTAATTGTCCCGGATAACGATATTTATGTTCTGGGATCTTATAGACTTCACTTAAATAGACAGCTTCAGTTTCTATACCGTAATGAGGAGCAAACCACGAAGGTATACGAAATAAGCCATTAATGGTTTCTAGATCAAACGCAACAATATCGGATTCACTTACACAACGAAATATTGCTGCTGTTTCATCCTCGATAAGCAGCTCTTTAGCTGTAACAACTAATCCCGTTTCTTCCCATACCTCTCTTTCTGCTGCTTCTTGAGGTGTCTCTCCTTTTACTTTATCAATAGTCCCACCTGGAAGTGACAATTTTCCAGTGATTAACTCTTCAACTAAAACAATATGGCTACCATCACCAATAACGCACACCGCGCCCTTAGGCTGTACAATATTCGCTGATGCGCTGTGCATTGAAAATAGAGATAAAATGAATACAAATATGTTAAATAGTGGCATTTTCATTCTTATATTACCTATTCAATGGCTTACGTAAATAATGAATATGATCATGCAACCCTTGTTTATTATAGAATTCCAATGCCCCTTTATTAAAATCCCACACTTCGACAAAAATTTCTTTTACACCATAATCTTTTAATTCTTGTTCTATTCGCATCATTAATTGCTCAGCAACACCTTCGCGTCGATATTCTTTTTCAATATATAATTCATCTATGGTTGCCATCATTACTGGTTTACTCACCGTTGAAATTAATTCGCAAAAATGACCAGTAACAAATCCAATAATGGTGTCATTCATTTCCGCCACATACACCATACATTCTGGATCATCTAGATATCGAGCAATACTTTTCTCTTCTTCGATTTCAGAAGCAGTTTTGAATAAACCTGGACATTGTTGGTGATGTTCATCGTGCAATTTATACATCAGTGAATTTAAACAATAGAGATCGGTCTCTTTTGCTCGACGGATAACTGGAGCCATGTAAATACCAAATGAGAAATGAGGTGTAATTAGAGCATGTTTACTAAACAAAAAAAAGGCTCGGAATAATCAGAGCCTTGAATCATTGAGGTGCATAGCAATTTTATGAGTTATTTTAGAAACTATGGCTCAATTGAATAGCTGCCAACACCGCATTAGCATGTGTGGTTGCTGTAACCGCTGGTGCAGGAAGTGACTCTTCAATGAACTCATGAACTTCAACATCCTCACCAATTAGATAAGTAAAGCCAAAATCAATGGCTGTATTTGAGCTCCAATTATAAGTAAACCCAGCAGAAAACCACTGACGATCTGAATCAGGAATAGAAATAGATGTTAACTCATCAACAGGAGTTTGGTCGTACATATAACCCGTACGCAAAATCCATTTGTTATTTAGGTAATGAGTAGCGCCGATAGAATAATGGTAAGAATCTTTCCAGTGATACTCTTTAATCGTATCGTATTCAGTTTCGATTGTATCAAATGCAGACCAACCGACCCACTGAATACTATAATGAATCGCCGTTTTATCTGTAATCATATGAAAGCCTGAAAACTCGGCAATATCTGGTAACGGAAGGTATATTTTATCGCTATTTTTACCTGTTAAAGCAGAAGGTGCATAATATACATCACCTTCTGCTTCTATTTCAGGGCTGTATTTATAGCTAAATCCAAAACGATTTTTCTGATCAAATTCATACACCATACCGATATTAGCACCTAAACCAACACCAGTTGCATGAACATCAAGCGCATTTTCTTTTAATACAAGATTACCTACAGGAGCTCCACCAACTGAAGCCCCTACATTAACGTCAATATCTCGGTATAAGTCCCCTACACCATATATAACATCTATTCCACCACCTACACTCAGATGTTCATTAAGACGATAGGCTATGCTCATTCCTAGATTCATACTTTGAACACTGGTTTTCCCACCGAAAATTGGAGCTTCATAATTAGATTTAAACTCAGTTCCTGTACCAAAGTTAGAATATGCAGAAACACCTACAGCCATTTTTTCATTAATCGGATGTATATAATAAAAATTCGGGACAACTGCTGTTGGCGCAATACCATCAACATCATTCATTGAAACTGCTTCATATGAAGTGGACGCTGTAATGTTACCAAAGATAGGTTTATTCACATCAACTTCAGGACGATAATACGTACCATTTTTCACTGTTACATCTGGTTGAACTATGGTCATACCGACAGAGATTGCATCTTTATCAAACATCGTCATCGCCGCCGCATTACGGCTTAATACCGAAGCGTTATCTGCAATTACCGCCTCACCTGCAAATGCTCGACCTAAACCTGTAGCTGAGTGCTCATTTACTTGAAATCCTCCAGCCATAGATGTTGCACTAATAAATAAAGTACTCGTTGCAAGCAGCGTACGCGAAAATGTTGTATTCATAATTGTGTTATATCCACTTTGGACAAATCAAACCGAACTTTATTTAAAAGGAAATGTCTGAAATTTGCTGTGTTATTTTTTTAGGGAAAAAGTGTAACAGCATGTGTATCGTCAGAAATCTGACCAGTGTTTTTTTGACGATTATTTAAAGGAGCTCTGACAATGGTTAATAAATTTGAGAATTTATGTAATCAAGAAAAGAGATATAAATCACTGACTTTGTTATCAAATAGAGCGAATACTCTATTACATCACCTTTTTATTACTTTAGCTTGACTTGCCTAGGCCTCAGGAAGTTACACTACTCCCACTCATTTACTCTATGATTTCATTATGACTTTTTCATTTTCGCCTAAAAACAGAATTTACGAACTCATTGCGCTAGGTTTCTTTTCATTAATGATGATTTGCGTTTTATTATTAACACCAAAACCTGACTTATTTGAACCGTTATCAACAAATGTAAATGCACTACTCAATTTTTTAAGTAACTCTGCCGGAAATCCATTTTTTCTTGTTACTACTTTTGTTCTTTGTCTTATTCCTGTAATTAAACGCCTACCAAGAAAAAAATTGGCATCGCTATATGTGCAATTTGCTTTGTTGCTGGTGTTAAGTTTTGCTCTTAAAACTGGATTAAAATCAGCAACAGAAGTGCCCCGTCCATACAGCTATGCATTAGCAGAAGTAGGATTAGTCGATAATGCAGCCAGTTTTTATCAATTAGAGCCAGCACTTAAAGATGAATTGATTGAACGTATCGCTTCAAAAGTGAGCTCTGCCAGAATCGAACAATGGCACGGTGAAACTAACTATGCGTTTCCATCTGGTCATACGATCTTTGTTGCTATCTGTATTTTGTTTTGGGGTGGTTTTTTACTGAGAAATAATCATTACATCACAGCTGGTATATTACTTACCTGGGGGGTTGGTGTAGGGTTCAGTCGTATTTGGCTTGGAATGCATTGGCCAACGGATTTAATGGCTTCAACTGTTTTAGCTTCATTACTCATATTTTGCGTACCAACTATTAATTTTGAAAATAATCACCAAGTAAGTAATACCGTAAATTAAGCATTTAAATTACATAAGATACTCCATACTTTCTCGCCTGCAGGATGTAATCTTGCTTGATAACGATACGCATAATATTCAATAGGAAGTCGTAGTAATTGATCACCAATTATTGCGACTTTTTTCTGTGCTAACTCTTCTTGAATACTGTAAGCGGGCAACCACGCGATGCCTTGTTTATTCAGGACTAATATCTTCAACATATCAGTCATTGATGACGAAAAAATAGGCGTTAGCGCCACTTTCTCTCTTATAATTTCTACCTGTCTCCCCATATAGGATGTCGAACTATAAGTTAACCATGGTACAGAATGTCCAGATTCAAAATCATAAACAGAGTTACCCTCATCATCACACGCACTTACAGGTAACAGCTCCGTTTTTGCTATAAGTTGCGATTGATAAGGTGGTAAACGTAAAATCTCATCATCAAAAGCCAATAATATGTCGCACGCCCCCTCTCTTAACTCTTTTGTCGCTTCATCTACATCAATGGCTTCAACACTTAAAATCGGTTTATAATCCCCCTCATTAAACCCTTGTTGTATCTTAGGTATTAAGCTTGTAGCCAAAGAGTGTGCCGCTGCGATTTGAACTACATTTCCACCTAATTGAGATAAATCTGATATTTGGCTTATGCCAGCTTCAATCTGATTAACCAAGGTTCTTGCGGTTATTCGGAATAATTTACCACTTGGTGTTAACTCTATCGGCTTACTCTTTCTATCAACTAATTCAGCACCTACGGTATCTTCTAATAGACGAATTCTTCGACTGAATGCAGGCTGAGTGACATTTCTCAATTCCGCGGCTTGTGAGAAATTTTTCACTTTTGCTAGCACTAAAAAATCTTCTAACCATTTACTTTCTACATTCATTTCAACCTCATCCAAGCATTCTATTTGAGATAGTTATCACTATTCCGAAACTGCATTATCACTCCTATTAAAAAAATTTAATGTCGATAAACCCTAAATATTCGCTTTAATTTTCGAGTTATCTGCCTTTTATGTTTAAAAAAAACATCAAAAAAGTAGTTACCGAGATCAAGTTCAACTCTTTTATCATTTAGCTATGCCGATTTGGCATGATGAAACAATTCTTAGCATTTAACAAAACACATACCGACTGACATGATTTATTTAGCTTATCCATCGCAAGATGAATTAAAAAAAATCAATTACTTAAAATTTAAATAGGATGTTTTATGTCGGTAATAATTGAAATCTCAGTAGTGTTAATTTGCATCTACTGGGGATTAAAAATGGGTGGCCTTGGCGTTGGTTTGGCTGGTGGGTTTGGTCTTGCGGTGTTAACGCTTGGATTAGGTCTTGAACCTAGCGCGCCTGCTATTGATGTTATTCTTATTATTATGTCTGTTGTGACTGCTGCTTCAACCATGCAAGCTGCGGGCGGTATGGAATGGCTAGTTCATCATGCAGGTAACTTAATGCGCCGCCACCCAAAATACATAAATGTATTAGCTCCAATCATTACTTGGTGCATGACGATAATGGCAGGAACAGGGTATACGGTTTTTTCAACTCTTCCAGTTATTTCTGAAGTAGCAAAAGAGATTGGTGAAAGACCATCAAGACCTTTATCTGCCGCAGTTGTAGCTTCACAAGTTGCAATTTCTGGATCTCCTATCTCTGCGGCTATGGCGGCTATGATTTCAATCATGGAACCAGCAGGAGTCAGCTTCTTACAAATTATGGCTATCTGCTTACCCGCATCTTTCATTGCAGCGATGGTTGCGGCGTTTGTTGCCTCTCGACAAGGTTGTGAATTAAAAGACGATGTGGTGTATCAACAAATCCAAAAAGAAGATAAACAACAAGTTACTTCCACAACAAAAGAAATTGATCCTAAAGCTAAATATTCTGTTTTTCTTTTTGCATTAGCTACCTGTGCCATTGTTCTTTATGCCGCTATTCCATCGCTACGACCTGCTTTTCCAAGTGGCGATATCATGACGACACGAGACATCATTATTGTCAGTATGTTTGCCGCAGCATGTCTAATGGTGCCTATGTGTAACATTCACCCAGATCGTATTATTAAAACCACGACGTTCCGTTCAGGAATGAGTTCTGTAGCGGTTATTTTAGGTATTGTGACCATGGGCTCAACCGTTGTTAATGCTCACCTTCCTGAGATTAAAGAATTTGCAGGCTCTCTACTTAACTCTTACCCAATGTTGCTATCACTTGTTCTTTTTGGAACCTGCACATTATTAATGTCACAAGGTGCAACTACCCCATTAATCGTTCCTTTAGCGCTGAGTTTAAACGTTCCACACTGGGCGATCTTAGCGTCATTCGTTGCAGTAACAGGCGTGTTTGTTCTACCGACATACCCTACCTCTCTTGCGGCTATAGAGTTTGATTCAACAGGCTCAACTCGAATGGGAAAAAACATCTTTGATCATCCATTTATGTTACCGGGTCTAACGGGTGTCATTGTTGCCATTGGCTTTGGTTTCTTACTCGCTCCAGCAGTGCTTTAACACTTACTACAACACGTATTTCATTTAAAGGAGTAAATATTATGAACAAGAAATTAGGTATTTTAGGCGGTATGGGACCTTTAGCAACGGTTGAGTTTATGTTGAAGATCATTAGCCAAACCCCTGCACATAATGACCAAGAACATATTCCGATGGTAGTAAGTAGCGTTCCACAAATCCCTGACAGAACGGCTTTTATTATGGGACATGGCCAAGATCCTTATCCTGAATTAAAGCACAGCTTTGAACAACTTGAGCAATCTGGCGCTGAATGTATTGTTATCCCTTGCAATACCGCTCATTACTGGTATCCACAACTGAGTGCGACTAGCCATGTGCATACCATCAGTATCATCGATAGTGTTGTTCAAGAAGCGCAGGCTCGCCGATATAAGACCGTTGGTTTATTAGCAACGACGGCGACAATGAAAGCCAGAATGTATCAACAAAAGCTTAACCAATATAATATTGATGTTATTGAAACTGATGACACTCAACAACGTGATGTCATGCAGGGTATTTATGAGGTAAAAGCAGGTAATGTAGAAAAAGGAAAAGCGTTAATGCTACCGGTATTTAAATCAATGCTCGCTCAAGGCGCAGAGGCGGTTATCTTAGGCTGTACTGAAATACCTGTTGCTCTGGCCGAGCAAAACCTCAAACAACCACAACAATGTTTAGATTCTCTTGAGATCTTAGCCAAGTGTTGCGTTGATTGGTCTTATGAAAAACAAACCGCTTTAGCAAGTTAACGATTTCTTCTTACTGAATTCACCGCCATGATGCAAAAAACGACAAGTAACAATAATGGTAATAACCAAAGTACGTATGTTTTAGCATTCAATGGCGGTTCATATAATACGAAATCACCAAATCGATGCGTCATAAAAGCAATCACTTCATCTTCACTTTTTCCTGCTTTAATCTGTTGATACACAGTTAATCGTAAATCTTTAGCTATTGGTGAATTAGATTCTATTAAGTTTTGATTTTGACATTGTGGACATCGCAAGCGTTTAGCCAGTTCAATCGCCTGCTTTTGTTGCTCTTGAGAATCAAACTCAAACAATTCAACACTTTCAATCGTCTCTTTATCTGCGGAAACAAATAGACCATTGCTACTATTTGATGAGGCATTGGCTGAAAACACACCCAATAAGCAGAGCAAATACAACAATGATTTAAAAGAATGCTTCATTATTTTTCCTCAAAAAAACCAGCAAATTCACGTTGCCACTTTTCTTCATTCAACGCACCAGTAAATCGATGTAATATTTCACCTTGTTGATTAATTAAAAACGTCGTAGGCGTACCATAAACACCCAAGTCCATCGCTAAAATTCCTTGAGGATCATAAATAACCGACTGATACGGGTTGCCAGTTTGCTCTAATACATGTTTAGCTGCACTTCTATCATCACGATAATCTAAACCTATGATAGGTATTCCTTGGTCTTTTAATTGATGTAAGAATTGATGCTCTGTTTTGCATATCCCACACCACGCTGCCCATACATTAAGTAAGGTGAGTGGTTCATTATAAAAATGAGCTTCTGTTACATGCGTAGAAGCTTCAGTTAGATCTGATAATTTAAAAGCAGGAACCATTTCCCCCACCATTGCCGTAGAGCCTGAGGATTCCTTGGTCTCTAGACCACTTAATAAAATAAAAAAAACCGCAATACACAAAATGATAGCAGTGAGAACTTTAACTATTTGCTTCATGCTGTTTTTCTCTTTCTTTTCATCATTGCAACTAAACCACCAATGCACATTAATATCGAACCAAACCAAATCCATCTCACGTACGCTTTATATTGAAGTCGCAACGCAAAACTTCCATCCTTTAGCTTCTCACCCAGTGTAACGTATATATCACCGTGCCAAAACCAGTGCATTGCCGGCTCACTCATATTCATCACTCGTACTTGATAATGTCGACGTTGAGGGTGAATATTCGCTATCTCTTTCCCACTTTCATAAATACGTAAATTCGCTTGCTCTGCAGTATAATTAGCACTAACTAATAGCTCAGTCTCTTTATAATAGATGTCATAATTCGCTAGCTTCGCACTCATTCCAGGTTCCATTTTTGCACTGGCTTCAAATGAATGATAACTGTTCATCGCAGCACCAATCATAACCATCGCCACCCCGATATGTGCGATCGCCATACTTAGACTTTTACCCGTGGACAGCTTTATCCCCCACACACACCCAATAATAACCGCGATAGAGAGAACCCATACGGTAAGAGGAATAACATAAATGCGATGATATTGAAGTTTATAAATTAGTATTCCGCTAATTACAGCGATACTTACTAAGATAATTGTATTTTTTACCGTCGCAACTTCTGTTTTCTTACGCCACCTAACAAAAATAGACAACGCCATCATACCGAGTGCAATAAGCGCCATAGGAACAAAAAGTAAATTAAAATAAGGAGCCCCTACTGATATATTTCCTAATCCTAAAATCTGGAAAATCATAGGATAAAACGTGCCAAGTAATACGGTAATTGTCGCAATAGTAAATAAGCCACAAAGGACTAAGAACATAAAGTCACGGCTGATAAATTGACGAATAGGCTCACTCTGAATCTGTTTACTCTTTAATGAATAAAGACCAAATGAAAATAGCATAGTAATAAACAAAATCAGCAATAATATGATGCCTCTTGTTGGATCTACTGCAAACGCATGAACGGATGTTAATACACCAGAACGAACCACAAAAGTACCCAAAATACTTAAGCAGAATGTAACTAATGCTAAAATAAGTGATGTTTTTAGTAATAGCTTTCTTTTATGGCTAGCAATTAATGTGTGCAGTAATGCTGTCGAGGTTAACCAAGGCAACAAAGAAGCGTTTTCTACTGGGTCCCAAAACCACCATCCACCCCAACCTAATTCATAATAGGCCCACCATGAGCCAAGACTTATCCCGCCAGTCAATAATGACCATGCTAGCAATGTCCAGTTTCTCGCATAGTCTACCCATTCAGATGGGACTTTTTTCATCATTAATGCAGCGAGTGCAAATGAAAAGGTAGCGGCAAAACCAACATAACCGAGATATAACAATGGGGGATGAAATATCAATCCAATATCTTGCAACATTGGATTCAAATCTCGTCCTTCTAAAGGAGTATTGGTATAAATAATAAAAGGATTAGATGCAAATAAAGTAAATGCTGAAAAGATAACAATTAATCCATTTAATATTAAAAGAACTCGTACTAAATAAGATTGTTCAATGCTATTTCTTTTTAATGTAATTAAACCTGCCCATAAGGTGAGTGTTAATACCCAAAATAGCAATGAACCTTCATGCCCACCCCAAATCGCAGCAATTTTAAAAAATACAGGTAATTCAGAATTAGAATGTTCAGCAATATATCGAATAGAGAAATCATCAATATAAAACCCATAACCTAAAGCGGATATTGATAAAATACAGAAAAGAGTTGTTAATAATGAAAGTGGGAAAATAGATACGGCCCAATTGTCTTCATTTCTAAAAATACCGTAACTAGCTGTCACACAAGCAACAGCAGACAACACCATAGTGGTTATTAACCAAAATTGTCCAATTTCAGCAATCATATTGCTCCATACATTTTTCACATAAAAGCCATGCTTATGCTCATAATTATTGGCATAAGCATGGCATTACCACATTATACGACCGTCATTTGTCCTGCATACAACACAAACGTACGAAGCATTAATACACCAATTAAACTTAATGATGTCACAACAAAAATAAACCCTTTACCGTGAGCCAATTCCTTTGGAGCAAACGCATTCAAAGTTAAAGGGGCGATCATACCTAAACCAATAACGCCAACCCAGAACCATGTTCCCCAAAAACCACCACCAATAGCAGCCCAAGCAGCAGCTTCGCCCTGCCCTCCACTAAAGATTAAACCAGTAAAGAAGGTAACAAGTACGAACAGCTCAAACAGTACAACAGGTCGTTCAAAGTTATGGATCCACTTCACCGAATGGCTATGACTTGGTTCTTTAAAGCCTAAAATACCAAACAGTAAACACGCCGCTGCACCAGACGATAAACTTGAGAACAAGAATAAAATCGGCAATACCGGGTTATTTAACATTGGATACGTTTGTAATGCAGATAATAAGAAACCGGTATAAGCCGCAAGCATAATAGCAAGCACAGCTAAAAAGATTTCTAACGCATTTTCAAACTGTTCAATCTTAAGCAAGATAGTATCGATAAAACCAAACTTTCCTTTTAGAAAGCTCATGATATCCTTTCTAAACATCACGCCAAGCCAAGCAAATAGCACAGCCATATACACTTGGAATAGAATAACCCCCATCGACATCACAGATGTTGGGTTAAAGAAAATCATAATTTTCCAAAAAGAGAGTGGTTTGGTTAAGTGGAAAATCAAAATGGTTAAACCTGCAATAATGCCAAATGGCGCTAAAATTGCGGTTGCTTTGATAATACCGTTATCTGCTGGGTTACCTTCAATCACTTTACGTTTTAAGTAAATCGATATCATAACCGCACCAGCAGACATACCGGCTAAGAAAAGGTAGATCGCAATGATCCAATCCCATACTAAAGAGTCGAAATTAAACGCTGCTTCCCATGCACTCATCTTAAATCTCCCCTTTTAAATATGGAATCTTATACAATTTAGGTTTGGTACCTAGATCCACTTTGTCACGGTATACCGGATTCGTATTTAATACGGCATTTATCTCGCTATTTTTGTCATTGAGATCACCAAAAGTCAGTGCTTTTGTTGGACAAGATTCAACACAAGCCGGTTGCTTACCTTCTGCTAAGTTTGTTTCACGGCAAAAATCACACTTATCTGCCGATTTAGTCACAGGATTAAAGAAACGGACTTGGTACGGACAAGCAGCCAAACAATAGCCACAACCAACACATTTTTCGTTATGAACATCAACAATGCCTGTTGTTTCATCTTTATATGCAGCGCCTGTAGGACACACCATTACACAAGGGGCATTTTCACAATGTTGACACGATTTACGAGTAAAACGGTATTCAACATCAGGAAACTCACCTTTAGGCTCACTACGAATGATTTCTAAACGTGTTACCCCTTCAGGAACACGGTTTACTTCTCTACATGCTTCCGTACATGCTGTACAGCCGATACACGCATTTTCATCATGAACCATACCATAACGCTTTGAACCATCTTCCATAGAATACGCTAAGGTTTTTTTACTGTTTATTAATGATGTTGTCGCGACACCTGTTGTGAAAATAACCGCACCAGAACCAGCTAAAAAATTTCGTCTAGAACAACTCATACTATTCTCCTAGCTTATTTTCTTTCTGATTAAAATCAGCATGGCAGTCAACACACATTTTGATCTTCGCTGAATGGTCAAAAGAAAGCACGGCTTCTTTCTCTCCATGAACGATATGACAAGATGAGCAGGTTAGGTTTTTAGCATGAACATCGTGTGTCCAGCTATCTTCACGTAATCTATCTGGCGTATGACAATCAGTACATTGGCTATTAGCTTGTAAAATTTCATCAAACGAAAGGGTCACTTTTTCCGTGCCGACTTTTGATTGTGCTGCCGAGTATTTGATGACTTGCGGAGCGCCTTCTCGATGATCAGGCCCAATTGATTTATGACACTCTACACAATTCACATCACGTTTAAGAATCGCAAATGAATCTTCCCCGTGTGATCCTTTAAGTGTCTCTTTTTCGTCTTTATGACATTGTGTGCACGCATAATCGCGATCTCGAATTAATGTCACTTCATGTCGATTGGATGAGTTAGCCTCTACTTGGGGCGATTCATCTGCAGCAACATTCAGAGACAAACCATAGAGACAAAATGCGAAGGTAAGCTTCAACATTGTGGCTATGGCTAATTTGACTTTGCCCATTTTATATCCTTCCCTTTCCATTCTATTTATCAAATTCATAAATAGTTGGATGAGTAATTGTTGTTAAAGAGCTCGTGCTCTTCTTTGGTATCAATTCTCATTGGATAGTTAGCCACAACGCTTAACAAAGACATTTTATAATTAAATGTGTCTAAATAATACAACTTATGAGTCTATTGTTACAATTATCTACTACTTTTGTGATATAGGCCAAGTTGGTATATCTATCTGTTATTTAAAGAAAATAAGAATCATTCTTAATAAGAACGCTCAAAAATAACACCAAAGAGGTATACGCCTTTAATGGTGACATTGATCACTTATGTAACTTGATGTAAATCAACTCTTATATTGATGTAAAAATTAATAACCTCTAATTAGTATACAATTTACTTGTTTCCAATTCTGATTGATGGTCGCTTTCACAACGCTTGGCTAATTAATTAAAAGAATATTGGAGATACAATAGTGAAAAAGCAATGGACCCGTCGTTCAGCCGCTGCAATAGCAATGGTGACTACTTTATTATTAAGTAGCCACAGCTTCGCTGCCTCTGAAAACAGTGAACGAGTTGACCCTCGTAATGAAGCCTACGCAAAAGATCATGCCGATCAATATGATTCATGGCGATCTACCTCTGATAGTGTGCAAATCGAAGATGCATTAGCTGAAGATCCAAATATGGTTATCTTATGGGCTGGCTACGGTTTTGCAAAAGACTACAACAAAGCTCGTGGACACTTTTATGCTGTCGATGATGTAAGACAAACCCTACGTACCGGTGGCCCAACCGATGAAAATTCTGGCCCAATGCCAATGGCATGTTGGAGCTGTAAAAGCCCTGATGTTGGTCGAGTTATCGAAGAACAAGGCGAAGATGGTTATTTCTCAGGAAAATGGGCTCGTTTAGGCAGTGAAATCCAAAACCCTATCGGCTGTGCAGATTGTCATGATACTCGTAGCGAAGAGTTTAAAAATGGTGGCCCTGCACTCGCCTTAACTAAACCTCACGTTAAACGTGCAATGGATGCCATTGGCAAACCTTTTGGTGATCAATCTCGTTTAGATCAACAGGCAGCGGTATGTGGTCAATGTCACGTAGAATATTACTTCACTGGTAAAACTAAAGCCGTGAAATTCCCTTGGGATAATGGCACTACTGTTGACGAAATGGAAGAATACTATGATGAGATCGGCTTTAAAGACTGGACTCACAAAGTATCTAAAGCTCCTATGTTAAAAGCTCAGCATCCTGGTTATGAAACTTGGCGTGATGGCATTCATGGCAAAAACAAAGTGACGTGTGTTGATTGTCATATGCCTAAAGTAACAAAAGAAGATGGCACTGTTTATACAGACCATAAAGTGGGGAACCCATTTGATCGTTTCGAAGATACCTGTGCAAATTGTCACACTCAATCTAAAGAAATGCTTCAAAGTGTTGTTGCAACCCGTAAAGCGCAAGTGCTTAAAATGAAACTGACTGCAGAGCGTCAAATCGTTGCTGCTCACTTTGAAGCTGGTGCAGCATGGGATGCAGGTGCAACTGAAAAAGAAATGGCACCAATCCTACAAGACATTCGTCATGCACAATGGCGTTGGGATTATGCGATTGCTTCGCATGGTGTTCATATGCACGCCCCTGAAGTTGCTCTAGAAGTGTTAGGTACCGCTGTCGATAAAGCGGCAGATGCACGAACTAAACTTGTACGCTTACTTGCGAAGAAAGGCATTACAGAGCCAGTTGCTATTCCTGATATTTCAACGAAAGCTGCAGCACAAAAAGCATTAGGAATGGATATGGAAGCGATGAAAGCTGAGAAGAAACACTTCTTAGAAACCGTTGTTCCAGAGTGGGAAGAACAAGCAAAAGAACGTGAAGCTCGAGATTACGATCCAATGTAATTACTACTAGCCTAAACAAGTAGTAGTCATAAATAAAAAGCCGACAGTTAAGTCGGCTTTTTTATATTTCTTATTTATTAGTACAGCTTATATTGTTTAATTACGGCGTACATGCATCAACTGCTTGGCTTCATTAATTGAGTTAATAATTGTAACTCGATCTACATCAACTCGCTCAGAGTCTAAAATTTTCTGCCACGTATTAATGGCCTTCTGATAACGGAAAGTAACAAAATGATCAGAAGCAATTAATGTTAAAGCAGCTTGATTATATTCATCAAGAGCTAACGCCTTCTTAAGTAACTCTTCTACTTCATCATTCATAATCTGAGAATGTAAATAATACTGAGTCGTCGCTTTCGCTGCGTATTGATTGGCTGTTGGCTCTTCTGTTAAACGAATTGCGTATCCAAAACAGATATTCGCATTGTTTAATTCACCATTAAGTAGATAACCCTGCCCAATTTCAAACCACAATTTAGCGTCATTTGGGTTCTGTTTCAGTTGATCCTCTAAATAGCGCATCTTATCTTCATAAGAGAGAGGACCTAGCGGCTCTGTAATTAACTCATTTTGTACTGCGAATTTTTCTGGTCTTAATCCTGAAGAAAAGACCACAATCACACTGACTACAACAACAAATATCATCCATACAGGATTTAAAGAAGCGGCATTTCCACGGCTATAAAACCACCATAATACTGCCCCAATAAGAACAAAACTTAGTAACATCGTTATAATCATACTGAGTATCCAAATAAAAAATCGGCCAGATCGTAATTGAAATCATCATTTTTCGCAATGATCGCCATCATAGATGTCCTTTCTCCAAACATAAAAAAAGCTTCTTGATCACAGAAGCTTTAAATTATTTCGCAATAAATAACACTGGCATTAATTTGGCGGCATTAATTTAATACCAAGACCAATTCGAGTTTGATCATGATTATAATCAATTAAGGTTTCCCCATACCCTTTCCATGCTTGAACATATAAACCAACAAATTGATTAACATTTAATGTGTAGCCAAGCTCTGCACCACCTTTATCCGTTTCAAAATTATAATGGAAACGAGTACTAAGTGTACCAATATCATTGCCAACAGACGCCCAAACATCGTAATTTCCTAAATAATCCGTTATATCCGCATTATTTTCTTCATCAGCAATGACATACCAAGCTCTAACGCCGTATTGTACAGGGCCATCAATTCGTTCTAATGCGCCATAAATGCGATCCCAACTACGAGATAAACTTGCTGTTTGACCATTAGATTCATGCATATAACCAAGTTCAGCATTGTTAAAAATCAACATATTTGACTGATGCATCAAGAAAAATTGTGGTTTATAGTTAGTTTCTCTAAAAGGGGATGAAATATCGCTATTACCTAACTGCCATAATGACTTTTGTGTATAAGCAAACATGATCGAAGAACTTTGACTAACTGGAAACAAAGGCACTGCAAATGAAAATTTAAACTTCACTTCGACATCATGAAGACCATCAGCATCTTCAAAACCACCATCAATGTAAGTTTGTTTATTCAAATCACTAATATAAGAACCTAAAATATAGCTATCTTCATAGGCGTGTATACGATTTAACTCTTTTGCGAACGATAAAGAGGGTATTACCAATGCAATTAATAGCATCCATTTTTTCATAGTCGACCTTTTGTCATTAACTTGCCTTTCTTAACCTTAATGCAAAAACCATACCTAATAATAAAGCGTTTTATCTATACATTCATAATGTTAATACTATTTGATATCGACTGTTCGACTTGCTTTCTTATATTGTAATTTCCATCCTGCCCAGCTTGGTAGTTCCCAACGCTTAACATCACCTTTACGTTGTCCTTTATGATAATGCAGTAAAATGCGCTTACTTAGCGGAAAATATTCAACAGACAATACAATATCTGGTAGCACAACTTTTTGAGGATAGGTATCTAGAAAATCTTGAAGCTCCCACTCAGGGATACCATGAAAGACAAAATCCGTTTCATCAAATAACTCCATCTCATCAACAGAGATTACTCCAAGGCTTTCTAATTGCTCTTTAAACCAAATCTCAAATGAAATTGGAGAACATGTTTTATTGTTTAACTGACAATAAAGTTTCCAAGCGGCAATTTCTTTCTCTCTTGTCTCTTTTAATTGAGGCATAAGCAAACCGCTACAGACTTGGTTGACGATCACTGCGATATTATCGGTATTCTCAGGAGCGGCAAATTCCGTTTTCAATTTTCGATTTGCATAAAAGTATTCGTGCATTATTTTAAATTCACCATCCTGATTTACGACCTCGCCCGTTCTACATTCAGCTAATCCAGAATTTAAAACTAACGATAAATCAATCGGTGCCAGTGCAGTTGCAATAGTTAATGTCTGCTTCGAGCCTCTTCCAGGTAAAGAAAACTGATCAAAAACCAGTGCAGCTTCATACGATGATGGAAAACAGCTATGACGTCCTAACAAGACCTCTTGTTTACCATTACCCAATGCTTCTTTTCTTTTTTCTCTTCTTACAAAGACGAGTTCAGGTAACTTTTCTACCAATTGTTGTAACACTTCATCACGTTTAATACAGCTACTAACCTCTAAATCAGGTAGACCGAGTTCATGTCTAATTTGCTTTGATAGCTGGCGAGCTTCAAACTGCAGTTCTTTATCAACGACCACTCCATCACAAGAGTAATCACGAATAATAGAAACTAATGTAATTAGATCACAACCTTTAGGGTTCCAACGATTAAAATCTTCTAATGCATCTTGATTTCTAGACATTGAATAAAGCTTGTTTGATACGGATAAAGCAGAAACTAAATCTACAATGGTTTCTTTCTCCGCCCGACCAACCACCACCGAAAGCATATGTGAAAATAACGTATCAATCGGTAAAGGAAAAAGTCGACGACCATAATCGGTTATCTCACCTTGCCCATTAAGCGCTTTCATCGCTTGAAGTTTCAATTCAGCATTACTCAGAGATTTCGTCGGTAACATTTCCAAAAACGGTAAATTACGCAGAATAGAACCACAGCTTGCTGCCGCCAACATAGGTTCTACTAACTCTTCTCGTTGTAATTCTGGTGGGGTTGTTTTTTCTAATGGCGCAAATTCACCATACATATGAATAGCCGTACCCGCTTGTGTTCTCCCTGCACGACCAGAGCGTTGGGAAACACTTGCTTTAGAAATCGCTTGTAATGATAACGTTGTCCGACCATTTCGTTGATGAGTTCTTCGCTCTAATCCAGAATCAATAACAACTGTAATATTGGGAATAGTCAGAGACGTTTCAGCCACGTTCGTTGAAAATACAAATCGTTGCTGATCTGAAGTACTCAATACTTGTTGTCGAATATCATCACTCACTCCTGCATACAAAGGAAGAATAAGAACATCTTGAAATTTTGTTTGTACTGCTTGAATACAGTGCTGAATTTCTTTTTTACCTGGCAAGAAAATTAATATATCACCATGCTCATTTTGAGCACTTAAATCCATTAATATATTTAATATACGTACCTCTAAATCTTTATTTGAAGGCATGCCTTGAGAATGTGTAGATATATAACGATGAGTTACTGGATACTGACGACCTTTTGATTGTAATACATCAGCATCAATATATTGAGCTAATGAAGTACTATCCATAGTAGCGGATGTTAGAATAAGGCGGTGTTGTTGATGTAACTTTAATAATGATAGTAATAGATCACTATCCCAGCGACGTTCATGAAACTCATCAATAATGATGAAGCGAAAATTAACTAATCTATCTTCCATGAACCATTTTAATGCAATACCTGGAGTTACAAATACCACTTTACTTTTATCTGTGTATTGAGCATCTAGCTTAATGGCATACCCAATATCATCTCCCACAACCTGTTCTCTTTGATCAGATAAATAGTCAGCTAAAGCAGTACAAGCTATACGGCGCGGTTCAACAACTAATACTCTCCCATGTTCAGCCCCCCATAGAGGTAAGTGAGTGGATTTTCCAGAACCGGTTTCAGATTCAACCACTAAATTTTTATGGTTAACTAAAGATGAAAACTCATCGTATAAGGCATTAATTGGTAATAAAGACATATAAACCGATAGATAATAGAATATTTCACTACTTTAGCGGATTTGATTGATAAAAACATGACTCTATTCGCACTTTATTTTCAATCACGCTTTGATATTTGCTTAAAGTAGGCATAGGATCTGTGGTTCATTCTCGATTTGAAGAAGCCTAACGATGAATAACAATAAACGTCCCCTATATATCCCTTATGCAGGTCCTGCACTTCTAAGTACTCCTCTACTCAATAAAGGTAGCGCATTCAGTACTACAGAGCGTAAATATTTTAACTTAGAAGGTTTGCTTCCTGAGGCTATTGAGAGTATTGAAGAACAAACAGGCCGTGCTTATAAGCAATATCAGAGCTTTGAAAATGATATGGATAAGCACATTTACCTGCGCAATATTCAAGATACAAACGAAACACTTTTCTACCGTTTAGTACAAAACCACATTAGTGAAATGATGCCTATCATTTATACGCCAACGGTAGGCGCTGCTTGTGAGAACTTCTCAAACATTTACCGTCGTGGTCGTGGTTTGTTTATCTCTTATGAAAACAAAAACCGCATCGATGATTTATTAAATAACGCGGCTAACCAAAACGTAAAAGTAATCGTAGTTACTGATGGTGAACGTATTCTTGGTCTTGGTGATCAGGGTATTGGCGGCATGGGGATCCCTATCGGGAAGCTTGCATTATATACAGCATGTGGTGGTATCAGTCCTGCTCATACATTACCTATCGTTCTTGATGTAGGCACAAATAACCCGCAACGCCTTGCTGATCCTATGTATATGGGTTGGCGTCACCCTCGTATTACTGGTGATGAATACGCAGATTTTGTTGAAGATTTCATCCAAGCAGTTCAACGCCGTTGGCCTGAAGCGCTTGTTCAGTTTGAAGATTTTGCACAAAAAAATGCAATGCCTCTTCTTGAGCGCTACAAAAATCGCATTTGTTGTTTTAATGATGATATTCAAGGTACTGCAGCGGTTACTGTTGGTTCATTACTTGCTGCTTGTAAAGCTGCAGGCAGCTCTCTATCAGAACAACGTGTAACATTCCTAGGAGCTGGCTCGGCTGGCTGTGGCATTGCTGAAGCAATCATTGCACAAATGGTCTCTGAAGGCATTTCAGATGCTCAAGCACGCTCGCAAGTATATATGGTTGACCGTTGGGGTCTACTGCAAGAAGGAATGCCTAATCTATTAGATTTCCAACAACGTCTTGTACAAAAAGCTGAAAATACAAAAGATTGGGTTTCTGAGGAACCTAACTTCTCACTTGTCGATGTTATGCGTAATGCAAAACCAACCGTATTAATCGGCGTATCTGGTGCTCCTGGCTTATTTAGTAAAGAAGTGATCCAAGAGATGCATAAACATTGTGAACGTCCGATTGTTTTCCCTCTATCAAATCCGACAAGCCGTGTTGAAGCAACTCCAAACGATATTATCCGTTGGACTAATGGTCAAGCGCTAGTCGCAACGGGAAGCCCGTTTGATCCTGTATCACACAATGGTCAGACTTATCCAATTGCTCAATGTAACAATAGCTTTATTTTCCCAGGTATTGGTTTAGGCGTACTTGCAATTAAAGCAACTCGCGTTACCGATGAAATGCTGATGGAATCAAGCCGTGCTCTTGCTGAATGTTCACCACTTGCAATTAACGGTACTGGCGCATTACTTCCACCACTGGAAGAAATTCACAGCGTATCGAAACGAATCGCATTTGCTGTAGCTAAAAAAGCTATTGAACAAGGCCACGCACTTGAAATTACAGATGAAGCCCTTCATCAAAAAATTGAAAGCTACTTCTGGAAACCAGTTTACCGCCGTTATAAACGAACAGCATTCTAATAAGTAACTGATTTCACTATAAACCAGAGTAATTATTACTCTGGTTTTTTTTCAACTTTTACTGAGCTTAGCCGATATATTTATTATGAATAAATAATCGTGTATACCTTATGAACCAAATACTTTCTTTTTTTAATACCTTAGGCAGTTACCTTACTCCCTATTTATCTGATATCTCAGTAGCTATGATTGCTTGTGCACTCGTGATGCTTGGCGGCGATATTAACCGTGCCCTAAGGGCTTTTTTAGCAGGAAAACATTTTTTAATTCGTACTTGTGCTTTTATTGGCATTAACGCTTTTGGCTATGGATTATTGATTGTAAAAGCTTCTCCATTTCTCACATCTGCTTTGCGTTCTATACAACCTGCTTTTATGCTTGCTATTGTTTTTTCGACCTTTATTATTATCGGTATATGGGCACAAAAAAATCGTCAAGTATGATCATGATTCATTAAAGTTGAGGGATAATGGTAGTTTTAAAAATAGAGACATTTAAGAAATGGATAAAAATAGTATTGGTAGTGGCTATCATTGCTACATCGGCTATTTTGGCTCCAGATATCTATATGTCACTATCGACTCAATCGCAACTTTATAAGCAAGTTAAGGCTCTACCAGAGCAAGAAACGGCTCTGGTTCTTGGTACAAGTAAGTACATTCGTCGTACACTAAACCCTTATTATCAATACCGTATAGACGCGGCAATCGAATTATTTAAACAGAATAAAGTATCTCATTTTTTACTCAGTGGCGATAATGCCCATCGTTCATATAATGAACCGTGGACAATGAAGCGTGATCTATTAAAAGCAGGAATACCTGAAGATAGAATAACATTAGACTATGCAGGGTTTCGTACTCTAGATTCAGTTCAGCGAGCAAAAGAAATTTTTGATGCAAACAGCTTGACGATAGTTTCACAACAATTTCACTGCCAACGAGCTGTTTTCATTGCGAATCATTTTGATATGGACACGGTTTGTTTAGTGGTTCCATCCCCTTCAGGATGGGCGAATACAAAAATTAGGTTTAGAGAAGTATTAGCAAGAACCAAAGCCGTATTAGATTTGTATATTTTTAATGTACAACCTAAATTCCTTGGACCTAAAGAGCCAATTGACCACAGATCCCTTCCTAAAGAATAATTATCCAGAACCCATTAGATATAAAAAACCCTAGCCTCATTAGCTAGGGTTTTTATTTAATTCATATAATGTATATTTGAAACTGGCTTAACAATATTAGAACTGGCTTTTACATTATTTCGCCCTGCATTTTTTGCTTTAAATAAAGCATCATCAGCACGTGCAATAACTTCAGTAATCCGTTCATCTTTCATTTCAGCAACACCAAGACTGCAAGTTAAGCGTTCATTGTGACACCATAAATGATGCTCTACAGTACGACGTATATGTTCCGCTTTTTCTTCTGCCTGTTGAAGATCATTATTTGGAGAAAATACGATAAACTCTTCCCCTCCCCAACGAACCAAAAAATCAGTACTTTTAATTGCTCCAGTAATAACTAAAACAAACTCTCGTAAAATATCATCACCTGTTTGATGCCCTAAGTCATCATTCACTTTTTTAAAGAAATCAATATCTATATAAATTACAGAAAAAGTCTGTTTACCCCAACGAACTTGTTGTGACATACGCTCTAACCAATCACGAACCGCGTTACGGTTACGAGCACCAGTTAAAGAATCTCGATGAGCTAATTCTGCAAACTCTACATTTTTCTCTTTTAATGTATCATTCAGTTTACGTAAGCGGCTTTCACGGTAAGTACTGGCTTTTAATCGCTTATTCAATGCACGCTGTTCATACAAAACATAAGCAATAATAGCAACAAGCCATGCCCCTAGAATCGTTTTTAATAAGGTTGTTTCTTTAATCCAAACACCTCGTAATTCAATACTGTTTATGGTCATTTCGAAATGACCTTCGTTTACACCTGAAGCTGTTGCTATTTCAATGATTGAAACATTCGAAAACTCAGGAGAAGCATGTTCTACAGCAACTTTATAATCTGCAATCCACCAAGTTAGCACTTGAAAATCTGATAAGCTAATTTCTTTAGGACCGGTATTAAAACCTGGTTCATACTCAATCCCATTAAATTTCAACGATGCAGCGTCATTACGTTTAGTGTATGCAGGATTACTATTACGTAAATAAACACGTAAACGCCCATTTGGATCCGAGTTTTTATAATCAATATCTAAAACAAGCTTTGAATAATCGGAAAGATCAATCCCTTCAAACATACTGTCTGATAAATGAATTGCAGCTTCGCAGTATGGCCAAGCATAATTACCTTGTTTAAGATCGCACTTAATCGTCGGTTTATTATTGGTTTGAACTAAAACGGAATCACTAATACCACCAACTTTTCGGTCATCTGTTGCAAAATATTGATATTTTTCGGGGCTGATGGTTAATGTTTTCGAGTCACCATCAAAGTGATACCAGACAAGAATGCCAATCGACAGTATCAACATCACCACTGCAATTTTTTGAAAAATTCTCATAGTAATCCTTTACGCAAACTCTTAATTATTTTGATCTTCATTCCAAAAAAAATAATACCCCACTTATTTTTCATTGCAAAGAAATAAAAATACGATATATCACGAAAAGAAGAACTTACATTCTATTTTATGATGTAGTTCAAAAAACAATAAGCACATTCACACAGTAAATATAACTCATTGATTTAAATGTCATTAAACCGTCTACTCGCCATATTTTTGTCACGCACTCTAAAAAATGCAATCAATAAAAAAGCGCCTGTTTAGGCGCTTATCTTAAAGATGAGGATAGAAATTAAACTTATAAGTCAAATTGTAAGTAAACTGAATTGTAATTACTTCCACCTTTAATTCTTCCGTATTGTGATGAATTTTCAAAAATAGCAGAACGATGATGAATGCTATATCCTAACCAGACACTGTCCCATTCTCTTTTATTGAAAAGATCGCCCAAATTAATATCAAAAGAAAAATCTAAATAATTTAATAATTTACTTTCTCTATATCCTTTTCTATCCATCTCTGTTTGTTCTATATAAGATACGTGATTGATGTATGATAATCCCTCCGCTACACCAAAGCGCCATTTCGTAGGCCAAGGGATTGTTGCATAAGCTTTTATGGCAACAACAAATTCTGAACTAAAATTCTGAACATCTGATTTCCAGTGTTGGACATAGCCAGGGGTTAAATATAGATCAAGAGGAAGTGAAAACAACTCATCAGTCAGAGGTAAACCATAAAATACCGAAGTCATTTGGTTATTATGCGGATCTTTTTCTGAATCTAAACGAATAATATCACCAATATTAGATGGTGTTGCCCATCCATGAGCAACTCTCAAATAAGGTTTATTACCAATATTTTTTCTTGTTGGTTTGCCTTCTTCAGCAAAGAAACCGACACCAAGAAAATATTCATACTCCCAACGATTATCAATATATTGACTATCGTATGCATTGGCGTCTAATCGAGAAACATAAGTTCCGCCAAGAAGGTAAAGATTTGAAATTACGTGGTAGCGAGACATAAAGCCAGCTTTAAAATCAATTCCCGAACCAATACTTTGGTTAGAATCATCACTCAGGCCGTAATAGTAATTGTTAAACTCAGCTTCTTTAAATCGAGTTTCGATTGTTGGATTAAACCACCAATCACCAGAACTAATTTCAGCCCCTAACTTAAAATTCAAATAGGAACGAAACTCAGGATCTACCATTACTTCTGAATCAAAAAACCATTCATCATTTATTTGATAACGCGCTTGAAGGCCAGTATCAACAACATCTCCACCAGCTTTATTCTGCACTTCTTTTGGCAAATCAAAATAACGTAACCTCATTAAAGCACTAAATTGCCAATCGCTCGCTTCATAAATATAAACTCCACCTTCCATGCCATTTATAAACACGTATTCATTTTCAAAAAACATCATTGGAATGAAGGTTGAAACTGTTTCTGATTCAGTTTCATAAGGAATACTTGCTGTTCTAATTACCCCAGCAATACCCCAGTTCTTTTCAGTTTCTAATGATTCTTCATTTGTATTTTTAGTTTCTTCTGCAACAGAGAAAAAACTCATAAATAAAAATGAAAATATCCAGTTCAATGATTTTTTTTGAAAATAAAAAAGATTAGACAAAATAGCTCTCTAGATGAATAAATTTTGATATATGTGATGAATAGATAAGCAATTGAAGTAAAAAAACAATTCAATCAACTTTATAATTTGAGTATAGTGTCGTTATTAAAAAATATAAATCATCGCCTTGAGAAATTAACGTGAAAATTTCAGAATTGATTCAAAATTTACAAAGCATTCAAAAAGAACATGGCAATGATATTGAAGTCGTTACAGGCGAAGAATGGTTCCCTGAACAGCTGTTAACTTCTTCAGTTAATCATAATATGGCTTTTTTAAAGTTTGATCGTTTACCTTGCGATATTCCTGCAGAGATAGACGCCCGCGGTTTTCTAGAACACGAAGAAATTTTAATAAAACAATTAGTAAACAATGTGATTTTTAGCGAGCTAGAACCAGAAATGATGGTAGATAAACTGACCGACATGCTCGTATTTAGTCATGAAAATATTAGTTGCGATGTTATCGAACATTTTAGTCAATTAGAAAATAAAAAAATAGGCGTATAGCACGCCTATTTTTTTTGTCTTAATTAAGATAAAGGATACCAAAACAATGATGTATCCATTATTTTTTTAGTAATAGCTAAAGAAACAACCAAAAATAAACTAAGCATTATTAATTTATCTGTTTTAGTAATACTTTTTTCGCTAAACCAAGTTCTGCTTTTTCCTCGGCCAAAACCACGTAATACCATTGCATTTGATATTTCATCAGCTCGATCTAAGCTTGAGAATATCAATGGGCCTAAGATTTTCGCCAAATTACTAATTCGCGTAAATACAGAAACATTTTTTGATAAATCGACACCTCGTGCTTGCTGTGCATGCATAATATTAACAAAGTCGCTTTTCACTTCCGGTAAATAACGAAGCGTTAAGCTCACGGCATAAGCAATCTTATAAGGTAGTCCTATTCGATTTAGACTTGCAGCAAACTCTGTTGGGTGCGTTGTAAAAACAAACACTAATGCAATTGGAAACATACTAAAATATTTTAGTGTTACCGTGACCAAATAAAAAAGTGTCTCTTGTGTAACGACATAATTACCGAAAATAGGAAACAATTCTGTCGTTGTACCTATCAATTCATTTCCTTGATTTGGTGCAAGTAAAAACATAAAAACAGCATTCATACTTAAAACCGATAATGTACCAATAAGTAACGGTTTATAAGCAATGTATGGTACTTTTGTTTCTTTTAATAAAAACAAACCAAATAAAATTAATGGAATAATAATTCGTAAATCAAACGTTGTTAGTACTACTGTTATCCAAGAGATAAAAAGAAGAAACTTAGTTACGCCATTTAAACGATGTAACCATGTATCAATATCTACATAGTTAATTCCAAAGCTTTGCTTCTTAGTGGACATTTTTCGTACTCTCACACTCTTCAGTAATAAACTGTGTTATAAACCCATTAATATTTTCAATATCCACTTTCTGAGCTAACTCAAATAAGCTTGTTACTGTTAAATTTGCTCTATTTAGCAACTCTGGTTGACTAAATACCTGTGTAACAGACTCATCAGCAATACAATGACTATCAGCAATAACAATCGCTCTTGTCGTATGCTCAAGAACCAAATGCATATCGTGTGAAATAATAATAACGGTTAATCCAAGAGCTCTATTTAACTGATTAATAAAACCAAGCATAGACGTATAATTACGGTAATCTTGTCCAGCAGTCGGCTCATCAAGGATTAATAACTCAGGCTCTAATACCAAAATTGAAGCGATTGTGACTCGTTTTTTCTGACCATAGCTTAAAGCATCAATTGGCCAATGACGAAAACGGCTTAAACCACACAGTTCTAAAGCATTAAGTACTTTTTTCTCAATATCACTTTCAGATAATCCACTATTAACTAAGCCGAAAGCAACTTCATCATAAATCATATGATGTGAAATCATGTGATTTGGATTTTGCAGTACAACACCAACTTTCTGAGAACGCTCATAAATAGACAATTCAGATAAATCAGAGCCGCTTAACTGGATACTTCCTTGATCAGGTTGCAAAACTCCCATGATCAATTTAGTAATCGTTGATTTACCCGAGCCATTTTTACCAAGAATAGAAACGAATTCGCCTTTATTAACGGTAAAACTGACATTTTCAAGAGCATTAACTTCGCCATCATAAGAATACGTTAGATCCTTAATAGTTAATAACGCTTGCTCTGCATCCACTAACGATTCATTGAAGCATTCATCTTTAAACCAGTTAGTCACTTCTTTATGAAATTGAACTGGGTTTACACCACTTAATGGCGTAATCGGCTTTAAAGCGTCCAAAGCAACATTTGTTTGTTTTAATAACGAGATGTATAGCGGTTCACGGATACCATGCTTCTCTAATAAAGGAGATTTCAATAACGCATCAGGCGTCATATCTGCAATAATTTCCCCCTGATCCATTAAAATAATACGGTCAACCGATCTATGCAGAACATCTTCTAATCGATGCTCAATAATAACAACGGTCTTACCGCTATTTTTATGCAGGTCATCGATAATCTCTATTGTCGCTTTACCTGTTTTTGGGTCTAAACTCGCTAAAGGTTCATCAAACAATAAAAGATCAACATCATCGACAAGAATACCACCTAGCGATACTCGTTGTTTTTGGCCACCACTAAGATCGTAGGGAGATTTTTTCAATAATGACTCTAAATCCACCATCTTTGCGGTATCACGAACTATCGGATACATTTTTGCTCTTGAAACCATCTGATTTTCAAGTGCAAAAGCTATATCTTCGCCCACAGTTAACCCTACAAACTGGCTATCTGTATCTTGTAAAACTGTACCGACATTTTCGGTATACTGCTCAATCTTCCATTCAGATACATTCGTATCATTAATCGTCAATTGACCTTGTGATTCACCTTTAATGGTGTGCGGAATTAGGCCATTTAGGCACTGACCTAATGTTGATTTGCCGCTTCCACTTGGTCCTATAATTAGGATCTTTTCACCTTGCTCTATCCTTAGATTAATATTTTTCAGCGTCGGTTTATCCTGTGACGCATATCGAAAAGAGAAATTAGAAAAGGTTACGCTCATTAATTATGGCGCCTCTGTTAAATTAGTACTTTGTTTTTTACGCTTCGCTAAATTGTTTAAAATAAAATAGCCAACAATTGCGATTAAGAACGTATTACCTGCTGCGATAATACACAGTTGCATAAATACTTTTGTAAATGGTTCTGCGTATAAAATAGTATCTAAAAATGCAGAAGTACCATAACCGAACACATTGCCGAAAAAAGCCAATACAACGAAAATTAAGAAGTCTTTCTTATCAAATAAACCTGATTCAATTCGGTTCTTAGTAATGATTGGAAATAAACCAATAATCATACCAACAATACCCGAGCCTAATACCCATGTAAGCCAAACGCCCCAACCAGCAAATAGATCCGTCACCCAGTGACCGATAAAACCAACCAGAAAGCCTACAATTGGACCATATAGCACAGAGAATAGCGCCAGTACAGCCATAGCGGGTTTTAGTGTTGTGTTTGCAAATACTGGAATACCAAACATTGGTAAACCACCAATACCATATAGCGCAGCGCCTATAGCAATAACAACAACAGTCTTAGCAGAAAGGTTCATAGTGTTCGCCTTGAAGCAAAAATGAGATTATAGGAAAGAAAGGCGCGCATTATACAGTAACTCACTCGGTTTGGAAATGTTTACATCTAGACGGCTATATGTTTTTTATATAAAAAAGCTCACTATAATAGTGAGCTTTAAATTATATTTTTTTGTTATCGTTCATATACATACATTTTATAAATTTCATCATTTAAGTTAGAAGCAAAAACAAAAATATAACGATTATCTTCTGAGAACTGTATTTCATTAATATAAACAGCTTCCTCATTAACAACCAATGGCGAACCTATCTTAAAAAACACGCCTTCATTTGATTGAATATCATACACTTCTATCTGCCTCTCACTAAAATCATAATGAGCAGCATATGACCCATCTAAAGAAACAAAAGTTCGATTCCATATATCATCATTCAATCCAACACTTCCAATCACAATGGCTTCATTATTATAAATGCTATTTTGGTAAGACGCTCGCTCACCAGTAGCGCTAATTGAAAATGAATTTAAATAAAAGTCATAACTACCATTCGTATCCAATTCATTAAACTTGTTATTTCGTACATCATAAACATAAGCATTTCTTGGAGAAGATATACCTGTTGAGTCCGCCCATATTAAGTGCGTTCCATTCTTACTCAATATAGCATTCGGTGAATAAACGCTTGGATAATTGACTGTCGCTAATTCCCAATTTGGATAATTGTAAATACTAGGCCATTGATTTGTATCAATAACAACAGTTTCTCCCGTGTAATATTGGCCAATAAAGCCAAAGTCCATGTAACCACAATGTGTGACACTTGGTGCATCCACAGTCACTTTTGTATCCAAATCAATTTTCGTCATAGAGCATGCAACACTGGACGTTAATAGCTGTGTACCATTATCAATAATCGCTAGTCCCTTAGGGCTCTCTCCTACAATTTGCTCGACTATCCATTGCTCATTGTCATGAGAGATTTCATATAATAGATTAGTCCAATTTGAGTAACTTCTAAAATAAAAGCGCTCCCTTTCTGAATCATAAATAACTTTTGATGCTGGGTTTTCTGGTAAGTTTATTGACGCAACGGGAAATACTGGAGTATGACGAACAACAACTTTTGCCTCTCCTCGTAAATAATCTAAGCGATTTTCAATAGAAAAGTTAATTTCTTGCTCTGTTGTATTAGCTTTAATATTAAGTTCAACTTCATTATCACTAATATAATTAACCGATTGAATAATTGGAGTAAATGCTTTGAAGTCCTCCTCTGTTAATGACATCAAATTATTACCCCAGACTCTTACGGTAACTTCATCTGATGTATAAAGAACATACGGAGAAATCTGTTGAATATCAGTAAAATCTATCTCTACATCAAACTCAATTTTACGTGTTTTTGGGAACAGTAGGTCACCATATTGGTATTCAAACTCAATCCATTGTTGATATATACCGTTATTTTGAGATAACAGATCAAATTCAAGACTAATATCGACACTATTTAAATTCTGAGTAACAGAGATCATAGAGCTTGAGTCAATAACATTCCATATAACACCTTCACTGGTAGGAGTAACAGGGATAGTCATATTTAGTTCAGATGCTATTGTTTCGTTATTTATCGTTAACTTGTTTACATTACCAATATTAAATTCAGGTTCTGTTACGAGATAAACAATTTTCACTTTTCTAAAGCGATAATTTTGGTCTAAAAACTCAATATATCCGACATGCTCTCCAACGCTCAGATCTGTTTTTATGATCTTAGCTTTGTATTGATTATTAACAACTTCAACATCTAACCAGTCCCAATCACTAAATGCACCATAAGTAATATAAGTACTGTTTCCTTCAACTGGCCCCGAATCTGAAACGGAAATCATACTTTCTAAAGATACATTTTGCTTTCCAGCAACTACGGTAAAGACAAGCGGCTCTTTTATTGTTAATTCAATAGGAACATCTTTATATGCTACGCTACCGTTGTTATACGCTGTCACAAATCGTAATACTGAGTTATAAACTCCTGTATCAATATTTCCATGTAAATAAACTCGAAAGACAGCTTGCTTTGAGCTTATACTCTGCTCGTCTACACCTAGCCAAATAGGGACTTCATTGACCCCTTTAGGCATTCCGACCAATACACCTTCGCCTTGATAATTTACTGTAACATCGACTTCATAAATATCACCTTGATATACAGATGCCGTAATTTGGCTGGCATTTAATGTTATGGAAGCCGTTCCTCCTCCTCCATCGTCATCACTACCACCGCACCCAACTAAAAATAAACTTAATAAAGTAAATACAAGTTTCTGTAGGTATCTCATTTTATTCCCTTAAATTGATAACCAATAATGCGTAATTTTATCGTTTATCTAACAACGTACTTACTTTGTTTTTATACAAAAAAATAACTTTAGGGCTGAGATAACATGATACTAAATAACAGTTTTATAAGTTGCATATAAAGTGTCGAGTAGAATCCGCTTAAAACAAAAATAGATAACAATGAAAGCAAATAGTAAGTAGGTATGAAGATAGCTGTATGGATTATTGTGAAATGACGCTTTTGCAGGAATAAAAAAGGCTCATCATTTCTGATGAGCCTTCTTAAAAGATGGTGCCCCGGGCCGGACTTGAACCGGCACAGCGCGAACGCCGAGGGATTTTAAATCCCTTGTGTCTACCAATTCCACCACCAGGGCACGCAATTTCTTGCGATGCCGATTACTGAAAAGTAAAACACCATCTGTAATTATCGCTATTGCAATAATTTTCAATTTGGAGCGACACACGAGGTTCCCGATCTTCAAGGCTTAGGCGTGACCTCAACCTTGCTTAGGTTGCTCTTTCATACAAAAGAACATTCAGCGTATCTCACTTTAAAATTTGGAGCGACACACGAGGTTCGAACTCGTGACCTCAACCTTGGCAAGGTTGCGCTCTACCAGCTGAGCTAGTGTCGCATTACATAAAGAAATGGAGGCGCCTCCCGGAATCGAACCGAGGTCCACGGATTTGCAATCCGCTGCATAGCCACTCTGCCAAGGCGCCATTCTTTATTTAAGTTGCTTACTTAAGTAAGCTAATAGATGGTGCCCCGGGCCGGACTTGAACCGGCACAGCGCGAACGCCGAGGGATTTTAAATCCCTTGTGTCTACCAATTCCACCACCAGGGCACGCAATTTCTTGCGATGCCGATTACTGAAAAGTAAAACACCATCTGTAATTACCGCTATTGCAGTAATTTTTAATTTGGAGCGACACACGAGGTTCGAACTCGTGACCTCAACCTTGGCAAGGTTGCGCTCTACCAGCTGAGCTAGTGTCGCATTACATAAAGAAATGGAGGCGCCTCCCGGAATCGAACCGAGGTCCACGGATTTGCAATCCGCTGCATAGCCACTCTGCCAAGGCGCCATCTCTTTACGGGGCTTAATGTAACTGATTTAAAAAAAGAGTCAAATAAAAATTAGTATTTAACTCTCCGTTTGTAGACTTTATCGCCAAAATGCTGACAAATCAGCTAACATGTTGAAAAAACGGTCTATTTTGGTCGCCATACTTTTATTTCAGATTGTGGCTTACCTTGCTCTTTACGATCATTTTTACGCTTAGGTGCCGATTTGCTAAAACGCCCTTCTTTGGCTTTTTCACGACGATTTTCTTTAAACGTATTATTTGAGTGATGATTTCTTCCTGAACTCGCTTTTTTCAATACACGAACTTTACCGTCAATTTCTTTTACTTTGCGAGACGCTTCTTCTGTCTTACTTGATGTACCAATCATTCCGTTTAGGTGGTCCATCTCAGCTTGACTTAAATAACGCCATTCTCCTGAAGCAAGCTTACCTAAATCAATATTCATAATACGAACACGTTTTAATTTGAATACTTCATAATCTAAGTACTCACACATTCTACGAATTTGACGATTCAATCCTTGAGTCAAAGTGATACGAAATACAAATCGAGATTCTTGCTTAATCTTACATGGCAAAGTTACCGTATCTAGGATCGGTACACCCGCAGCCATTTTTTGTAAAAACTCATCAGTAATCGGCTTATCAACACGAACCACATATTCTTTTTCATGGGCGTTACCCGCTCGCAGGATCTTATTTACAATATCGCCATCATTAGTTAAGAATATTAAACCATCTGACGGTTTATCCAATCGACCAATAGGAAAAATACGCTGCTCATGATTAATGTAATCAACAATATTACCTTCAACATGTCGCTCTGTCGTACAAGTAATTCCAACAGGCTTATTAAAAGCAATATAAATACGATCTTGTTTCTCTTTTAACGGCTTCTTATCATGGTGATGAACCAGGTTTTGAGCACCAATCACACATGCCTGAAATCGCAGGCCCCGAAAACTTTGCATCAGAAACACAATTAGCAGAAGCGATCAAACATGTTTTACCACCAGCGGTACAAAAAATATTCTGTGGTGAAAAACCCATCGAAGTTCGCCCTGTCAATATTGTGAATCCACTGGCTCCGAAAAAAGCGGCACCTACACAACATTTATGGATCAAAGCCAACGGTGAATTACCTGATAATCAATTAATTCATCAATACTTATTAGCTTATGCTTCTGATTGGGGCTTTTTACCAACCGCTCTTCATCCACATGAAGTGAGTTTATTAACACCGAACTTCCAAGTGGCTACGATTGATCATTCCATGTGGTTCCACCGTCCATTTAAAATGGATGAATGGCTGCTTTATTCAATTGAAAGCACTAATGCAAGTGGCTCTCGTGGACTAGTAAGAGGTGAAATATTCAATCAAAAAGGTCAACTTGTTGCTTCTGCTATGCAAGAAGGCGTGATGCGAATGAAGAAAAAATAAACGTTCTTTCTTTTTCTATCGGTCAGGCTATCGTTGCCTGACCTATTTATTTGAATGTAAGATTATAGCGGCAATTCAGTCGTGTATTTCAGCGGCTCCATAGCAAATGTACTGGTTACATTTGATATGTCATCAATACTATTAACCAACTTCTTATAAAACCCGTCAAACGCTTTCATGTCTTCAGCAAGTACTTTCATCATATAGTCGTATTCTCCTGCCATTCGATAAAATTCCATGACTTCAGGAAAATCTGACACCGTATCAACAAACCGGTTATACCATTCTTGTGAATGATTGGAGGTTTTAATCAAAACAAACGCGTTAAAGCTCAAGCCTAGTTTTTCAGGATTAAGTAACGCTACTTTCTTTTCAATAATGCCTTCTTCTTCAAGTCTCTTTAATCGCTTCCAACACGGCGTTGTGGTTAAATTAACTGCATCAGCTAACTCTTGTAATGAAACAGTGCAATCTTTTTGCAATAATGAAAGTAAAGTTGTATCCACCTTATCTAGCTCATGCTTCCCCATAAAAACCTCAACGTAGAAAATTTTTCTATTTTATTGCTAATATAAAGTAAATATAGCAAAGTTTTTCTCATCGAACAGCGGTAAATTATTCACATAGTCACTTTTAAAGGAAAATCATTATGTGTACCGATCATAACTGGATAAATAACGCTATTCGTAAAATTGAAGCAGATTACCAACGCTCTGCTGATACGCATCTTATTAAACTTGATTTGCCTATGCTTGAAGGTATCGATGTATACCTAAAAGATGAAAGTACACATCCAACAGGTTCCCTTAAACACCGTTTAGCGCGCTCTCTATTTCTTTACGCTATTTCTAACGGTTGGATTGGTCCAAACACACCAATTATCGAATCATCATCTGGCAGCACTGCCGTATCAGAAGCGTATTTTGCGCGTTTATTAGGTTTGCCATTCATTGCCGTTGTACCTCGTAAAACAGCAACAAAAAAAATTGAAATGATAAAGTTTTATGGCGGCCAAGCGCACTTTGTAGAACGTTCTGATGAGATTTACGCTGAATCTCGCCGTTTAGCAGAAGAATTGAATGGTCATTACATGGATCAATTTACTTATGCTGAGCGTGCCACTGACTGGCGTGGTAACAACAACATTGCAGATAGTATTTTCCGTCAAATGAAATTAGAAGACCACCCAGAGCCAACATGGGTTGTAATGAACCCGGGCACAGGTGGCACTTCAGCAACGATCGGTCGCTTTATCCGTTATCAAAAATACAATACAAAACTGTGTGTTGTTGACCCTGAAAATTCCGTTTTTCATGATTTCTATAAAACAGGCAATAAAGATCTAACATTAGATGCTGGCAGTAAAATTGAAGGGATTGGTCGCCCTCGCGTAGAACCAAGCTTTATTCCTGGGGTTATTGATGAAATGCGTACTATCCCGGATGTTGCTAGTGTCGCTACTGCACGTTGGTTAGAAGGCATTCTTGGACGTAAAGCCGGCGCATCCACAGGTACTAATCTATTTGGTGCATTACAACTCGCTTGTGAAATGCAACAACGTGGAGAGAAAGGTTCTATTGTCACTCTATTATGTGATAGTGGTGAGCGATACCTTGATACCTATTATAACGATGAGTGGGTTGCGAATAATATTGGTGATTTAACACCAACTTTAGCGCTATTGGCTAATTTTGAGAAAACAGGTCAACTGTAAAGCAAAGTTATAATAATAACGTCAGTTTGGCTTAACACCATTTATTGGTATTAACCGCAAAGCCATCGATTATCGATGGCTTTTTTATTACAATATCAATAAATAACTCTACTGAGATTTCCTATTATTATGTCGACTGCAATCGTTGTATTTAGTGGCGGACAAGATTCCACCACCTGTTTAATTCAAGCATTAACTCAATATGATCATGTTCATTGTATTACTTTTGATTATGGCCAACGTCATAATCAAGAGATTGAAGTAGCTAAAAAAGTCGCTATTGAACTTGGTGCAGCTTCTCATAAAGTCATGGATGTCGGCTTATTAAATGAATTAGCCGTTAGTTCACTTACTCGTGACAACATTCCTGTTTCTCATGAGCTTCAAGAAAATGGCCTACCAAACTCTTTCGTTCCCGGTCGTAATATTCTCTTCTTAACGCTTGCGGGCATCTATGCGTATCAATTAGGCGCTGAAGCCGTCATTACAGGTGTCTGTGAGACAGATTTCTCAGGTTACCCAGATTGTCGTGATGAGTTCGTAAAATCCATTAACCAATCACTTGTTCTTGGTATGGATCGCCAGCTAGAAATTAAAACACCACTAATGTGGTTAAATAAAGCCGAAACATGGGCCCTTGCTGATAAGTATGGCAAATTAGACTATGTTCGTAATCATACTCTAACCTGTTATAACGGTGTGATTGGTGACGGTTGTGGCGATTGCCCATCGTGTGATTTGCGAAAAAATGGCTTAGATGCTTACCTAGAAAATAAAGAATCTGTAATGGCTGATTTAGAATCTAAACTTTAAAAAACATTATCTCTATTTAGAAAATAATAAGGCCACCACGATTAAGTGATGGCCTTTTTATTTACTTTGTCTCGTCCTGAAATGTGTTTACACATTTAGGACTTTTATATGACAAATCAAGAAAAAACAAAGAATAAGCGAACTCAACGCGATTATTCATTAGGCTTTAAATTGCAGCTTGTTGCCGCTATAGAAAAAGGCGATATGACCTATAAGCAAGCTCAAAACATTTATGGCATTCAAGGTCGATCTACCGTACTTACTTGGTTAAGAAAACACGGTAAGATGGACTGGTCTCAATCACCTAAGATTATTATGCCTAAATCCCCGAAAGCGAAAGAATCGCCTGCACAAAAAATTAAACGTTTAGAGCGAGAGCTTGATGATGAAAGAATGCGTAATTTATTACTTAATGAAGTAGTGAATATCATGGACGCAGAACATGGTGCAGGCCTTAGAAAAAAGTATATTGCCAAGGAGCAAGAAGTCTTCAAAAGCAGAAAATGATCAGCTTAGAGCGAGCTAGTCAGCTACTTGGCATTACAAGACAATGTATATACCAACAAGAACGTAGAGCTCTGAAACGTGCCGTTGAACTTTCACCGGTTAAAAATATGGTGCAAGAAATTCGTCGATATATGCCTCGTATTGGAGGTAAAAAATTATATTTTTTACTTAAGCCCAAATTCATCACTCATGGCATAAAGTTAGGCAGAGATAACTTTTTTTCCTATTTAAGAAATGAGTGCTTATTAGTAAAACCTAAACGAAGTTATACAAAAACTACCTATAGTAAGCATTGGATGAAAAAACATCCTAATTTACTTAAAGAAGTAACACCTCAAGCATCTGAAGAGGTTTTTGTTAGTGATATCACTTACGTTCAATCACAAAAAGGTATTCATTATTTATCTTTAGTAACAGATGCTTATAGTCGAAAGATAATGGGATATGAATTAAGTGATGAAATGAAAGCTACTGATGTAGTCAAAGCTCTTGATATGGCGATAGATAGCCGTCAATATCAAAGGAGTACGATTCATCATTCAGACCGAGGATTACAGTATTGTTCAAAGGTTTATCAGGAAAAATTGAATAAAAATGATATTAAGCCATCAATGACGGATGGTTATGATTGCTATCAAAATGCATTAGCAGAGCGAATAAATGGGATACTTAAACAAGAGTTTCTTTTGTATGACTGTAAAGATTTAGAGGAGTTAAGGCATTTAGTTGAAGAATCTATTTTTATTTATAATGAAATGCGGCCACATTTAAGCTTGGGAATGAGTACACCAAATCAAGTACACAAAAAAGCCAAGTGCGTACGCACTTAGCTTTCAATTAAAAATCGTCAACGTATTTTAGGACGAGACACTTAAAAACCAATATTAATGGGAAATTCGCCCTTTAATATCATGATCTAATTCTTTATTTAGTAAGTCTTCAACATAACCTGGAGAATGCGTTCCACCCGAGATTAAGCGATACATTGCAGGAATAACAAACAAGGTTACCAAGGTCGCAAATGCCATACCAAAGAAGATGACCGTACCAACCGCTACTCGGCTTTCATAGCCAGCACCTGTTGATACAATCAATGGAATTGCACCAGCAAGTGTTGTAAATGCAGTCATTAGAATTGGTCGTAAACGTCGAGCAGAGGCATCTACAATCGCCTGTTCAAGTTCAACGCCTTTATCTCGTAATTGGTTGGCAAATTCCACGATTAAAATACCGTTTTTAGTCACCATACCAATTAGCATGATCATACCGATCTGACTATATATATTCAGGCCTTGATTCATTAACAACAAACCTAAGAAACCACCAAATACCCCCATTGGCACCGTAAACATAACAACCAACGGGTTAATAAAGCTTTCAAACTGTGCTGCCAATACCAAATAAGCCACTAATAGAGCTAAGCCAAACACAACAAGAATACTGGATTGGTTCTCTTTAAAGTCTTTAGATTCGCCAGTATAACCAACAGATATATCACTCGGTAATATCTCAATCGCCTTCGCATCCAGATAATTCAATGCGTCACCTAAGGTTGCACCATCCTTTAAATTAGCACTTAAGGTAATCGATTTTTGCTTATTAATATGTGATAAACGAATAGCCGATGCGACTTCATTAATCTTAGTGACCGTATCAAGTGTCACCAAATCCCCTGATGACGTTCGCATATAAATCTGGCTTAAGTCAGCAGCATTATTAAAACTGTTTTCATCGCCGCGAAGATAAACATCATATTCTTCCCCACGTTCAACAAATGTCGTTTCACTTTTACCACCGAGCATGATTTCAAGGGTATCCGAAATATCAGAGATCTTAATACCTAACTCCGCAGCACGGTGGCGATCAACCGACACCACTAATTCAGGTGTTTTTTCTGAATAGTTAATATCAGCACCTTCCATTAATGGGCTGTTATTCGCTTCTGCTTTTAATATCTCGCCCCATTTTTGCAATTCACTGTAATCTGAGCCGCCCAAGACAAATTGAACCGGTTCGCTTGAGCCACCACGGAAGCCTGGCATCATTGGAAATACACGCACATCAGGAATATCAGCAAGTGCTTTTCGGATCACTCCCAACCCTTGTTGAGCCGTTAAATCACGATCTTCCCAGTCCTCTAGGATCATAATAACAAAACCCGTTTGATCCCCTGCATTACCACCAAACGCTGGTGATTGAATACTAAATGATTTCAAAAAGCCTTTACCCAATAACGGCATTAAACGCTCTTCAACAATATCCATATTCGAGCTCATGCGATTGTAACTGGTTGCATCCGCACCTCGAACAAAAGCAAATAATACGCCACGGTCTTCCTGTGGTGTTAATTGAGATGGTACGTACTGCATCAAGCCATAACTACCACCAATACACGCAAGAATAATCACAGGGGCCAAAAAACGCCACGCTACGGCTTTCGATACTGCTTTACGATAAGTACGCTCTAATGCTGAGAAAACTTTATCGATAAATAAGTTAAAACGATTCGGCTTCACATTTGCTTTTAAAATCTTACTACCTAAAACTGGTGTTAACGTTAAAGCGATTAATGAAGAGAACAGCACTGACATAGCAAGTAGCACTGAAAATTCAGTAAAGAGCAAACCAACCATTCCATCCATAAATGAAATTGGTAAGAACACCATAACAAGCACTAAGGTTGTCGCTATAACGGCAAAGCCTACTTCTCTCGCTCCTTTATAAGCAGCAAGTAATGGTGACTCTCCTTTTTCTAAATGATGGAAAATATTTTCAACCACTACAATGGCGTCATCCACCACCAAACCAATGGATAAAATCAACGCCATCAAGGTGATTAAGTTAATAGAAAAACCAAAGTAATAAGCGGCAATAAATGACGATATTAATGAAACAGGAACGGTTACCGCAGGGATCAAGGTTGCACGAGCTTGACCAATAAAGATATACAGAACCAGAATAACCAGCCCACCAGTGATAAATAGTGTGCTATAGACCTCCGCAATTGAACGCTCAATAAATACCGTTGAGTCATAATCAATGGCTAAACGAGTCCCTTTTGGCAAAAATTGCTGGATCTTAGCGACTTCTTCGTGAACTAAGTTTGCCACATCTAATGGGTTGGCATCTGATTGAGGAACGATCCCCATACTAACGTTTACTACGCCATCGCTTTTAAATGTTGAGTTTTCATTTTCTGCACCAATAAATACATCAGCAACATCTTTTAAATAAATCGGTGTTCCATCACTGGCTGTTTTCACCACCAAGTAATTAAAGTCTTCTGCCTTATTATATAAACGCTCAGTTCTAACCGACATAACAATGGCATCATTTCGAACTTCACCGCCAGGACTTTCAATATTTTCAGAACGAAGTGCTGCTGTAATGTCTGATGCCGTTACGCCACGTCCGGCCATTAAATCCGGTTGTAGCTTCACATACATCACTTTATAAAGGCCGCCAGAGACATCAACAGAACTCACACCAGTAATTAAGCTAAAACGGTCAACCAATACACGTTCGATGTAATCAGTTAACTCGGTTCGGTCCATTACACTTGAGCTTAAATTAATATAAAGAGAGGCTTCACCACTGCCGTTATTTTTAAATACAATGGGATCATCCGCTTCATCAGGTAAGCTACGTTGTGCACGAGCAACCGCATCACGAACATCACTCACGCCTGTATTTAAGTCATACCCTAGATCAAAAGTAATCATGATACGAGACATGCTATTTCGCGTAGTAGACTCGATCTCATCAATCCCGCTGATACCAGAGAGCTGGTCTTCTAATACCGTTGTAATTTGGCTTTCAATAATGGTAGCAGAGGCCCCTTCATAACGCGTACTGATCGAAACGACCGGGCTTTCAATATCAGGCATTTCACGAACAGCCAATTTACTGAACGACACCGCACCAAATACACATAACAGCAAACTTAAAACAATGGCAACGACCGGCCTTTTTACTGAAACATCAGATAACCACATGATTACTGTACCTCAGTTTTATTTTGTTCAAGTTGTTTAACCGTCACACCATCACGCATGTTCACTAAACCTTGAACGACAATTTCATCACCAACATTTAAACCACTCGCGATGACAACACGGTTTTCAACACGAGCGCCTAAAGTAACTTCGGTGCGAATTGCTTTGTTATCTTCACCTATTACATAGACATAACGCTTAGTACCTGAATACTCTAAAGCTTGAACTGGAATAATTGGGGCATTAATAGCAGGAAAATCTAACGTTGCAGCCATCAGCATTCCCGGCTTCATTTTTAAATCTTTATTCGGAAACTCAATACGAACACGTAAATTCAACGTTTCTGCATTAATTCGTGAATCAACACCTATCAATTTTCCTGAAAACACTGAGTTTTCCCACGCTTGACTCGTTGCTTCTACATTCATCCCCACAGAAAGCATTGATAGGTAACGTTCTGGTACTTGCAAGTCGAGTTGCATAACAGATAAGTTATCTAACGTCAGTAATTCCGTACCAGCACTCACCATTTTTCCTCGACTAAAATCAATAAAACCAACCGTACCAGCAAAAGGAGCAGAGATATGAAGATCAGATAAATCTGCATTTGCTGCATCTAAACGAGCTTGAGCAATATCAACGCTGGCTTTTTGTCCATCAATTTCAGTTTGAGTAATGGCATTCTTTTTCGCTAAGCGCTGAAATTCTGTTAATTTACGTTTTTCATCATTTAAATAAGCACGAGCCTCTTTAATAGCCGCAATCGCCTTATCGTCATTAAGTTGAACGACTAACTGCCCTTTTCTTACATTTTGGTTAGCTTTAACCGCAATACGCTCAATCTTTCCAGCAACCTCAGGAGAGATCACAACAGACTCAGAAGCCTTTAGTTTTCCGATTAATGATAATGATTGAGATATTTCATGAGTAGCCACTTCTTCAGAAAGAACAGCAACCGACTGATTTCCTCTTGTTTTCTTAGCATAAGAAGGAGTTGATAAAGTGCATGCTAATAAAACGACTAGAGCGATAGACTTAGTTTTATTCATATTGATACTTATAATCTAAATGATGGAATTAATTTCTGTCCATAGTTTACCAAGGTAAAGACCTTTTGTTCGTCAATGAATGTAAAGATGACGAAATAAACTGTAAAAACAACTGCTTCTATATGACTGATATTGAGTTATTTTGTTCCGATATGGCGAATTTTACTCCTTTTTGACGAAAAACCCATCATTCAAACCAAAAATCAAAGAAAAGTGCTTTACAGAAAAACGAAGTTTGCTATTATTCGCTCCGCACTTGGCAAGGTCGTTGGGAAAACTCTCGCTAAGTATAAAAATTCTCGTTGGAGGGGTTCCCGAGTGGCCAAAGGGAGCAGACTGTAAATCTGCCGCGAAAGCTTCGATGGTTCGAATCCGTCCCCCTCCACCATTATTCAGTTAATTGATTCATCAGTTAACACACTTGATTGCTCCTTTGGGAAAAGAGTAAGTTAAGTATAAAAATACCCGCTGGAGGGGTTCCCGAGTGGCCAAAGGGAGCAGACTGTAAATCTGCCGCGAAAGCTTCGATGGTTCGAATCCGTCCCCCTCCACCATTATTAAGTTAATTGATTCATCAGTTAACGCACTTGATTGCTCCTTTGGGAAAAGAGTTAATTAAGTATAAAAATACCCGCTGGAGGGGTTCCCGAGTGGCCAAAGGGAGCAGACTGTAAATCTGCCGCGAAAGCTTCGATGGTTCGAATCCGTCCCCCTCCACCATTATTCAGTTAATTGATACGTCAGTTAACAAACTTGATTACTCCTTTGGGAAAAGAGTTAGTTAAGTATAAAAATACCCGCTGGAGGGGTTCCCGAGTGGCCAAAGGGAGCAGACTGTAAATCTGCCGCGAAAGCTTCGATGGTTCGAATCCGTCCCCCTCCACCATTATTCAGTTAATTGATACGTCAGTTAACAAACTTGATTACTCCTTTGGGAAAAGAGTTAGTTAAGTATAAAAATACCCGCTGGAGGGGTTCCCGAGTGGCCAAAGGGAGCAGACTGTAAATCTGCCGCGAAAGCTTCGATGGTTCGAATCCGTCCCCCTCCACCATTATTCAGTTAATTGACTCGTCAGTTAACGCACTTGATTGCTCCTTTGGGAAAAGAGTTAGTTAAGTATAAAAATACCCGCTGGAGGGGTTCCCGAGTGGCCAAAGGGAGCAGACTGTAAATCTGCCGCGAAAGCTTCGATGGTTCGAATCCGTCCCCCTCCACCATTATTTATCTCGTAAGAGATCGAAAAGCCAATTCAGAAATGAGTTGGCTTTTTTTGTGCCTGTAATACCTACCTATTGATTTCCTGCACAATTGTCTGAGTAACTACGGATCTAAATTGAAATAAATTTTATCCTTAAATACCCCTTGCCAAAATAACTGTATAAATATACAGTTACCCTGTTTTGTTAAATATAGAAATAGAGGCATTACAATGCACATTGCACAAGTTCAAAAGCAGCAAGAACCGTCACAATGGAAAACATGTAGCTTATGTAATAAAGAGGCTTTTTGTCATCCTTCTACTAGTGTCACAATGGCTTGGATAAAAGCAGGTTTAGGTCAACAAAAATGCACGTGGCGCTGTGAGACATGTCAGCCAAGTGCTAGATTAATAAACTAAACTTACATGACTTAATGCCAATTAATGTTAGTATCATTATATTAAAGATCCTCGCTCAACTAGGATTGACTATATTTATAAGGACTTGATAACCCAATGAAAGTAATCTCATTTAATATAAATGGCCTTCGTGCTCGCCTTCACCAATTACAAGCGATCATTGATAAGCACAACCCTGATGTTATTGGTCTTCAAGAGATCAAAGTTCATAATGAAATGTTCCCAGTCGAAGCCGTCGAAGCGATGGGCTATAAAGTGTACTTCCATGGCCAAAAAGCACATTACGGTGTGGCTATGCTATGTAAACAAGAACCAATTTCTGTGCAATATGGTTTTGATACGGATACAGAAGAACATCAAAAGCGCATGATCATGACTACTCATCAGCGTGAAGATGGCTCAAAAATAACGGTAATGAATGGTTACTTCCCGCAAGGTGACAATATTAAGCACGAAACAAAATTTCCGTATAAACGCCAATTCTACAAAGATTTGATGACTCATTTGCATACACACCATACTAACGATGAAGAGATCATCGTCATGGGCGATATTAATATCAGCCCTATCGATGCAGATATCGGTATCGGTGAACCAAACGCAAAACGTTGGTTAAAAACAGGCAAATGCTCGTTCCAACCAGAAGAGCGTGAATGGTTACAAACATTAAAAGATTGGGGGTTTGAAGACACGTTCCGTAATCTTCACCCTGAAGTAACCGATCAATTCTCGTGGTTTGATTATCGTTCAAAAGGGTTTGTAGATAACCGTGGTTTACGCATTGATGTCATTATGGCAACACCAACATTAGCAGCAAAATGTACAGAATCTGGCATTGATTACGAATTACGTGGTATTGAAAAGCCTTCAGATCACGCACCAATTTGGTCAACATTCTGTCTCGTCCTAAAATACGTTGACGATTTTTAATTGAAAGCTAAGTGCGTACGCACTTGGCTTTTTTGTGTACTTGATTTGGTGTACTCATTCCCAAGCTTAAATGTGGCCGCATTTCATTATAAATAAAAATAGATTCTTCAACTAAATGCCTTAACTCCTCTAAATCTTTACAGTCATACAAAAGAAACTCTTGTTTAAGTATCCCATTTATTCGCTCTGCTAATGCATTTTGATAGCAATCATAACCATCCGTCATTGATGGCTTAATATCATTTTTATTCAATTTTTCCTGATAAACCTTTGAACAATACTGTAATCCTCGGTCTGAATGATGAATCGTACTCCTTTGATATTGACGGCTATCTATCGCCATATCAAGAGCTTTGACTACATCAGTAGCTTTCATTTCATCACTTAATTCATATCCCATTATCTTTCGACTATAAGCATCTGTTACTAAAGATAAATAATGAATACCTTTTTGTGATTGAACGTAAGTGATATCACTAACAAAAACCTCTTCAGATGCTTGAGGTGTTACTTCTTTAAGTAAATTAGGATGTTTTTTCATCCAATGCTTACTATAGGTAGTTTTTGTATAACTTCGTTTAGGTTTTACTAATAAGCACTCATTTCTTAAATAGGAAAAAAAGTTATCTCTGCCTAACTTTATGCCATGAGTGATGAATTTGGGCTTAAGTAAAAAATATAATTTTTTACCTCCAATACGAGGCATATATCGACGAATTTCTTGCACCATATTTTTAACCGGTGAAAGTTCAACGGCACGTTTCAGAGCTCTACGTTCTTGTTGGTATATACATTGTCTTGTAATGCCAAGTAGCTGACTAGCTCGCTCTAAGCTGATCATTTTCTGCTTTTGAAGACTTCTTGCTCCTTGGCAATATACTTTTTTCTAAGGCCTGCACCATGTTCTGCGTCCATGATATTCACTACTTCATTAAGTAATAAATTACGCATTCTTTCATCATCAAGCTCTCGCTCTAAACGTTTAATTTTTTGTGCAGGCGATTCTTTCGCTTTCGGGGATTTAGGCATAATAATCTTAGGTGATTGAGACCAGTCCATCTTACCGTGTTTTCTTAACCAAGTAAGTACGGTAGATCGACCTTGAATGCCATAAATGTTTTGAGCTTGCTTATAGGTCATATCGCCTTTTTCTATAGCGGCAACAAGCTGCAATTTAAAGCCTAATGAATAATCGCGTTGAGTTCGCTTATTCTTTGTTTTTTCTTGATTTGTCATATAAAAGTCCTAAATGTGTAAACACATTTCAGGACGAGACATTCAAATAATATGTTTAGCCCTCACCAATTTGTGAGGGCTTTTTTATCCCAATCCATTTCTTACTGCGATTGGTATTTAAGGAAATACAATGAAATTATTCATCTTTGATCACTGCCCATTTTGTATGAAAGCCAAAATGGTTGCTGGTATAAAAAAGCTACCCGTTGAATTTGTTTATCTTCAAAATGACGATGTGAATGCTCGTATTGAAAAAGTGGGCGCTAATATGGTACCTATTTTAGAGAAAAATGATGGTAGCTATATGGCAGAAAGCCTTGATATTGCAAAATATCTGGATGAGCATGATCACCATCCAATCATAGAAAAATCAACACACGAAGAAGAGATATCTGAGTGGCTAAACGCAGCAAGACCACTGTTTGCTAAACTTACTTTCTCTCGTTGGACTCAACTTTATTTACCTGAATTCGCTCGACCTGAAGCGATTACTTGGTTTACAGAGAAAAAAGAAGAATTCATTGAGATGAGCTTTGAACAAGCATTAGCAAACAGTAATGAATATATCAATGCATTAAATCCACTATTGGTTAATGCGAACTTCATTACTCTTCCTTCAGAGAAAGGAAATCAAATCACATGGGATGATATTAATTTTTTCCCATTTATCCGTAATTTGACTGTTGTTAAAGGACTAGATTTTCCACCACACTTAAAAAACTATCTGGAAGAAATAAGCGAATTAACTGGTGTTCACCTTTTCTTTGATGTTGCTGTGTAATAACAATCTATTTTTAACAATAAAAAAGAGCACGTTAATGTGCTCTTTTTCTTATCAAAATTATGCAAACCAGCGTTGATACCAAAGTATTTCACCGTGTTCAATAAAATCAAATACGCTCAAAAACAATGCACAAATAAATACTAACTTTATTACTCTTATCAATATTAACGATAATCCCATAACTATCACTACTTCCTCTAACGAACAACCCATTCATATATACACGATATCTACTTAAATGGATATTAATACCAATCGTCGTAACTAACTGGTCATCTAGTTTGTTTAAATGCTCGATAACTGCGTTGGAGTTTTTGACTGTGAATAATCTAATTAACTTAATGGCCTCATAAATCTGAGCATTCGAGTTTCCAATTGCTTAAATACAAAAATAATAATAAACGTTAAACACATATAGAACATGCCGGCAGCTATATAGGATTCAAACGGTGCGTAATATCTCGAATTCACTAATCGAGCAGCGCCTGTTAAATCAAGTAAAGTAACAATCCCCGCAATGGCTGAACCATGAAGCATGAAAATCACTTCGTTACTATAAGCTGGCAATGCTCTACGTAACGCACTAGGTAAAATAATACGTTTATACGTTTGGAATTGATTCATACCATATGCTTTGGCCGCTTCAATCTCTCCTTGTGGTAAACCATTAATAGAACCACGCACAATTTCAGCTGTATAAGCTCCTGTATTTAAAGCAAAAGCAACGAGAGCACAAAATGAAGCATGTTCCCATAAGGTATCTTTAACAGGGAAAAATTGATCCATACCATAATAAATAAGATACAGTTGAATCAGTAAAGGCGTACCACGAAAAAAGTAAATGTATGCCCAAGCTGGTAACCATAAAACTGGGTTATTACTGTTTCTTGCTATCGCTGTTGGTACTGCAATACACAAACCAATAACCAAAGATACCGCAACTAACCACACCGTTGTCCATAAGCCTTCAAGATAAACAGGAAGGCTCTCAATGATAATTGAAAAATCCATATCTACCTCATGTGAATACTAAATTTACGTTCAATAAGTTTTAACGCACCAGTTGAAACTGCTGTGAAAAATAAGAAAATACAAGCCACTGTCATATAAAAAGTAAATGGCATCTTAGTTGTCCCAGCAGCCATTGAGCTAACACGAACCATATCTTCTAAACCAATAATCGAAACCAAAGCAGTGGTTTTAAGTAGAACTAACCAATTGTTACCAAAACCAGGCAACGCATGACGGATCATTTGCGGAAACAAAATACGACGAAATGCCATTATGCCACTCATACCATAGGCTTTTGCTGCTTCCATTTCACCACGATCTACCGCCATGATTGCACCACGAAATGTCTCAGCCATATACGCGCCAAAAATAAAACCAATGGTTAGGACTCCTGCGATAAAAGGACTAATTTCTATATAATCAGGAAGATAAGAAACCCATTCATGATCTGGGTTTGAGTTTGTCATCCACTCATTTATCCATTCATTACTCGCATACAACCCATTGTTTAATAGCATTTGTCCGCCAAAAAACAGTAGCATCATTAATACTAAATCAGGGATCCCTCGAACAATAGTTGTATAAAGTGTGGCAATAGATCGAGCCCAACAATATGGAGCCATTTTCGCCAAAGCACCAAGTAAACCAAGAAATACGGCTAAGAAAAGAGATAGGAGCGCAACCTGCAGCGTGACCAATGCTCCATCTAAAATGGAGGATTCATATCCTTGTAAATCTAACATACTACTTCCAAGCTTTCGCTTTAATAACAACGCCAATACATATCAAAAATGGTTCATTGGCGTTGCTATAACTATTAGAATGAAAGAGGGATATTCCACCCTCTTTCCTTAAGGCTGATTCAACAATTACTCGCCATATACATCATAGTTAAAGTATTTCGCAGCAATTTCTTGGTAAATGCCTTTTTCACGTAAAGAATCAATTGCAGCATTTAATTGCTCAGTTAGATCCTTATCTTGTTTACGTGTTGCGATACCAAAACCTTCACCAAACCATTTTGGATCAGTTAGTGACGGACCAACAAATTCATACTCTGTACCGCCAGGTTTATTAAGAAGACCTTCTTCTAGTGCTGATGCATCACCTAAAACCGTATCAATACGACCCGCCTTCAGATCTAAATAGGCTTCATCAAATGAACCGTAGCGCTTAAGATCAACACCTTTACCAAAGTTATCCGTTAGGTATTTATCATGTGTTGTTGCACGTTGAACACCAACAGTAACCCCTTTAAGGCCTTCTTTAGTCATTACTAATTTCGTGCCTTTTTTAGCGACAAATTTATTTGGAATAAGTGCATATTTTTCAGTGAAATCAATCTTCTTTTTACGCTCTTCTGTAATAGACATTGCGGCAATAATTGCATCATATTTACGAGCAAGTAATGAAGGGATAATACCATCCCAATCTTGAGCTACAATTTTACAACGTGCTTCCATTTCCTTACATAACGCATTAGCAATATCCACATCAAAACCTTTAAGCTCACCTGAAGGTTCTGTCCAACTAAATGGAGGATAAGCGCCTTCAATACCAAAACGGATTTGTTTCCATTCTTTTGCTTGAGCTGCGCCTGTTAGTGCTGTTGATGCAACAACTGCTGCTAATAACCATTTTTTCATTTCCTTACTCCTGTAACTTTTATTCCGTTTAATTGATTTAATTTTTATTGGTAGTGTTTGCTTTACAATATGTTTAATAAATAGATGAAATAAATTGCTGTAAACGTTCTGATTCTGGGTTAGTAAACAACTTCGCAGGATCTCCCTGCTCTTCAACTAGTCCTTGATGCAAAAACATTACATGATTTGAAACATCGCGAGCAAAAGCCATCTCATGAGTAACAACCAACATAGTTCGTCCTTCTTCAGCGAGATCACGCATTACACCTAAGACTTCGCCAACTAATTCAGGGTCTAGAGCAGAGGTTGGCTCATCAAACAACATAACTTCAGGGTCAACCGCCAATGCTCGTGCTATTGCAGCTCGTTGTTGTTGACCGCCAGATAAATGTCCAGGGTAATAATCTCTGCGCTCATATAATCCAACTTGTTTCAAAAGTTGTTCCGCTTTTTCAATTGCTTGTGCTTTTGGCATACCTAATACATGTACTGGTGCTTCAATCACATTCTGCAGTACCGTCATATGGGACCAAAGATTAAACCCTTGAAAAACCATAGCCAGACGTGAGCGAATTCGCTGAACTTGCTTTTCATCAACAGGAACGGATTCACCTAAACGATTATTTTTCATTTCTATCAGCTCACCATTTACCCATATTTCGCCTTTACTTGGCGTTTCAAGTAAGTTGATACAGCGTAGAAAAGTACTCTTACCTGAGCCAGATGAACCAATAATAGAAATCACATCACCTTTATTTGCTTCTAATGAAATACCTTTTAGTACTTCATTTTGGCCAAAATGCTTGTGTAAATCTTTTATTTCTAGCGCGACTGCATCCTTCATGCGCCATATACTCCTAATTCAGCTACACATTAATCGTTTGCTTTTTACTTTATTCTTAGAATTTAACACTCAAAATTATCACAAGCAACAATTTATTAACCAAAGCATGTTATAGGGACGTAAATTAAACAAGGGTTGAATTCTTATTCATGCTAAGTGGTGAATTTCAATGTTTTATTCCCTATTTGAAAATTTACATTCAACAAATAATTAACATTATATAAACAAGTGAATATGATTCATTATTGTTTTAAAATACAGCTTATAGCACAAATACCACGTATTACATGTAAACGAATTACTGCTATTATTTATGCTTTATTAAGAATTGTTAACAAGTTCAATATTGTTGATACCATTGAAAAAATGCATCAAAAACACTGTAGTAAGTTGATATTAAAGAGATTTATGACTGATATTTTTATCATTAACATAATAACACCAAAGTGTTAACGGTCTCATTTTGTAGTTTTCTTTCATATACAATTATATAGTGATCGAGATCAATCATTGGCTTAATTTTCGTGTGCTACACTCGGCGAAAATAAAAAGAACAAGCTTCAATACCTACTGTATTGATTCATTATTTACTTTAAATTCCATATGAGGATTCTATGTCTACAGACAAAGAACTGAACGAAAAAAGCTATAGCGAATTACACCGCCCAGCTTCTGAGTTCAATAGCCGTTCAGATTACTTAGATCATGAACTTCAAATCATGAAACCACGCCGTTTTGGTTTAAACTTACCAGGCCGTGATTTCCGTTTTGAACTAGAAGATCTTGTTCCTGCTCTAGCGGGTACGATTGGTATCATTGCAATGTACTCTGCTGTAATGATGTCTTGGGCTGACGGTCTAACACAAGCATGGCCTCACATTACTTTAGGCAAAGATTTTGCTATCGAAGTTGCTCGTGTTGAAATGCTTATCCCTGCTTTCTTATTCTGTATCTTAGCTTCTGGTTTCTTTAACCCTCGCGCTAACCTTGCAGGTAACCATGGCCCTATGATCCCACTTATCGGTGCGATCGCGTTAGCTGGTGCACACCCTCTTGCTCTTGCCATTTTATTAGGTGTATTCGGCTTACTACTAAGTTACTTTAAAGGTGGTTCAAAACTGGTTAACCTAACATCGGAAGGGGTTGCTGGTGGTTTACTTGTTTTCTTAGGCTTCAGCGGTGCAATGGGCCAAATTAGCAAAATCCAATCTTGGTCAACAGGCTTAGAAGGCAATTATGGCTATGTTGGTTTGATTGTATTAGCTGTGAACATTGTTCTGTACGCTTACCTTGCTCGTATCAACAAACGTTGGTTAGCAATCCCAGCTTGTGCGTTTGCAGGTCTAGCAGTAGCCCTTGCTCTAGGTGCAGGTTTTGACCTTAAGTTTGAAACTGAAATGGGTCTTCCTAATCTAAACCCTGTTTACTGGTGGGGCTCAACTGAAGAAGGTTGGATGCTTGGCCTACCAAACCTACAACACTTCTTAGCGTCTTTACCATTTGCTATTCTTGCTGTTGCTATGTGGTCTCCAGATTTCCTTGGTCACCGTATCTTCCAAGAACTAAACTACCCTCGTCGTACTGAAAAAGTATTAATGGATGTTGATGACACAATGACTATGTGTTCAATCCGTCAGATGGTAGGTACTGCCGTTGGTGGTGGTAACATCACGTCTTCTTGGGGTACATATATGATCCCTGCTGCGATTGCTAAGCGTCCTATCCCTGGTGGTGCTATCCTTCTAGGTACGATTGTTATGGTTATCGCTATCCTTGGTTTCCCAATGGATGTAGCAGTATGGCCACCAGTTATGTGTATGGCTCTGTTAGTAGGTGTATTCCTACCAATGCTTGAAGCTGGTGTTCAAATGGTTAAAGAGAACAAAGACGCACAATCTGCAGGTATTTGTATCTTTGCAGCTGCTGTTGCAAACCCTGTTTTAGCATGGGCAATGACTATGCTTCTTGATAACAATGGTTTAATCGGTGATAAAGAGCGTCCTAAGAATCTTTCTTTTGTTGACCGTATCGTTATTCCTGGTGGCGTATTAGTAATTTGTTTAATTGCTATGCTTGCTGTTGGTATGCTTGAAGGTCAATATGGCATCAAGGCACTACTATAGTCGCCTCACCTAACGTATAATACTTATGGGGTAACCAAAAAAGTTACCCCTTTTTATTAAAAAAATTGAAAATTTATTGATTTAGTTTAAGGTTTGCAAAAAAAGTTTAAGGTAATCTTGAAAAATAGAGTGGTTAGTCGCAATATATATGCTTATAAGCTAGATTTTGTAATTATTTATATTGTTATTAAATTGAGTGTACTATTTTTCCTTCTAAGGAAGGTTATGGGTAACTCAAACCCATTTTAATAGTACGTATTTTTTCTACTAAAAAGGTAGGTATATCATGGCAGAGCAATTTGCTAAAGCTTGGACAGGTTTTGCAGACGGTGAGTGGCAAAACGAAGTTAACGTTCGCGATTTCATCCAAAAGAACTATGCACCATATGAAGGTGATGAAGCATTCCTAGTTTCTGAAGGTACTGAAGCAACTAACAAGCTTTGGGCTAAAGTAATGGAAGGCATCAAACAGGAAAACGCAACTCACGCACCTGTTGATTTTGATACTGACGTTATCTCTACCATCACTGCTCACGATGCTGGTTACATCGAAAAAGACCTTGAAACTATCGTAGGTCTACAAACTGATGCTCCTCTAAAACGTGCTATCATCCCTAACGGTGGTGTACGTATGGTTGAAGGTTCTTGTAAAGCATACGATCGTCAACTTGATCCTATGATTTCAAAAATCTACTCTGAATACCGTAAAACACACAATGCTGGTGTTTTCGATATCTACACTCCAGACATCCTAAAATGTCGTAAATCAGGTGTTCTAACTGGTCTTCCAGATGCTTATGGTCGTGGCCGTATCATCGGTGATTACCGTCGCGTAGCACTTTACGGTATTGACTTCCTAATGAAAGACAAGCTTGCTCAATTCACGTCTCTACAAGAGCGTTTTGAGAAAGGCGAAGACCTAACAGCAACTATGCAACTTCGTGAAGAAATTGCTGAGCAACACCGTGCTCTAGGTCAAATCAAAGAAATGGCTGCGAAATACGGTTTCGATATTTCTAACCCTGCAACTACAGCTCAAGAAGCGGTTCAATGGACTTACTTCGGTTACCTAGCTGCTGTTAAATCACAAAATGGTGCTGCAATGTCTCTAGGTCGTACTTCGACTTTCCTAGACATCTACATCCAACGTGATATCGATGCTGGTCTTCTAACTGAAGAACAAGCTCAAGAAATGATCGACCACTTCGTAATGAAGCTACGTATGGTTCGTTTCCTACGTACTCCTGAATACGATGAGCTATTCTCTGGTGACCCAATCTGGGCTACAGAATCTATGGGTGGTATGGGTCTTGACGGTCGTACACTAGTTACACGTACTAACTTCCGTTTCCTAAACAGCCTATACACTATGGGTCCTTCTCCAGAGCCAAACATCACTGTTCTTTGGTCTGAGCAACTACCTGACGGCTTCAAACGTTTCTGTGCGAAAGTGTCTATCGATACTTCTTCTATCCAGTACGAAAATGATGACCTAATGCGTCCTGACCTACAATCTGATGACTACGCAATCGCTTGTTGTGTATCTCCAATGGTTGTTGGTAAGCAAATGCAATTCTTTGGTGCTCGTGCTAACCTTGCTAAAACTATGCTTTACGCAATCAACGGTGGTGTTGATGAGAAGCTGAAAATGCAAGTTGGCCCTAAAGAAGCGCCAATGACAGACGAAGTTCTTGATTACGCTAAAGTAATGGATCGTCTAGATCACTTCATGGATTGGTTAGCAACTCAATACGTTACAGCATTGAACTCTATCCACTACATGCACGACAAATACAGCTACGAAGCGTCTCTAATGGCTCTTCATGATCGTGACGTTCGTCGTACAATGGCTTGTGGTATCGCTGGTCTTTCTGTTGCAGCTGACTCACTATCTGCAATCAAGTTCGCTACAGTTAAACCTGTACGTGACGAAGACGGCATTGCTATCGATTTCGAAATCGAAGGTGATTACCCTAAATTTGGTAACAACGACCCACGCGTTGATGATATCGCATGTGAACTAGTTTCTACGTTTATGGGCAAAATCCGTAAACTGAAAATGTACCGTAACGCTATCCCAACTCAATCTATCCTTACTATTACATCTAACGTTGTATACGGTAAGAAAACTGGTAATACACCAGACGGTCGTCAAGCAGGTGCTCCTTTTGCTCCTGGTGCTAACCCAATGCACGGCCGTGATGAGAAAGGTGCTGTAGCATCTCTAACTTCAGTAGGTAAACTACCGTTTGCTGATGCACAAGATGGTATCTCTTACACATTCTCTATCGTACCTAACGCTCTAGGTAAAGACGATGACAACCGTCGTTCTAACCTTGCTGGCCTAATGGATGGTTACTTCCACCACGAAGCAAACATCGAAGGCGGTCAACACTTGAACGTTAACGTTCTTAACCGTGAAACTCTAGAAGACGCAGTTAAGCACCCAGAGAACTACCCACAACTAACTATCCGTGTATCGGGTTACGCTGTGCGTTTTAACTCTCTAACTACTGAACAACAAAAAGACGTAATCGCACGTACTTTCACTGAATCACTATAATTCAGCGTTAATTAAGTAGAATTAAGCCCTGCCATTTTGGTGGGGCTTTTTTATGGTTCATCGCGGCTTTCCGGGGAAAGCCGCTTTTATCTTCATAAAGAAATAGTCCGTATCTCTGTAGCCATACCCCATTCTTTTGATTAACTTAATTTTGTTATTTATTCCTTCCAGTGTACATGTATTTAATCGATATAAAGACGAACTAACAATTCCGTGAAGGTATGGTTTTAACTTTCGTGCAAAACTGATTAGTGGTTTGATCCCACTCTCATTTACCTGTTGCCACCATACATCCCATAGTTCTATTGCCTGCGTTTCTGAGTCACAATACCAGAGCTCTTTTAATTGCTCTCCTAGCAAATGAGTCACCATTAAATCGTGGTTTACCGAAAGTATTTCATCTAAATAACTCTGTTGATTTACGTCTAGATTGTCTCTATTTTTCAAAAGGATCCAGCGTGAACGCTTAATCCAACGACGAGCTTTTTTGTCTTCTTTGAGTTGATTCGCTTGATCTACCCTAACCCTATCCATTACCTCTCGTCCATATTTGGCTACCACATGAAAAAGATCGTATACAATACGTGCATTAGGGCAATGAGCTTTCACTTCGAGATCGAAAGCTGTATTCATATCCATAGCCACTGCTTCGATATTTTCGGCATGCTTACCAAGCTCTTCAAAGAAAGGCCTGATATCAGTTCGGCTTCTACCTAAACCAATCCAAAGCACTTGATGTGTCTGCGCATCGGCAATCACTGTTGCATATCGATGTCCTTTAAATATGGCAAACTCATCCATCACTAGTTGGCGTAATTTATCCCATGGTATGTCAGGGATAACTCGTTTAAGTCGTTGTTTATCAATATTCTTTATCGTGTGCCAATGTACTCCAGTCAGTTCTGAAATATGTTTAATCGGCAGCAAAGGCAGCAGTTGTTCAATATATTCTATCAATCGATTAGTCAGGCGTGAGTATGGTTTAAGCCAAGATATTGCTTCCGTTTTTGTACCGCATAGCAAACATGTAATGCGCCTAGTCTGAATCAAAAGTTCAACTGGAGTTCCTAATATCATAGCGTCTTTAATAGTTCGCCACTGAGTATCGTGAGTAAATTCAGAGAGTCGCCCGCAAGAGCAGAATGCTGGGGAGTCAGGTTTTAAGGTTATAGAGATTAATGAATCAGTTTTATGAGACTTTACGATCTGAAAACCTTTCCAGAAGGATGATAAAAAAGTATTATTTGGCATGAAAACGGCAGTTTGTGAAAAGTTGTGTTTGGCGATGTAACTTTACCACTAACTGCCGTTTTTGTTTTCAATTCCCGCTAATCTGCGATGAACCTTTTTTATTACCTTAAATTAAAGTTTCTCTCCCCTTTCTCTTCTTCATTACTACTTAATTGACCGCTTTTGTAATAAAATAACCGCATAATTATAGTTCGGAGAAATGTCGTCATGTCTGTAGGTCGTATTCACTCTTTTGAAACATGTGGAACTGTTGATGGTCCTGGTATTCGCTTTATTGTTTTCTTACAAGGCTGCTTAATGCGTTGTATGTATTGCCACAACCGTGATACTTGGGATACACATGATGGTAAAGAAGTGACCGTTGCTGAATTGATTGAAGAAGCAAAAAGCTACCGTCACTTTATGAAAGCCTCAGGAGGCGGTATTACTTGTTCAGGTGGTGAAGCAATGCTACAACCTGAATTTGTACGTGATTTTTTCCGTGCAGCTCAAGCAGAAGGCATCCATACTTGTTTAGATACCAATGGGTATATTCGCAAACACACGGATGTAATTGATGAAGTTTTAGAAGCATCAGATCTTGTTATGCTTGATCTAAAACAGATGAAAGATGACATCCATAAAGAATTCATCGGTGTATCAAATACTCGAGTTCTTGATTTTGCACGTTATCTTCATAAGATTGGACAAAAAACATGGATCCGTTACGTTATTGTTCCTGGCTATACTGATGATGAAGAATCAGCACACCTTCTAGGTGATTTTATTAAAGATATGGATAACATTGAAAAAATAGAATTACTTCCATACCACAAATTAGGTGCTCATAAATGGGAAGCATTAGGTCATGACTACCCTCTTGAGGGCGTAAACCCTCCATCAAAAGAAACGATGGAAAAAATGGTCGAAATCCTAAGCCAATACCACAACAACGTAAAATATTAATTACGTCGTTCCCTTTATCAGCAACACAAATGCCCGATCTTCGGGCATTTTTATTGGAAAAAATAATGTATCAATTAAGTTTTTCGCTACAAGAATTCCTATCTGAGTATTGGCAAAAAAAACCAGTGATCATCAAAGGTGGATTTGAGAACTTTCAAGATCCTGTTACTCCAGAAGAGTTAGCAGGACTTACTTTAGAAAACGATGTCGATTCTCGATTCATTTCTAACGCTAATAACCAATGGAAAGCAGAACACGGCCCCTTATCTGAAGAGTTATATGAAACACTTGGCGAAACCAATTGGTCTATTATCGTTCAGGCGGCTAATCATTGGCATGAAGGTGCGGCTGAATTGTTTAAACCTTTTAAACAAATGCCAAATTGGTTATTCGATGACATCATGATCAGCTACTCAGTACCTCATGGTGGTGTTGGTCCACATATTGATCAATATGATGTATTTATTATTCAAGGTCAGGGAAAGCGTCATTGGCGTGTTGGCGATATCGGTGAATATCAAGAAGAACATAGACATTCTGCACTAAAACAAATTACTGGATTTGAACCGATTATCGATCAAATTCTAGAGCCTGGTGACATTCTTTATATCCCACCAGGCTTCCCGCATGATGGCTACGCCTTAGAGCCATCTATGAGTTATTCAGCCGGTTTTCGTTCTCCAAAAGAGCAAGAGTTAATCAGCAATTTTGCGGACTTCATTATTGAAAATGAAAAAGGCGATGTTCATTACCATAATCCAGATCTTCCTGCACAAATTCACGGTAGTGAAATCACAACAAAAAGCTTTGAAGACTTAAAAGCCATGATGTTAAGTGCGATGTCAGATGAGCAAACACTAAAACAGTTTATGGGAGAGTACTTAAGTAATTCTCGTCATCATTTAAATATTATTCCAGATTCTGAGAAGTGGACAACTGAAGAGTTGCTTAGTTACTTACAATCAGGTCAAGCATTGATCAAAGTGGCAGGCGTCCGCGCGTTTTACCATGAAGTAGAATCATGTGAAGAAAACATGACTCTTTTTATTGATGGTGAAAGTTATGTTTTCCCATTAAAAATGAAAAATGATGTGATTATATTATGTGAAGCTAATGAGGTAACACTGAACAATATTGAACAGCTTTTACTAGACCCTCATTCAGTCGCTAATTTGCTTCAACTGGTAAATATCGGTTATTTTTACGCGGAATAGCTACAAAAAAAGCGCGATATAAATTGCCTATCGCGCTTAAGCCTGTCACAGGCTGAATTTAAATACATTTTGTTAACCCATCATAAATATCATGATAGGGTTTTATTAGATATCTGCTACCGCCAAACACGATACAGCGTGTACATCATTACCTTTTAATTCAGGCTTTGTTTCTGCACATGCATCTGTTGCTTGAGGACAACGTGTACGGAACACACATCCAGATGGTGGATTAATTGGAGATGGTAAATCCCCTTCTAGCATTTCAATCGTTTTTGCTCTTTCTAGCTTTGGATCAGGAATTGGAACTGCTGACATCAAGGCTTTTGTATAAGGGTGTTTAGGATTACTAAATAACGCGTCAGACTCACCAAGTTCAACTTCGTTACCTAAATACATAACTAGAACACGATCTGAAATATGCTTCACAACCGATAAATCGTGAGCAATAAAGACTAGACTTAAACCAAGTTCTTTTTGAAGTTCTTTAAGTAAATTTACTACCTGTGCTTGAATCGATACATCCAGAGCCGACACTGGCTCATCACAAATGATCATCTTTGGCTTTAAAATAAGTGCTCGTGCAATACCAATACGCTGGCATTGTCCACCAGAGAATTCATGAGGGTAGCGGTTGATTACGTTAGGTAACAAACCTACTTTTGCCATCATCTCTTTAACTCTATCCTTCACTTCATCTTTTGTTAGCTTTGGATAGAAAGTAAGTAATGGCTCAGCGATAATGTCACCTACTGTCATACGAGGATTCAATGATGCCAAAGGATCTTGGAATATCATTTGTATTTCTTTGCGCTTTTGACGAAGTGGTTCATCTTCTAATTTAGTCAGATCTTCTCCTAACCAAACTACTTCACCATCTGTCGCCTCAACTAAACCAATAATGGCACGAGCAAAGGTTGATTTACCACAACCAGATTCACCAACAACACCCAGTGTTTCACCTTCATACAAACGAACGTTAACACCATCAACCGCTTTTAAGTTTGCAGGTTTTGCCCAAGGCCATACTGATTTAGCTGCAATGCTAAAATGCACTTTAAGGTTCTTTACATCTAGAATTAATTTTTTATCTACTGACATTACCACGTCTCCTGATCAGAAAAACAAGCACGTAAACGATCTTGACCAAACGGCAATAAAATCGGAGCTTCTTGCTTACAACGGTCCATAACACGATGACATCGTTCTTGATAAGGACAGCCTGTAGGTAAACGGAGTAAATTGGGTGGGTTACCAGGAATAGTCGGTAATATTTCACCTTCTGTATCTAAACGTGGAATCGCTTTTAATAACCCCTCAGCATAAGGGTGGCTTGGTTCGTAAAATATTTCATTTACTGTACCGTATTCCATTGTACGACCAGCATACATAACAAGCACTTTGTCACAAGAACCAGCAACAACACCAAGATCGTGAGTAATCATGATAATCGCTGTATTAAATTCACTTTTCAGCTCATTCAATAATTCCATAATTTGCGCTTGTACCGTTACGTCTAACGCAGTCGTTGGTTCATCAGCAATAAGAAGTTTCGGACGACAAAGCAATGCCATTGCAATCATCACACGCTGGCGCATACCACCCGAAAATTCATGTGGGTACATCGTAATACGTTTACGCGCTTCTGGTATTTTAACTGCTTCTAACATTCGAACAGACTCTTCAAATGCTTCCGCTTTACCCATGCCTTTATGTAGCATGAGCACTTCCATTAATTGCTCACTTACTTTCATGTACGGATTAAGTGACGTCATTGGATCTTGGAAGATCATCGCCATCTGTTCAGCACGAATACTGTTTAACTCTTTTTCTGGAAGGTTAAGGATCTCTTTTCCTTCAAACTTTGCGCTACCAGTAATAATACCGTTTTTAGCTAATAAACCCATTAAGGCAAATACAGTTTGTGATTTACCTGAACCTGATTCACCAACAATACCTAATGTCTCACCTTGTTTTAGTGAGAAGTTTAAATCATTTACTGCCGTTACATTACCATCTTGTGTGGTGAACTCTACTCGCAGATCTTTTACATCTAATAAACTCATAATTCTTTCCTGCTCAAATTTGTTTAATAATTAACTGTCCACACAGAGGATTATCTGTCTTTTGGATCCAGCGCATCACGTAAACCATCACCTACATAGTTAAAGCAGAACAAGGTAACGACCATAAATAAAGCTGGGAAAGTTAACTGCCAAATTGCCACTTCCATAGTTTGAGAACCTTCTTGAAGTAAGGCGCCCCAACTAGTCATCGGCTCTTGAACACCCAGACCAAGGAAAGATAGGAAAGATTCAGTTAGGATCATACTCGGGATAAGTAATGTTGAATAAACAGCAACAATACCTAGTACGTTTGGTACGATATGACGAGTGATGATGCCCCACTTACTCACACCACACACGTGTGCTGCTTCAATAAACTCTTTACTACGTAAGCTAAGTGTTTGACCACGAACAATACGAGCCATATCAAGCCAAGCAATTGCACCAATAGCAACAAAGATAAGAACGATATTACGCCCAAAAAATGTTACTAATACGATAACCAAAAACATAAAAGGCACAGCGTATAAGATTTCAATAAAACGCATCATTACTCGGTCAACTTTACCACCAACAAAGCCTGATGTTGCGCCGTAAAGCGTTCCAATTAGTACAGCAACTAATGCACCTAGAATACCAACCATCAATGAAATTCGTCCACCAACTAAGGTACGAACAAATAAATCACGACCTAAGCTGTCCGTTCCAAATAAGTGCGCCATACTTGGGCCTTGGTGTAGAGCATACCAATCTGTATCATCATAAGCATATTGACTGAACATCGGCAGGAAAATTACAGCCAAAGTCATCAAAGTAAGAATAAACAAACTGATCATTGCCGCTTTGTTTCGCATAAAGCGGATTCGTGCGTCTTGCCATAGACTGCGACCCTCAATCTCCAAACTTTCAGAGAATTTTTCGATCGCTTCTAAATTTTCTTTTTTCGTTAACATGCGTCCATTCCCTATTAATAACGAATTTTCGGGTCGATAATTGCTAGTAATACATCAACAATTGCGTTGAATAAGATAAATAGGAAACCAATCAGAATGGTTACCCCCATTACTAACGAATAATCACGGTTAAATGCAGCATTGACGAAAAGCTTACCAATTCCAGGTAGACCAAAAATCGTTTCAATAACAACAGAACCGGTAATAATGCCGACAAATGCTGGTCCCATATAAGAAACAACAGGCAACATTGCAGGCTTTAGTGCATGTTTAATAATAATGTAGCGATAACTTAATCCCTTCGCACGAGCGGTTCGAATAAAGTTACTGTTTAATGTTTCAATCATGCTGCCACGAGTAATACGTGCAAAAGTCGCAACATAAAGGAATGACATACCTAGAATTGGTAAGAACATGTATTTAAATGAGCCATCATGCCAGCCACCAGCAGGGAACCAGCCAAGCTCAATAGAAAAGAGATAAATCAGTGCAGGGGCCAATACAAAGGATGGCATCACCACCCCCACCATAGCGGTGGACATAATCGTATAATCAAGCCATGTATTTTGCCTTAATGCGGCTAAGGTACCGACAGTAACCCCAAGTATCACCGTAAAAATAAACGCAAAAAAACCAACTTTAGCTGACACTGGTAATGCAGCTTCAACCAATTCATTTACTGTATAATCTTGATATTTAAATGAAGGACCGAAATCACCTTGTAAGATATTACTAAGGTAAGTCGTATATTGTTCAAATACCGGTTTATCTAAACCGTATTTTGCATTGATATTCGCCATAACTTCCGGAGGAAGTGGGCGTTCTGTTGAAAATGGATTGCCAGGTGCAAATCTCATTAAGAAAAAAGAAATGGTGATCAAAACCAACATTGTTGGAATTGCTTCAAGTATCCGTTTGATAATGAATTGAAACATAATTCACTCTTCCAGTCTGTGACAAAAAATATTAAAAGATGGATCTAGCCACTACACGCGATCCTGCGTGTAGTGACATTTTTTATAGTTTTATTTTGCTAAATTACTTAGCTTTGATATATAGATCTTTCGAGTAGATTTTTTCTTCCGCATTGCCCGTTGGGAAGCCACCTACTTGTGGAGATAATAGACGAGATTTGACATACTGATAGATAGGAGCAATCGGCATATCTTTAGCTAGAAGTTTCTCAGCTTCCAGATAGATAGCATTACGCTCTTCTTCAGAAGTTGATGCTAGGGCTTTTTCAATTAATGCATCATACTCTGCACTACCGTAGTGTTGACCACCAGTCGTGTTCTTACTTACCATTAATGTTAGGAATGCTGACGCTTCGTTATAATCGCCACACCACCCCGCACGAGCCACTTCAAACTGACCTTGATCTTTAGAATCTAGGTATGTTTTCCACTCTTGGTTTTCTAAAACAACTTCAAGCCCAAGTGTCTTTTTCCACATAGAACCAGCCGCAACTGCGATCTTCTTATGGTTTTCAGACGTGTTGTATAGCAGTGTAAATTTAAGTGGATTCTCAGGACCAAAGCCTGCTTCTGTTAATAAACGTTTTGCTTCTGCATTACGCTCATCTTGGGTCATTTTGCCATAAGCAGGAAGTTCAGGATTAAAGCCAGCAGTAATTTCAGGTGTTAAGAAATAAGCTGGTTTTTGACCTTGACCTAGAATTACGTCTGAAACAATAGAGCGGTCAATAGCGTAAGAAATCGCTTTACGCACACGAACATCATCAAATGGCTTTTTCTTAGTATTAAACGAGTAGTAGTAAGTACATAAGCTACCTACAACAGAAACTGAATCCGGTTCTTCTTTTTGTAGACGTTTAAAGTGTTCAACTGGAAGTTCATTAGTAAAGTCTAATTCTCCAGATAAGAAGCGGTTCATTTCTGAAACCTGATTTTCGATAGGTAGGAACGTAACCTTAGTTAATTTAGTATCTTTGTTGTCCCAGTATTGTTCATTACGAACAAGCTCTAAACGTTCATTTACAACCCAGTTATTAACAACGAATGCACCATTACCTACGAAGTTGCCAGGTTTAGTCCATTGGTCACCAAATTTTTCAATTGTTGCCTTATGAACAGGCTTCACTGTCGTGTGGCCCATCATTTTTACAAAATAAGGAACAGCAGTATCAAGTTGAACTTCTAGAGTATGAGCATCAATCGCTTTAACACCAAGTTCACTCTTATCTTTTTTACCAGCAACAATGTCTTTTGCATTTGCCATCTTAGTATATTCCATATACCAAGAGTATGGTGATGCTGTCATTGGATCCACTGCTCTTTGGAAACTGTATACAAAATCATCAGCAGTTACAGGATCACCATTTGACCATTTAGCATCTTTACGTAAATGGAATACAAATTTTTTGTTATCTGTTGTTTCCCAACTTTCAGCAACACCCGGGATCGTATTACCATCAGCATCCTGATTTACAAGACCTTCTAATAGATCACGGATAACGTGAGATTCAGGAACACCTTGAGATTTATGAGGGTCTAAAGTCGCAACCTCAGTACCATTACCACGAACCAACTCTTGTACATCTGCATATACGACTTCAGTTGATTCAGGCTTTTCAGCAGGTTTCGTTTGTTTGACAGGTTGCTCTGCGGTTTTGTCTCCACAGCCAGCAAGTGCTAGTGACAGGCCACCAAGCAAAATAGCTTGTGTAATTTTATTCTTATACATGCATTAACTCCAATACATTCAATTTGCATCCATGACATTCTTCGGGCAAAACGACTCGCCAATCATTTAAATCTAAAAAACGTTAAATACGCCTAAAAAAGATTAAATCCTTCGAAGAATTGTGGGCAACATTATCAATCATTGAAGTAATTTGCCACATTTTTGTCACAAAACACCCGATAATTTTTAAAATCATCACAAATAACCGAATAATTAACCAGATTATTTATCCTTTATGGATTGAACGAATACAAAGCTTAATAAAGGTAGAATCCCCTACTATTTTGTCTAGTTTCTCATCAATAAACCACATATTAACCTAACAATTTCATAACAAAAAAATATAATATCGATGGAATTTCAAGCAAAAAAACCTTAAAAACTAAATTCAAAGCGCAAATAAACATCTATTTTTATAAAGCAATAAAAAAATGACATTCTTTAGGGCAGTCCAACATTCTTTTTTTGTAATTGCATTTAAAACATGTGAATACCTAAGGTTGATGCCAAACTAAACACTTCTTCTGGAAATTTATAAATTATAAACAAAGATAATATGGATGCTGAAATTTCAGCAGTAATCCAACTTGGATTAATTTATCAAGGACGTTATTTATGTTTAAAAAGAAACTTGGACTGTGCTCAGCAGCCGTAACTCTTGCTCTTTCTGCCCCAACTTTTGCGGCAGCCCCAGGGCAAGCGATCATCTCTTGGATGGAAACTGATTTTTCTATTATTGAGATCGATCAAGCAGCCACCTCATACAAAAGTCTGGTAACAGTAAAAGATTTTGCTGAAGTTCCTGTTACATGGGATCGTTGGTCTGGCGAGCCTGCTGAAAAATGGCGTGTGCTATTAAATGGTGTTGTTGTTCATGAAGAAAGTGTTTCTCCTGCGGCTTCACAAAAAGCGTCAACAACTCTACAGGTTCGTCAAGGCGGTCAGTATGAAATGACGGTGCAGCTTTGTAATGGTTCTGGTGCAGCAGAAGAATGTAGTACAAGTGCTGCAAAATCAATTGTTGTAGCAGATACGGATGGTAGTCACTTAGATCCTTTACCAATGAATGTCGATCCTGCAAATGGCAATTACACCACACCTGCGGGTATGGTTTCAGGCGCCTATTTTGTTGAATGGGGTGTTTATGGACGTAAATTTGCTGTAGACCAAATCCCCGCGCAAAACTTAACTCATATACTTTATGGTTTCATTCCAATTTGTGGCCCTAACCCATCATTAGGTGAAATTGAAAATGGAAACAGCCTAGCAGCTCTTAACCGTGCGTGTGCAGGTACTCCTGATTACGAAGTAGTTATTCATGATCCATGGGCAGCGGTTCAAATGCCACAACCACAATCTGGTCACGTTCATAGTACTCCTTATAAAGGAACTTACGGCCAAATGATGGCACTTAAGCAACGCTATCCAGACCTAAAAATTGTTCCATCGATTGGTGGCTGGACATTATCTGACCCTTTCTACGATTTTGTTGATAAATCAAAACGAGACATTTTTGTTGCTTCAGTTAAAAAGTTTCTTAAAACATGGAAGTTTTATGATGGTGTAGACATTGACTGGGAATTCCCTGGTGGCGACGGTGCAAGTGCTACTGGTGGTGACCCTCTAAATGACGGCCCTGCTTATGTTGCATTAATGCAAGAGCTAAGAGCAATGCTTGATGAATTAAGTGCTGAAACAGGAAAAACCTATGAATTAACATCAGCAATTGGTGCTGGTTATGACAAAATTGAAGATGTTGATTACGCTGCTGCATCTCAATATATGGATTACATCTTTGCAATGACATACGATTTCTTTGGCGGTTGGAATAATGTTGTTGGTCACCAAACTGCACTAAACTGTGGTTCTCATATGTCTCAAGGCGAATGTGATGGTACAGGTCTTGATGATAAAGGCGAACCTCGTAAAGGACCTGCTTATACAACCAGCAATGCAATTGACTTATTACTTGCTCAAGGTGTTGATGCTAAGAAGTTGGTTGTAGGTGCTGCTATGTATGCACGAGGTTGGACTGGTGTTACACGTGACAGCATGACCGATCCAACAAATCCAATGACAGGGGTTGGTAACGGTAAAGTGGCAGGTTCATGGGAAGCAGGCGTAATTGATTATAAAGACGTCGTTACTCGCTACATCAACAAAGCTGGCGTTGAAGTTGGTTATGATGAAGTAGCTCAAGCCGCTTACGCTTATGATCCAAGCAATGGCGATTTAGTTACTTATGACAATAAAAGATCGATTTTAGCTAAAGGGGACTATGTTCGTTCATTAGGCTTAGGCGGTCTATTTGCATGGGAAATCGATGCTGATAATGGTGACATTCTAAATGCAATGCAAGAAGGTCTTGCTGGTGATGGTACAGTTACGCCTCCTGCAAACAAAAAACCTGTCGCTAATGCTGGTGTAGATGTTTCAGTTATTGCACCTGCATCTGTACAACTTGACGGTTCATTATCCTCGGATAGCGATGGTTCGATTGTTTCTTATGCATGGACACAAGTTTCTGGACCTAATGTAACACTAATTGGCGCAGATTCAGTTAACCCAAGCTTTGCTACTGATACTTTTACTCAATCTGAAACACTTCAATTCACACTAACAGTGACAGATGATAAAGGTGCGACTGCATCTGATTCAGTCGCAGTATCAGTAACCGTTGAAGGAACAGAACCAGTAAATAACCCACCAGTAGCCGTTATTGTTGCTCCAACATCAGTAAATAAAGGCGACGTGGTTACACTTGATGCATCCACATCAACAGATGCAGACAGTGATCCATTAACATTCACATGGGTCGTTCCTGCAGGTGTTGATGCTAGTGTTGTTGGTTCTCAGGTTACCTTTACAGCGGCCTCTTACCCTGTCGACACACCTTTTGCTTTCTCTGTTACAGCAAATGATGGTCAAGCATCAGACACAGCAAGTGTTACTGTTACTGTACTTAAAGATGCTGGTGAACCACCAGTAACTTGTGATAACGCATGGGATGCTTCAGCAGTCTATACAGGTGGTGACCAAGTTTCTCAAGCTGGTAAAGTATGGGAAGCGAAATGGTGGACAAAAGGTGATGAACCATCAAAATCTGGTGAATGGGGAGTATGGAAAGAGGTAGGTATTTCTACTTGTAACTAATCCTTTCATTTAAAAATGAAAAGACCAAGTTCATTTATCTGAACTTGGTCTTTCTTTTCAAACCGTACAAGCTAATTAAGTAAACTCTATTTACCTAGCGCTTCTTTATAATGGCGTCGACATACTGAAACGTACAGCTCATTACCACCGATAGCAACTTGATCACCATCCGCAATAGCTACACCATGCTCATCCGTACGGATCACCATGTTTGCTTTACGTCCACAGTGACAAATGGTTTTTAATTCAACCAATTTATCAGCCCAAGAAAGTAAATATTTACTTCCCTCAAACAACTCTCCTAAAAAGTCAGTTCGTAAGCCATAACAAAGTGCTGGGATGTTTAATTTATCAACGACTTCTGTCAGTTGATATACTTGTTCTTTGGTTAAAAACTGACATTCATCAATTAAAACACAGTGAAGTTTTTCTGCTTCATGCAACTCTTTAATTGCATCGAATACATTCGTTTCTTTATTAAACAAGTGTGCTTCTGCATGTAAACCAATTCGAGAACTTACTTTACCAACACCATAACGATCATCAATCGCTGCTGTAAAAATAGCAGGATTCATACCGCGTTCTTGATAGTTAAATGATGATTGAAGAAGTGTTGTTGATTTCCCCGCATTCATTGCAGAGTAATAAAAATACATTTGTGCCACAAATGTGTCCTCTATTAAAGTTTAAAAATTTGGTAATAAAAAAGGCTGGAAATACCAGCCCTTTATATAAAACTGTTTGTATTACTTACGACGCCACGTTGTTCCTTCAGGGCCATCTTCTAATACAATATTTAATGCCGCAATCGCATCACGAGCGGCATCTGCTGCTGCCCAATCTTTTGCTGTACGAGCATCATTACGCGCTTTAATTAACGCTTCGATTTCCGCAACATCATCATTGCTGCTTCCACCTTGTAAGAATGCTTCAGGCTCTTGTGATAATAAACCCAATACATCTGCTAGTTCACGCATCAAAGCACCTAATTTAGACGCAGTGTCTAAATTTTCAGTTTTAAGACGGTTCACTTCGCGAGCCATTTCAAATAATACTGAATACGCTTCTGGTGTATTAAAATCATCATTCATCGCTGTAGAGAAGCGACCAACAAACTCTTCACCACCAGCAGGAGTCACTGATAAATCAAGACCACGTAGCGATGTGTATAAACGTTCTAGTGATGCACGAGCTTGATTTAGATTCTCTTCACTGTAGTTTAATTGGCTACGGTAGTGGCCAGACATTAAGAAGTAACGAACCGTTTCTGAATCGTAATGAGCAAGAACATCACGAATAGTAAAGAAATTACCTAACGACTTAGACATTTTCTCACGATCAACCATCACCATTCCACTGTGCATCCAAGTGTTTACGTATGGTGTATCATGTGCACAGCAAGATTGAGCAATTTCATTTTCATGGTGTGGGAACATTAGATCAGAACCACCACCATGAATATCGAAATGATCACCTAGAATAGATGAGTTCATCGCAGAACATTCAATGTGCCAACCTGGACGGCCTGGTCCCCATGGAGATTCCCATGTTGGTTCACCTGGTTTTGACATTTTCCATAAAACGAAATCCATACCACTACGTTTTACACTTGCTTCTTCTAATGTAACGCGAGAGCCTGCTTGAAGTTGTTCAAGATCTTGGCGAGAAAGACGACCATATTCATCGTATTTTTTCACTTCAAACATAACATCGCCATTCGATGCAACATAAGCAAAACCACGCTCAATTAATCGCTCAACTAATGCAACGATTTCTTTAATGTACTCTGTTGCACGAGGTTCTACATCTGGGCGTTTCATGTTTAACGCATCAAAATCAGCATGCATGTCAGCAATCAAACGCTCTGTTAATGCATCACATGTTTCGCCATTTTCAGCGGCACGTTTAATGATTTTGTCATCAATATCTGTGATGTTACGAACGAAAGTTAAGTCGTAACCAAGAAAACGTAAATAACGAGAAATCACATCAAAAGAGACAAATGTACGACCGTGGCCGATATGACACAAATCGTAAATGGTAACCCCACACACATACATACCGACTTTACCTTCGGTAATTGGCTTAAATTCTTCTTTTTGACGTGTAAGTGAGTTATATATTTTCAACATGCTCTTTTTTTACTCATTATTTGTTTAAAGGATATATATAAGCTATTAGACCTATATTAAGTGCTGATAGCAAGAAAATTCCCTGTAGATTCTGATTAATCTTAGGTAAAATCAAATTCTATTTAAATACAATTACAAAGGTAATTCCATGATCATCCTACATACATCATTTGGTGACATCACAGTTAAACTTCACGAAGACAAAGCACCAGCAACTTGTGCTAACTTCCTACAATACTGTAAAGATGGTTTCTACGACAACACTCTTTTCCACCGTGTAATTGATGGTTTTATGGTTCAAGGTGGCGGCATGACTTCAGGTCTTGAAGAAAAAACTGGCCGTGCAACTATCAAAAACGAAGCAAACAATGGCCTAAGCAACAAAGTAGGTACATTAGCGATGGCTCGTACTATGGAACCGCATTCTGCAAGTTCTCAATTCTTCATCAACGTTAACGACAACAAATTCCTAGATTTCAAATCTGAATCTCTAGATGGTTGGGGTTACTGTGTGTTTGCTGAAGTTGTTGAAGGCATGGACGTTGTAAACAAAATCAAAGGTGTTGCTACGGGCAACTACGGTTACGTACACCAAGATGTTCCTGTTGAAGAAGTATTCATCACAGGCACAACAATCACAGAATAATTCTGTTTTTTTGCCAGCTTTATTCGAAGCTGGCATTTTCTCATTACCAATAAAGTATTTATGACTATCTTATTTATTTCTGATCTTCACTTATCCCCTCTTCGCCCTGACATCACTGATTGTTTTATTGATTTTATGCAGAATGAAGCCATACATGCTGAAAAACTCTACGTATTAGGTGATTTATTTGAGTTTTGGATTGGTGATGATGATAATTCTCCATTTAATGTTTTAGTTAAAAATGAATTTAAAGCATTAACGAAAAAAGGAGTCAAATGTTACTTTATTCAAGGTAATAGAGACTTCCTGCTTAATAAACGCTTTTGTAAAGAAACGGGAGTTGAGCTTTTAGATGATCACACGGTTATCGACCTTGATGGTGAAAAAGTCCTTATTATGCACGGTGATACCTTGTGCATTGATGATATAAAATATCAAGAATTTAGAGCTAAAGTGCACAAACCATGGCTTCAATGGGTATTCAACCGAATTCCACTTTTCATTCGCCAGCGTATAGTAAAAAACGTTCAGGATAAGATTAAAGAGAAAAAACAAACTAAAACGCTATGCATCATGGATGTTACTCAAAGTGAAGTTGAACGTGTCATGCAAGAAGAAGGAGTTCAACGTCTTATTCATGGACATACTCACAGGCCAGATACACATACCTTTATTAGCAATGATAAAGAGATGACTCGCATAGTATTAGGCGACTGGTATAGCCAAGGTTCGATCCTTGAATATTCAGATAAAGTCTACTCACTTCACAAAAAAGAGTTTAAATAATTATTTTTAATCGTTTGCCTTTAAATGTCTCAAACAAGAAACATAGTTTTTTTACTGTAAAGCGTTTATTATGAGCGCAGTTCCGATTCAACACGCTGTAGAGAAAAGTTGTTATGTACACATATGTTGCTCGTCAACCAATCTTAGACCTAAGTAAAAATACGATTGGTTACGAATTATTATTTCGAGACGGTCCAAAAAACACTTTTCCACTTGTTGAAGCAGAAGAAGCAACGAGCCGACTCTTATCTGATCATTTTTTAAGCTCGTACTGCAATGCAACAAATGATAAATTAGGTTTTGTTAATTTTCCTCAACAAAGCCTACTAAATCTGGTTCCTACGCTTTTTAACCCTGATAACTTAGTGGTTGAAATACTGGAAGACTGTATTCCAAACCCTGAATTATTAGTAGCGATTAAACGCCTTGCAAAACTAGGTTACAAACTTGCTCTTGATGATTTTGAGCCAAACCCAGACTGGACCCCTTTTCTACCGTACATTGATATCATCAAGTTTGATATGCGTACAATGCCAATTCTGAAAGCAAAACTATTCATTCGTCATTGTGAAAAATACAATATTAAATTTTTAGCTGAGAAAGTAGAAACTTACGAAGAATTTGAGCAAGCAAAAGATGCTGGTTTTACTTATTTCCAAGGCTATTTTTTCAGTAAGCCTGAAATGCTTCAGCAACGAGCAATTCAACCAAATCAACTTGCAATTATTCAGTTGTATCAAGAGATCTCTGCACCTAGTGTTGATTTCAACACCGTAGAAAAATACATCACTCAAGATGTTTCACTTTCTTATAAACTGCTTCGCTTTGTTAATTCATCTTCGATTATTGACAAGCCGATCACTTCTTTTAAACAAGCATTAGTCTATTTAGGTGAAACTAAGCTTCGCCAATTTGTATCATTAGTCGCTGTGGCTCATGCAACCCAACACAAACCGCAATCTCTATACACCTTATCAATCCACCGTGCTAGATTATGTGAGTTAATCGTAACTAAAACGGATATTGAATTAGAGCCAAGCCAAGCTTTTTTAGTTGGTCTGTTTTCTTTACTTGAACCTTTACTAGATCAACCGCTTGAAACACTTATTCAGCATTTACCTATTTCTATTGAAATAAAACAAGCACTGACTGAGCGTAAAGGATTATTAGGAAAGCTGATATTAGCCATCGAAAGCTATGAAAAAGCAGATTGGAGTGTCGTTGCGGAATGCTGTCGAGTTCTAAATATTACAGAAAAAGAATTTACCGCTTGTTATAAAGAATCTGCCAAATGGGTAGATGAGATAGCAAAATAGAGACGTCTGAATATGTCAAAATCAAATCATTGCCCTTGCGGTACAAAAAAAAATTATTCTGTTTGTTGTGAGCCTATTCATAACAATCATTCACTAGCGATAACTCCTGAACTTTTAATGCGCTCTCGTTACAGTGCCCATGTTAAAGAATTAGTGCAGTATATTATTGATACCTACCACCCTTCTTGTAATGCGGAAGAGTTTAGAGAAGGTATTATTGACTCTGTTGAGTTGGATTGGCGTAAACTTAAAGTTATCTCTTCTTCATTATCAAAAGAAAATGCTAATGAAGGTTTTGTGACATTTAAAGCGACCTATTCAGAAGATGGCCAACTGCATCAATTGAAAGAATGCTCTCGCTTTGTCAAAGAAGATGGAAAATGGTTCTATATTGATGGCGATGTGGAATAAAAGACATAAAAAAACGAGAGCCTTTGCTCTCGTTTTTATTTTCAATGCTAATTTCTCAAATTAGAATTTTTTCGATATTAACGCAGCACCTGCAATAATACCTACACCAAGCAACATAATAGCGCCTTTACCACTATCAAATCCTGATGAAATCCCCATAAATGCAACAATTGCGATTGCTACAGGGATGATAAACTTAACTAAAACATACCATAGACCGAACAATGGGAATTTAACTTCACCACCGTTTGTTATCTCATCTTCCAGATCTTCTCGTTTCAATCTCCAACCCGCAAAGATACATACCAACATACCACCAACAGCTAAGAAGATCTTATCAGTTAACAAGTCAAAGATATCAAAAGCACCAGTATCAAATAATGTTGGTCCTACGCCACCTAAAGATAGAGAAGCAAAAATACATAAAATAGCCATTACCGAACTTGCTGTAATCACCGCTTTAACACGTGATAGTCCTTTTTCATCAATTAAGTACGCCACAACAACTTCTAATAGAGAAACAGAAGATGTCAGTGCTGCAACACTTAAACCAATAAAGAACATAAGAGCTAAAAGAAGACCAATAATGCCACCCATTTCAGCAAATAGTTGAGGCACAACTACAAATACAAGACCTGGGCCTGCTGTTGGAGCCATACCAAATGCAAACATTGCTGGGAACATTGCTACACCAGCAAGGATTGCGACACCGGTATCCATTGCTGTAACCATTGCTGTTGTTTGTACTAGATTTTCTTTTTTCTTCAAATAAGAACCGTACGTCATCATACAACCCATACCTAAAGATAATGAGAAGAAGGCTTGACCTAAAGCAGCCAAAATAACGTTACTATCAATTTTAGAAAAATCAGGACTAAATAAAAACTCAAGACCCGCCATTGAACCTGGAAGCATTAATCCTTTTACAGAAACAATAATCAGGATAATGAAAAGCAGTGGCATTAAGATTTTACCTGCTTTCTCGATCCCACCAGAAATACCTTTCATTACAATGACAATATTTAAAAACAGATAAAAAGCCATCCACATTAACGGTTGGATTGGATCAGAAATAAATCCACCAAAACTATCACCAATCGCTTCTGGAGCGCTTAATAATCCCGTGCCAACTTTGGCGATGTAAGCAATCGCCCATCCACCAACTACAGGATAGAAACCCATGATCAATAGACCACTTGTTACACCGATAACACCAGCAAAGGTCCAACGGCGATCAGTAGATTTAAAAGCACCTACGGCTGATTTTTGTGTTCGACGACCAATAGCAAACTCAGTCAACATCACACTAAAACCGATAAAAATAACGAAGAACAGATAGATAGCAACAAATGCACCACCACCATTATCTCCTGCTGTATATGGAAATTTCCAAATATTACCCAAACCAACAGCTGATCCTGCTGCTGCCATGACAAACCCTAATTTTGAACCCCAATTGTCGCGGGGCTTTGTAGAAGCGCTCATACCCACGTTTATCTCCAAACTATCCATGCTGTGTTAATAAATTTACGCCAAAAAAGTTGTGTACATATTTTTGTACATTCTAAAAATTTGGAATGGCGTACCATCAATTGCAAGTAAAACAGTTTAAGAATAAAATCGGAACCCCACAGTTGCATTTTTTTAACATATGACACCTTTTTGTGCCTTATGTGTTTACAATTTCATCAATAATTTTTATTTTGTAAATTTTTGCATTCCTATCTACTCTTTTCTTATCACTCCTGATTTAATAGAGATCCTCTTACTTTTTTCACTGATAGAGCGCTAATGGATAAATTTTATCAAGCACTTACGATTGTTAGCTTCGTTTTATATTGGCTTCTTGTAGCCGGCGTAACAATTCGTGTTGTTTTCAAACCAAGACCCGTAGGCGTATCATTAGCTTGGCTTATGATTATTTACATTCTTCCTGTTATTGGGGTCATGGCTTATTTTTTAATTGGTGAGCTTAACTTAGGTCGAACTCGTGGTGAACGTGCACGAGCTATGTTTACACCTTATGAACAATGGTTCGCACAAATTCACCATTGCCAATATCACCAACCACACTCGATTTCCCATCGAATCTCAGCAATTCACAATTTATGCTCTAATCGACTCGGGATCCCAGCATTAAGTGGCGATACACTCTCGCTATTAAATACCCCTTCAGAAATTCTCAATGCGATTATTTCTGATATAGAAAAAGCCGAACATGAAATAAATATGGAGTTTTATATTTGGCATCACGGTGGGTTGGCTGACAGCGTTGCCAGTGCATTAATTGGAGCAGCAAAACGAGGCGTAACAGTCAATGTATTGCTTGACTCTGCAGGTAGTATGGATTTCTTTAAAAGCCACTGGCCTAAATTACTCAAACAATCAGGTGTCAACATTGTAGAAGCACTAAGTGTTAGTCCATTTCGTATGTTCTTTCGACGCTTAGATTTACGCTTACATCGTAAAATTGTTGTGATTGATAACCGTATCGCTTATACCGGCTCAATGAACCTAGTTGATCCACAGTACTTCAAACAAAACTCAGGTGTTGGCCAATGGATTGACGTAATGGTTCGCCTTACAGGACCTAATGTCGCTATTTTAAATACTATTCATGCGTGGGATTGGGAAGTTGAAACGGGTATTCGCGAGCTACCTCATTTACCGGAATGCCCTGCCTCTATTGACCCATTTAATCATACAACTCAAGTGGTTCCTTCTGGCCCTGGTATGCCGGATGACATTATTCAGCAAGTGCTTATTACTGCTATTTGCCAAGCCAGAAAATCCATTACCATCACCACGCCGTATTTTGTGCCTAGTGAGATTTTATTGCACACCTTAAGAACCACAGCACACCGCGGCGTTGAAGTGAAACTCATATTGCCTAAGAAGAATGACTCATTAATGGTGAATTGGGCATCAAAATCTTTTTTTGAAACCCTCTTAAAAGCCGGAGTTCAAATACATGAATTTAATGGTGGTTTATTACATACAAAATCAGTCGTGATTGATGAAAGCCATTGTATTATTGGAACCGTAAACTTAGATATGCGCAGCTTCTGGCTCAACTTTGAAGTAAGTTTGATCGTCGATGATCCTGAGTTTACAAAACAATTATCATGGGTTTTAGATGGCTACCTAGAGCAATCAACTCAAGTCTGTTTTGATACATGGCGTCATAGAAGTTGGGGAAACCGCTTTACCGAACGATTCTTCTCCATGTTCAGCCCATTACTCTAAAAACACATAAAAAAAAGCCAGTAACTTCTTTACAAAGGTCACTGGCTTTTTAATGTTTACTTTGTTGTGGTATTTAACAAGATGGCTGTATTTAACGAATTCCGCTTAAAAACTCATGTCTTGTTGCTGGGTTTCTCTTAAAGATCCCACCAAGTGCAGTCGTTGTTGTACTACTTGTTGCATCCATTACGCCACGAGATTTAACGCAATAGTGCGTCGCTTCCATAGTAATCGCTACATCGTCGCTACCTAATAAGGTTTGTAAAGCCACAAGTATTTGTTGAGTCATGCGTTCTTGTACTTGTGGACGCTGAGCGAAAAATCGAACAATGCGGTTAATTTTAGATAATCCGATGATCTTTCCACGAGGAATATAAGCAACCGTCGCTTTACCATCAATGGTCACTAAGTGATGTTCGCAAGTACTGGTTAACGTAATATCATTAACACGCACCATCTCATCACAGTTCATCTTATTTTCAATCACTGTAATTTTAGGGAAATTGGCATAATCTAACCCAGAGAAAATCTCGTCCACATACATTTTTGCAATACGGTGTGGCGTTTCTTCTAAACTATCATCACTAAGATCAAGACTTAATAGGGTTAGGATCTCACGCATATGCTCTTCAATGCGCTCTTTTTTCTCTTCTCGACTAACACCATTTTCTTTCATTGGCGTCTCAAGACCACGTGCAACAAGGGCATCACGCACTAATATGGCTGATTCACTAAGTGATGACATCGTATACTCCAAAATTCCATAATCAATTGAACTTCGCTAAGGATACCTCCTCTATCAAATAAATACACCCTGATTTTACTAGGTCTATTAGATGTTAAAGGTCAAAATATGGTAATGTTCAATCATTATTACGATTAATGTAGAGAGTACCCTAATGGATTGCTGCGCAACTCAAGGTTTAATTCCAGTAGAAACCGCTTTAGAAACCTTATTATCTCAAGTTTCTCCGGTATCAAATACCCATTCTTTAGCTCTTGCTGATGCAATTGGCTTTGTATTAGCTGAAGATATTCGTTCTCCTATTAATGTTCCTCCATTTGCTAACTCGGCAATGGATGGCTATGCGGTACGTATTGCTGATTTAGAGCAGTCATTAACTTTACCTGTTGTTGGTAAATCTTTTGCAGGCATTCCTTTTGAAGGTGAATGGCAACCACAAAGCACTGTTCGTATTATGACTGGCGCTAAAATCCCTGAGGGTTGCGATGCTGTCATTATGCAAGAGCTAACCACTGAAACAGATGCAGGTATTACCTTCGAATTAAACTTTGCTGATGTAAAACCGCAAGCAAACATCCGCCCGATTGGCGACGATGTATCTCAAGGCCAAACTGTGCTAGCTAAAGGTCACCGTTTAACACCACGTGATATTCCGTTAATTGCATCATTAGGTATTAATGATATTCCCGTAGTAAATAAGCCAAAAGTCGCTTTCTTCTCAACTGGTGATGAACTTAAACCCCTTGGTCAACCACTAGAAGATGGTCAAATCTACGACAGTAATCGCTACGGTATTAAAGTATTAATTGAACGTTTTGGTTGCGAAGCGATCGATCTTGGTATTATCCCTGACTGCCCAGAAACACTAAAAGAAGTGTTCTTAAAAGCAGATAAAGAAGCCGATGTGGTTATTACGTCTGGCGGTGTAAGTGTTGGCGAGGCGGATTACACTAAAGATATTTTGGATGAATTAGGTCAAATCGGCTTTTGGAAATTAGCCATTAAACCGGGTAAACCTTTTGCTTTTGGTCAATTACCAAATTCTTACTTCTGCGGTTTACCTGGAAACCCAGTATCAGCAATGTTGACCATGTATGTACTTGTACAGCCAATGCTTGCAAAACTTGCGGGTCATACAAAATGGGAAGCGCCAAAATCAATTCCAGCAAAAGCAACGTCTGCATTTAAAAAACACCCTGGCCGTACTGACTACCAACGTGGCATTTATTCTATTAATGAACAAGGTCAATTTGAGGTATCGACGACCGGTAACCAAGGTTCTGGCGCCTTCAGTTCAATGAGTATTGCCAATTGCTTCGTCGTATTAGAACGTGAGCGTGGCCGTGTTGAAGCCGGTGAAACGGTTAACATCGAACTTTTCAACGCATCACTATACTAAGAGCTTATTCATGAGTGAATTAACTGATAATGAAATGCTTCGCTATAACCGTCAGATCATCTTACGTAATTTTGATTTTGATGGCCAAGAAGCATTAAAGGCAAGCTCTATACTTATTATTGGTGCCGGTGGCCTTGGTTGCGCATCCAGCCAATATTTAGCGGCGGCGGGTGTTGGTACTCTAACACTTGTTGATGATGACTGCGTTGAACTTTCAAACCTGCAACGTCAAGTATTGCACTGTGATGAGACTATCGGTGTAAAGAAAGTTATGTCAGCAAAAATGGCGTTAAATCGAATTAACCCCAACTGCCACATCAACACCGTAGATAAACGTCTATCTGATGACGAATTACGCTCATTAATTGCATCTCATGATCTAGTACTTGATGGTACTGATAATGTTGATACACGTAACCAATTAAACCGCTTATGCCACGAATCTAAGACACCATTGGTTTCTGGTGCAGCTATTCGTATGGAAGGCCAAGTAAGTGTTTATACTTATCAAGATGATGAACCTTGCTACCAATGCTTGAGCAGTTTATTTGGTCAACAAGCATTAACTTGTGTTGAAGCTGGAGTGATGTCACCTGTTGTGGGCATTATTGGTTCCGTTCAAGCACTAGAAGCGATAAAAGTATTAGCCAACTATGGTCAACCTTTAATCAGCAAACTTCTCATTTTAGATGCCCTATCGATGAATTGGCGTGAAATGAAGCTGGCTAAAATGCCTAATTGCTCTGTTTGTGGTCACTAAAAATACATTTAATTATTTATTTAAAGGCGGTAAACCTATTAAAAGTTACCGCCTTTTCTATTTTCAAACACCATAAATTCCCTAATAAAAACAAATACAAATATAATTCCCCTCTCTCAGAGCTGCAAGAATCAGAGCTAAATCTCTTCCCCATGTAATACACATTTAAGAAAAGTGAAATATAACTGTCACATAACTTTCCTAAAGTGACCTCGTCAACTTAATTACGGCATGAATGCCAGACAAAGGAAATGAAAATGAAAAAGTCAGTAATCGGCGCACTAGCAATTATTAGTTCAGTAGTAGCAGCACCAACTTTAGCAAAGGAAACCATTTCTGCAGTTGGTTCAAGCAGTGTAACTCCACTTATGGAAGTTTTTTCTGAAACATACATGAAAGAACATTCAAATGTATTTATCGAAGTTCAAGGCCCTGGCTCTTCAGCTGGTGTTAAAGCAGCAAAAAATGGTTCTGCTGATTTAGGAATGTCTTCTCGCAACTTAAAATCAGATGAGAAAGATCCTGCACTTAAAGAGCTTATTGTTGCTCACGACGGTATCGCTGTTGTTGTAAACCCAAATAACAAACTTAAGGGTCTAACATCAGAGCAAGTGACGGCTATCTATAAAGGTGAAGTTAAAAACTGGAAAGAAGTGGGTGGAGCAGACAAGCCTGTTGTTGTAATTACTCGTGATACGGCTTCTGGTACTCGTGGCGCATTTGAAGACATCATGAGCCTGAAGAAAAAAGTATCAGGCATGAAAGTATCAGCAATTTCACAACGAGCTCAAGTTGCTAACGGCAACGGTGCACTAAAAACAATGGTAGCAAGTAACCCATACGCAATTGGTTACATCTCTTTAGGTACTGTTGATAGTTCTGTACACGCACTAGCAATTGATAACGTAGAACCAAGTGTTGCTGACATCAAAAACGGCACTTACAAAGTATCTCGTCCATTCCTTGTTCTATACAAAGAAGGTAAACCATCAGCTGAAGCTCAAAAATTCCTTGATTGGATGACAGCTGAAACAGCTCAAAACCTTGTTGAAAAGAAAGGCTACATCTCAGTTAACTAATTTCTACCCTATTGCCTGACCTGCGAAGGTTGGGCATTTTTCCATTTCGAATTTTTCGACATGTGAGTATTTATTATGACCATCGCAATGAATAATCAAAGCACAGAAAATCAAGTAAAACCATCGAACAATCCACTACGAGAAAAAAAGCGCGTGGATTGGAGAGAACGTATTTTTCACGGTTTATTTTTAAGTTGTGCTGTTATTGGTATTGTTTCACTAGCGACTATCGCTTACTTCATCATTAAAGAAAGTATTCCTGCATTTCAACAAGCTGGTGTAAGCGGCATTGTATTAGGCCAAGATTGGCTACCACCGGCATTATATGGTGTATTCACCATGATCGTTGCATCAATTGTATCGACCTTTGGTGCGGTATTAGTTGGTGTTCCTGTCGGTATTTTAACGGCTATTTTTATTGCAGAAATAGCACCAAAACAAGTCGCTGATATTATTCGACCTGCCGTTGAACTATTAGCTGGTATACCATCGGTTGTATACGGCTTCTTTGGCCTAGTTATTATTGTTCCATTAATTCAAGACATATTCCAAGTCCCTGCAGGTAACACCATTCTTGCTGGTATTATCGTTCTTGGTGTAATGATTCTTCCTACTGTAATCACCGTATCAGAAACGTCTATTCGTGCTGTACCGTCAACATACAGAGAAGGCTCACTGGCACTTGGGGCTTCTAAAATATTCACTATTTTCCGTATTCTTCTTCCTGCCGCTCGTTCAGGTATCATGACAGGCGTTATTCTTGGTATCGCTCGTGCACTGGGTGAAACCATGGCAATCATCATGGTAATGGGTAACGCCCCAGCAATGCCTGAAGGAATTTTAGATTCAGCACGAACATTAACCGCAAACATCGCAATTGAAATGTCATACGCAAGTGGCATTCACGCCAACGCTCTGTACGCAACCGGTGTGGTATTGCTTGTATTTATCATGTCTCTTAATGGCATTCTTCTTTACTTAAACCGTGAAACGGCGAAATAAGATCATGAATAAATTAAAAAAACAGCGTCAAATAAAAGACCAAATTGCTTCAGGATTTATTTGGTTATCAGCTGCAATTACTGTAGGTTTCCTATTTTGGATTATCTGGTACATCCTTTCGAATGGCATGCAACACGTAAGTTGGTCATTCATTACAGATAACTACACTCGAACAGGTGAAGAGCACGGTATCTTCCCTATGATAGTTTCAACGTTATACATGGTACTTGCTTCAATTGCTGTTGCTGCACCACTTGGTATCATGACAGCTATTTACCTAACCGAATATGCAAAAGTAGGAAGCAAATTAGTTAAAGCGATCCGCTTCTGTACTGAATCGTTAGCTGGCATTCCATCGATTATCTTTGGTCTGTTTGGTATGACTTTCTTTGTCGGTATTTTAGGTCTTGGCTTCTCTATCTTATCTGGTGCTTTAACACTGAGTATTTTAATACTACCCGTTATCATTCGTACAACAGAAGAAGCGTTAATGGCTGTACCTCAAACATTTCGTGAAGGTTCATACGGACTTGGTGCATCAAAAATTTATACAATTTGGCGCTTAATTTTACCAAGTGCAATGCCAGGCATTTTGACTTCCGTTATTTTAAGTATTGGTCGTGTTATTGGTGAGTCTGCACCCGTGTTTTTGACCGCTGGTATGGTTGCACGTATTCCCGATTCATTACTGGATTCAGGACGTACACTAACAGTTCACCTTTATAAGCTAACCACTGAATTATTTACTATCGACGAGTGGAACCAAGCTTACGGAACGGCAACCGTACTTATCGTTCTTGTCCTTGTCATTAATATGCTAACCAAGCTATTGGCTCGAAAAATTAATAAAGCATCTTACTAAAATATAACGTTATCAAATTAAATCAGTCGCACGACAATAAGTTGCGGCTGATGAGGAAAATACAATGAACAAATTTAATATTGAAAATCTAGACCTTTTTTACGGACAAAACCAAGCGCTTAAAAACATCAACTTGCCAATTCCAGCAAAACAAGTAACGGCACTAATTGGCCCTTCTGGCTGTGGTAAATCAACATTGTTGCGTTGTTTAAACCGCATGAATGATTTGATTGAAGGCGTAAAAATCACAGGTCTTGTTAATCTTGATGGTAACGATATTTACGGAAACATTGATGTAGCAGATCTTCGTATCAAAGTAGGTATGGTATTCCAAAAAGCAAACCCATTCCCAATGAGCATTTACGAGAACGTTGCTTATGGCTTAAAAGCTCAAGGCGTAAAAGATAAGAAAGTGCTAGATGCAGTCGTTGAGAAATCATTACGTGGTGCTGCACTATGGGATGAAGTGAAAGATCGTCTTAAATCTCACGCTTTTGGTCTGTCTGGTGGTCAACAACAACGTCTTTGTATTGCTCGTACCATTGCAATGGAACCAGATGTCATCCTAATGGACGAACCAACCTCAGCTCTTGACCCAATTGCAACGCATAAAGTGGAAGAGTTAATGGAAACACTGAAGAAAGATTACACCATTGTTATCGTAACCCACTCAATGCAGCAAGCTCGTCGTATCTCAGATAAAACAGCCTTCTTCTTAATGGGTGAACTTGTTGAGCACGATGACACACAAATCATTTTCTCTAATCCAAAAGATGACCGTACACAAGGCTATGTTAACGGTGATTTTGGTTAATTAACACAAAGAATAATAACAAAGCGATGGAAACTCTTGCCCCTCTAGTTAGGGGCTTTTTTGTTGCAATCTAATATTTTTAATAAGAAAAAACTTAACTACTACAACTAATTATCAACATCTTTTATCTATTATATTTAAAACCAATATTTTTTGTTTTTTAGAAACTGGTTGTTTATATATAACCTTATGTAAAATATTTGAAATAAATGCTCTTTCCCATAAGTTAAAATTATTATAATCCAACAATATCGCGTCATTTATTTTTGTAAAAAAATCATTATCATTCATTATTTACCGTTATACTATTTAGAGCATAAATTTATTGATATAACATATTCTGTCTCTTTAATTTTCTTAAAATTTAAAATAACAATTCTATAAGACACCCCTCGATTCAATAATTCTCTTATTTCAACATTATTACAAAAACGTAAAGTAATAAAATATAAAAATCTTTAGTCATTAAATTGCTATTTTTAATTACATATATATTAACATCTTTTTTAATACTCATTACTGACAGTAACACCATATCTCCCATATCATAAGGTAAGTATTGATGTAACATATCGGATCTATAATTAGCAAGTGAATAAGACGTTCTATTATTAACTGTTGCACTACAAGAACTAATTAATAAAAATAAAATCACAGTGAAAAACAATTTATATAATACCATCTATATTACTGCTTCTTAGGTAATTCAAATCCTTTTATATTTTGAAAATTCTTATGTACAAATGATGAAGACATTGAAGATAACAATCCACTATAATCTAATTCAAATTTTACCTTTTGCCCTACAAATAATGGATATTTATTTGTTTCAACAACTAAATGATCACTTGTTGAAGACATTATATTTATACCTTCAGGAGCCTTAATTCCTGTTACAATTACATCTTGACGACCTAAAGCAATAATCGCTTGTAGTACTAAACCTCTATCGAAAATATCATCTTTTTCTCCAAAAGCATTATATCCCCTATCCCCCCAAGGTAGAGATGGTTTTATCTTTGATTCAATGACCTCTGCTGTCAAGGTTATAGCATCGGTAAATAGCCCCTTAATTGGTTTTTGATATAGAGAATCACATCCCAAGAATATTGACTCTCCGAGTCGAAGATGATTAATTCTTGTTTTATTTTTATTATTAAGAGCCCAATAAAGAGATGCAGAATTACCACCAGATATGATATCTAATTTAATATTAAACTTTTTTTCTAAACTATCTGCAAGATTTGATAACTGAGATATTTTTAATTTATTAGGAATAACACCATAACGACAGGCAAGGTTCATCCCTATTCCTTTAATAAGGATGTTTGGTAATTTTATTATTTTATAAAAAAAATCAAATAATTGATGAGGCATAACCCCTTCTCTAAGATCGCCAAGTTCTACCATAACAATCACTCCATGATTGACATTTAACTTACTAGCTTCTAATGAGAGTTTTTTTATTACTGAAACTTCAGTATTAAGACTAATATCACAATACTTAATTACACTTTTAACTTGACTAATCATTGGACTTCTAATCAAAATAGTTGGTATTTTGATTCCAGATGATTGTATTCTATCCATATTTTCAATACGAGAATCGGCTATCATATTCACGCCTGCATGTACTAACACATTAGTAATTATCGGATTACCCAAACATACTTTTGTTACTGGTGCTATTGATATCCCTTTTTTATATAACTTATTAATTAATGTCCGTGTATTAAGATAAATTTTAGTGCAATTAATATCTAACCGAGGGTAACTCATGTTTTTATTATCATGTTTTTTTCCAAATTTGGAAAAATAATTAACATCATTTTTAAAAAATCATCCGTAGGTTGATTTAAAGCATCAGTAACAGGAATATTCAATTGTTCTGAATACTCTTCAATAACAGCAGTAATTTCTTTCTGAGACATCCCTTCATGATTCAAAGTTAATCCGATAACAGACGTATTAGAAAATAATTCAATTAATTCAATTTCAGAAATAACAGATGGCATAAGCATTTCAGGGAAATCACTACGATGAAGTCGTTTAGGTGCATGCTGTAAAATCACACCGACCGGACAACTTCCTCGTAATATGAAAGCACTAGTAGAAAATGCCGGATGACTTAATGCACCTTGCCCCTCAATAATAATAAGATCTGGATTTTCTTTTTCATACGCTTCAACAATAACAGCTTCTAATTCACCCGCACAGAATTGAGAAGGTACAGCATCTAAAGCTACACTATAAGGAGCCCCTTGAATGATACCAGTCTGCCCTGTCGCAATCATAATAACTTTAAGCCCTTTCTCTTGTAATATTTTTGTTAAAATAGTTGCAGTTGTTCGCTTTCCTATCGCGCAATCCGTTCCCATAACAGCAATACGTGGACAAAGTACATTATGAATTTTACCACTAAATGATTGTAGCTCTTTTTTATCTTTAGGTTTTCGAACATCAATAACATGCACATTATAATTTTTACTAGCAGTTATAAATTTAGTATCTTCGCTTAAAAATTCATGTACTCCACTCACAATACTCATATGTAGTGACATTGCATAAAGCATAATTTCTTTTTCTAAATCAGTTAATATTCCATTAGAAGGCGCAATACCAAAAATGAAGTAATCAGGAAGATCTTTTGCAAGCACAATAGCTTCTTTAATATCTGAAACTATAGGAATACCATTTTTTTCATCTCCAAGAACCTCACCTGAATCTAAGCCTGCTTTTGTACTATCAATAACAGAAAGGATTCTATAGTTATGAGAATGTCTTATAAGACCATTGGCTGTTTTCCCATCAATATTTCCAAATTGACCTTCACAATAAATAATAGCGGTAGGCGTTATTGGGTTAACTTGAGTAAATAATAAATCGAATGGCTTAGATGTGGAGTCAATCTCATCAGTAGATTTTATTACTGTATGGTGTATGGAATTTATGGAGCATTGGTTTAGTTTTAACATAATGATGCCTAATAATTTAAGGCTTAGAAGGGCAACTAGCAGATGCCGAATGTCATATCGGAAAGAACAAGAGGTCCCTACTAAGCTGTAGGGAGGAAAGCACACAATAGCATATGCTACTTAAATAGCTACAATTAAAAAATATTTAATCCAACAATAGCTACAATTCAGTTACATGCCATCACCATAAATCAAAATAAACTGGTTATTACCCTCAGTAATAACAGAAACTTAGACACCTAAGAAATGTTTGCTATTTTGTTAATATATGTAACCAATTGGTTATACTTATGGACTTATCATATCAATTGTGAATAATAACTATAACTACATTGAAATTACGGATAATCATATGAAGTTATTGAGTTTTCTATTATTTATTTTCTTTTCTATTTCAGCTCATGCTGACAAGTCAGGGTATTACATAACGACTAACCTAGAAAATTCTTCTGTTACTTTTCTTGGCGTTCAAACCGATCTCGATCAAGGTTATAACATTAAAGGGGGTTATGACTTTCCTATCAGTGAAACCTTTTATATGTCCGTTGAATTAGAATACAACAACATGGGAGCCTTCGATTACGATTGGGCTGATGATAACGAATTTGCTAAAAGTCATATTGATGCACACTTCTTCGGCGCTAATCTGAAGTACCGAGCTTATGTTTTTGACTCCGACTTTTTCATCACCAGTATGTTTGGTTACGGTTATTATTATTTAGATATGGATGTTAACTTCTATCTAGAGGATGGTGGGAAAGGCTATATTGCAAATGGTTCTCAAAGCCGCAGTGCTCTTGGCTTATCTTATGGTTTTGAAGCCGGTTATGATTTTACTGAGCATCTTGCCCTAACTGTCGGTCACAATATTGCTAGAGCTATCATGGATGGCATTGGTTACGATTTTGGTACTTCATACCTAGGTTTAAGCTATAAATTCTAACTTTCTCCCGACATAACAAGTTGTTTGGATCATTTCATTCCATTTAAAATATGAGTACACTTGTTTTAATTATTACAACAGGTGTACTCCTATGAAAATACAATCTATTTTTGCTGCTAGCTTCTGTCTTCTTTCATCTATTTCAGCACATGCCGCTATTCAATTAACGATACCTGACGAAGTTGAACTGATTCTTGTTGATAACCAAGAAGTAAAGCTAGAGAGCTCATTCTTTTCTACTACGTCAACGCTTGATTTAGAAAATGGTAAACATCAAATTGTTTTTAGATATAATCCTGTATTCAAGCAAGGTAAAGATAACATCATTGTGTCAAGCGACATCATCGTCTCGACGTTTTCTGCAGAAGATAAACAAATAAGCTTTAAGTTCCCAACCTATAACTCTCCTGAAAAAGCCAAAGCATTTAATCATGATCTAAATTGGGAGTTAATAGATAAAAACAATAATAGTATTCCTTTCGCTCAGTCACAATTGATCTACAACGGAATGCAAGTTGGTCGAAATATTCAATTCGAAGTCGCAAAATTTAATACTACAGAGCACCCTGCAGCCTTTAAAGAAGGTATGCTTACCGTAACTCATAAAGAAATTAAAAATGAGCAAGGCGAAAATACAGCAGAACAAATGCTGCATTATTGGTATGAGAAAGCCGATCAAGCTACAAAAGAACGCTTCTTAAAATCAATTACTAATAAGTAAATTTATCCACATCAAAGGAATTGTATGGGTAAAAATGGACTTGGGTTTACCTTAATCGAACTCGTTATTGCAATTACTGTTATGGCAGTAATTGCAATTATCGCTATTCCAAAATTTTTTAGCTACACCTCAGAATCCTACGTTGCTCAAGCAGAAGGGATTGCTCAAAATTTTGAACAAAGTGTTCGATTAACCCAATATCGCTGGATTGCTAGTGGCAATTTACAGTCAGGAAATGATGTTCAAGGTTTTGCTAATGATCAGCTTGATGTAAACCTAAATGGCTTTCCTATTGGTATTAATAAAAACAATCCAATGGCACAACCAAATAATATTGGTAGAGGTAAGAAAGGGTGTAATGATCTTTGGAATACATTATTAAATGACCCACCTAGTGTATCCCACAAAAAAAAGGATGATGCTGATTTTCTATCAATACGTTATAGCAGTGAAGACAGTAGTTTTCAGGACGCTTGCTACTACATAAATAAGCATTACCAATACACAGCTGATCCGCTCACTTCTGGCATTGTTATTTCATATAACTCGACAACAGGCGAAGTTACTGTGATAACGCATTTATAAAAAAGGCTTATCAACTATGATAAGCCTTTCATTCTTAAAGTTAATATTACACTCTAAATTGCGACACCAATTGGTCTAATCGCTCACACTGCTCTGATAATAAAGCACAAGCGCTTTCTGATTGGTTTACCATTTCAACCATTTGACCGCTGTTGTCAGTAATTCGTTGAACGTTATTGTTAACATCTTCGCTCACTTGACTTTGTTGATTAGCCGCCGTTGCAATATGTGTATTCATATCGTTCATAACAATAATGGCATTGGTAATTTGAGCTAACGATTGAGATGCTTGGTGAGCTAACTCTATTGTCTCGACACCACTCTGATTACTCGCATTAATTGCCTGAACTGCTTCTTTTGCACCAAGTTGCAGGCGTTCAATCATTTTTTGAATTTCACCAGTACTATCTTGAGTCTTACTTGCTAACGCTCTTACTTCATCAGCAACAACCGCAAAACCTCGTCCTTGTTCGCCCGCTCGAGCTGCTTCAATCGCCGCATTAAGTGCTAACAAGTTGGTTTGCTCAGCAATGCCTTTAATCACATCTAAAATAGAAGCAATATTTGCAACATCAGTATCTAATGTTTGAATCACTTTGCCTGCTTGATTTATCTCATCCGCTAAGCTCTGAATTGAACCAACTGTTTGTTGAAGAATATTATCAGTAACCTCAGCTTCAGCTGTCGCTCCTTGACTCGCTTCTGCCGCGTCATTCGCATTTTCATTAACGGTAGCACTTGTTACTTGCATTTCATGTACTGCTGCTGCAACTACCTCACTCTCTTGTTGCTGATTCATCGAGAATTGAGCTACGTTTTGAGTTTGAGCTTTAATGCTTTCCATTTCAACACGAACGGCATTAGATGACACAATCACCTCTTGTACTGTGCCGTGAATTTTAGAAATAAATTGATTGAATGCTTGAGCTAATTTTCCTAGTTCATCAGTAGAATCAACGCTAATTCGTTTTGATAAATCACCTTCACCAGAAGCAACATCTGACATTGCACTTTCAAGTGAACGAATTGGTTTTACGATCCAATTAATCGATAGCCAAAGTGCTAACATAGCAACAATAATCGCACTAATCGCACCGACTTCAGATATCAATTTTCCTGCTTCAATACCATCTTGGCTTTGTTTTCTTAACTTAACTTGTTCAGCCATAATTAAACGACTGATTGATTTTAGCTGTTTTCTAATGACTTTAAATTGTTTCTCTAACTCTGCACTGTTTTGAACATAATAAGATTGAGCAGTTTCAGGACGCTCAAATAACGGTTCATAGAGCTGAATCCATCTTTGGGTTGCCGTTATCAAAACAGTCAATTCTGATGCCGTATTCATAGGCAGAATCTGGCTGTCATATAAATCTTGTACTTTTTTCATTCTAGGGATGGCTTTATACGCATTATCTTTGAATTCAAAAGTATGATGATCAATATCCGCTTGAGACTTTGACAACATAAGGCCTTGAGTTGCTGCGACAACTTGATAAAGATCACGATAGGCGTCTTCCAAATTATCATTAACAGGTTCAACGAACTCAATTAGTGTTTCATTTACTTCTGCTTGTTCGTTGAATTTGATCACACTTAAAAGTGATATAACACCAAATAGCAAAACAATAATAATAATTGGCATTGCTATTTTGTAACTGATTGATAAACGTCCAATTAGATTCATAACCTCTCCTTAAAGCAAACCAGTTCTAATTTTTCCGGATACTATCAGCAGAAAGCACTAAAATAAAACATAAACACCATGAATGCTTGATATAGATCTAATAATTTAAAGTTATACACTTAACCGTTTGTTTTTTAATCAAAAAAAGCATCCAATGCCAAAATGGCGGCGCCATAAACTTGGCTAATTTCATCGTTTTTACATAGAGAAATATCATTATTTTTTCCATACTGCTCATATTGATGACATAACGTATGTAGCTGTATTAATCCCATACTACCTGCTGAACCTTTTAATTTATGAGCTAACTGATTCACTTGATAACAATCTTGATCTGAAATTGCCGTTTGTAATTCCTCTAAATTTTCTTTAGAAGATTCTTTAAAAACACCGACAATTTTACGCATTCGGTCTTCACCTAATACGTTAATATCACCTTGCAATACTTTTTCATTTAGTATCATTTCATGTTCCTCTGTTTCGATTCCAGCTTCCATTTCTAGTTGCAAACTCGGAATAATGACGGGGGCTTTCAAATTTGATTTTCCATCATTTAAGATGCGATTCAATGTACTTACTAATTGATTTTCAACCAATGGTTTTGCTAAGAAGCCATTAAAACCGGCAGAAAGATAACTCTCAACATCTTCATGAAAAACATGAGCAGAAACCGCTAACATTGGGAGTTCGTCTTGGTGGTCACCTTTTGTCGCATAAATTTCTCTTAAACGTTTTTGCAAGGTCACGCCATCAGTATCAGGCAAATTAATGTCTAATAAAAGTAAATCAAATGGATGATTTTCAATCGCTTCTTCAGCTTTTTTACCCGTATCTACAGCAATAACTTGGTGACCTAGTCGCTCTAAGAAACCAATAGCAACCATCTGATTAACTGGATTATCTTCCACTAAAAGGATATTAACAGGAGCTATGTCTATTGTTGTTTTATCATCACTCAATGACTCAACAGGCTGACCTTCATCAAGCTCAAGGGAGAACCAAAATGTACTACCTTGCCCTTCTATTGAGTCGACACCAATCTCACCATCCATCGCTTCGATTAGACGCTGACTGATGGCTAGGCCTAACCCTGTTCCACCACTGACTTTCATGCCCTCTTCAGCTTGAGTGAATACATCAAATAAAGTATCTATTTCATGCTCAGCAATCCCAACACCGGTATCAATGACTTCAAATAAAAGCGTCGTATCCAAAATAAGGCTTAACTGAATCGTTACGCTACCTGTATGAGTAAATTTAATTGCATTGCCCACAAAGTTATTTAATACCTGACGAATACGTGAACAATCACCTATCCACCACTCTGGGGTATCAACAGGCGCATTAACCGATAAAGTAATGCCTTTTTGCTGTGCTCGAGAGCTAAATAAATGATGCACATCTGTGATCATTGATTGAACACTAAAGTTCCTCTTACGAATAGCTAAATGTCCAGCTTCAATTTTTGAGTAATCAAGTATGTCGTTCAATAAATCTAATAAGTTTTCACCACTACGATTAATAATATCAACATACTGTTTTTGTTGAGCAGTTAAACCGCTCCCACGGAGCAGCTCACCGGTTCCAAGTACACCATTTAAAGGCGTTCGAATTTCATGGCTCATAGTTGCAAGGAACGCTGATTTTGCTCTGTTTGCTTGCTCTGCGAGATCCCTTGCCTTATCGTGGTTAATAATCTCGACATTAAGTCGCTCATTACTCGACTTAAGCTCTTGAGTTCGTTGTGCTATTTGTAATTCTAAGCTGTCTTTATATTCTTTCAGTTCTTGAGCTGTATCCCTGGCAATAAGAATTGAACGTCCCATACGAGCTAACTCATCGTCACCTGTTGTATCTAATTCTATATCTAATTGACCATTAGCTACGTTAGTGATCGCTTCTTCATATTGATTTAATCGTGTAATCACACGAGCATAAACATAACGCCACATAATGTAGATAACGAGACATAAACCAAGCATTGTTATTGATATCAACAATTGCTGAACAACTTTCAATACAAAGTTAACATCAGCGACCGCTTGTTGAGTTACATCATTTGCCTGTTCAAGTAATTGTGAAATAGTTAAATTAAGCTCTTGAAACTTATGAACGTTTTCATCACCTAACAACTTTAGTTTTTGATTGATATTAACCAGTTGAATTAACTCATTAAACAAACGCTCACTCTTTGTTAAATCATTAGCTAGATCAAGCATTTGCTTTGTTCTGCTTGGGTCTTCTACTGCTTGTACCCTACGAGTTATAATGGTCATATCACGAGTAAAATCTTGTCTTAACTTCTCTATTTTTTTGATGTTATGACTGTTTCTTGCATCATCTATCGTATTGACCACTTTAAAGGTAAGTAAGCGTAATTCATGCAAACGCTCTGCTAAATCCAAATCCGTTTCTACTAGAGTATCTAATGCTTTATAGACCGCTTCTTTTTCGCCATTTTCAACTAAATCATAAATCTTCACGACATTAGCGATCGTAACAGTATTTGAATTTAATACTTGCGAACGTGATAACTCCTCCAAACGAAGAGCGGTTTCGGTTAACTTCTGGCTCTTCTCTTGAATAGTTCGATGCAGAACTACTTTCTCACCAACGCCTTCACCCATTGTTGCCAAATTATCGACAATGTCTTGAACTTGAAGATCTAAACGAGCTAATAACGCTTTATCAAATGGGTAGACACCGAGACCTTTTAAACGGTGATAAAGACTCTCTATCGACTCAAACAGATCTTTGCCGTATTTTTTTCTATCGTCTTCAGAGTCAACTTGCGAGAGTAATTGAGATGTTGAAATGATCTTTGTACTTAAATCTGAAATGTAACGAGCTTCAATAACCGCTGGTATTGCCGAATCAATTACCGTTCTTTCTGTTTTTTCTACGTATGAAAACCCAAGAACACCAACAACCGATCCAAATGCCATAAGCGCAATCATCACCATGAATGTGATAAGCAGCTTGCGACCGATCCCTGTAGAAGCAAATAACATAATATTGAAACACTTTGGAAAAAGAAGTAATGCGGGTATCATATCACCAACCTAAAGCCAGTGCGAAGATACCATGAAGCTTACTTTTCATCTTATATACATTATTTTATTCTCTGTCTTTTTATCGCCTCTTGCTCACGCAAAAACGCCTTGGAAACTGTGTGCTATTTATCCACATCTAAAAGACTCTTACTGGCTATCTGTTAACTATGGAATGGTAAAAGAAGCTAAAGCTCAACATGTTGAGTTAACCGTCTATGAGTCTGGTGGTTACCCTAACGTTGAACGACAGACTCAACAAATCGAACAATGTGTATTAAATGGTTCTAATGCGATCATTTTGGGTACCGTTGACCCTATGGCTTTTCAAGATAACCTTATTACGCTTACAAAAGGGATACCTGTTTTTGCTACCGTGAATCAGCTAATTAGTTCCTATCCTCCAGCCGCCCCAGTTCATCATGGTGAAGTCGGTGTTGATTGGTATGAAATGGGCTATAAAACTGGTGAATTTTTAGCAAAAAGACACCCGAAAGATTCTGGCATCACTTATATTGGCTGGCTTCCAGGCCCTAAAACTAGAGGTGGGACAAAACCCGTCACCCAAGGTTTTAATGACGCTATTAAAGACAGTGATATTATCGTCAGTGCAACATACTGGGGTGATAACAGCAAAGAATTACAACGCAACTTAATTCAAGATGCTCTGCAAACAGAGAAATTAGATTATTTGGTTGGGGGCGCTGTCGCAATTGAGGTGGCAATAAGTGAAGTCGCAAGTCGAAAAATGCAAAATCAAGTGGGTTTAGTCTCAACTTACTTAAGTCATGCTGTATATCGCGGTTTATTACGTAATCGCGTGTTATTCTCCCCCACAGATAAAATGGTATTACAGGGACAGCTTAGTATTCAACAAGCGGTGAGTTATCTTAATAAGCACCCGCTACCTTTTCAGTTATCACCAAAAATTGAAGCATTAACGCCACAGCATTTACCAAAAAAAGTTCTTGAAGAGTCACTCTCACCAGCTGAGTATCGCCCTACTTTTTTCGTATCATCTGAAAAACAATAATTGAAACAACGCTTATATAGTGTCATAAAATTGAGGTATAGACGTTGTACCCTCTATAAATTGTACCCTGCTATCAAATAGGAATAAGGAATATCAATGAATAAAACAACAAGGGTCATGCCTGCACATAAACACATTGCATTAGTTGCTCATGATAATTACAAACCAGAATTATTACGTTGGGTAAAAGAAAATAAAGACGCCTTACAAGGTCATTTTCTTTATGCTACGGGAACAACTGGCCGCATTCTAAGTAAAGAAACAGGCTTAGCAATAAAGAGTTTATTGAGCGGTCCTATGGGGGGAGATCAGCAACTTGGCGCTCTTATTTCTGAAGGAAAAATCGATATGATGATTTTCTTTTGGGATCCTCTAAACGCCGTACCGCATGATCCTGATGTAAAAGCACTTCTACGCATTGCAACGGTATGGAATGTTCCAGTAGCAATGAACCGTGCAAGTGCCAAATTTATGATTTCTGCTCCGCAAATGGAAGAAGAAGTATCAATCGAAATTCCTGATTATGATGCTTATTTAGCTGAACGCGTTTAGCCTAACAAAAAAACAGCCGCTATTTTCGAGCGGCTGTTTTTTATTGTCTTTAAATTATTCAATTATCACTGGATAGTCTTTATCCACGATCTCTTGTACAAATGGAGATGGTTTACCATGATAAACAATCCATACTTTTTTCTTTGCACGAGTTAAGGCGACATAAAATAATCGTCGTTCTTCAGCATATGGATAGCTTTCTGCATGAGGAAGTAAAGCCGCATCTAGCGACTCCGCTCGCTCTTTCATCGGAAATTGTCCATCCGTCATCTCGACAATAAAGACATAATCCGCTTCTGTCCCTTTACTAGCATGACACGTATTATATTCCAAATTCAAACCAGGGTAGAACTTAACCCACTCATCAAAGCTATCAGGCTTATGATTATGGTTACGGCCAAGAATCACGACTTTTTCGCCATCACGAATGTTTTTAGATAATGATAAGAGCTCTTTTTCTATAGATTGATGCTCTATTACTTTCACTGCCTTTCTTTTCTTTTTAGTGAAACTATTTAGCTCTTTTTTAAGCTGCATAGGGTTCTCTTGAACAAAGCGATTTGCTACCGCCCCTATTTGATCATTAAAACGATACGTTGTCGATAAATGAGCAATTTGTGTCGATTGAAAACGATTTTCAAACCCTGTAGTTAGCGACACATCTGCACCAGCAAAACGGTATATCGCTTGCCAATCATCACCAACAGCAAATAGCGTAGCCTTAGTTTGATGTTTATTTTCGGTGTGACAAATGGCTTCAATCAAATCTAAACGTTGCGGTGAAATATCTTGATATTCATCAACCATTACAAATGACCAAGGCAATTCATACTTGTTATCAGCAATGTATGCTTTAGCCTTAGTAATCATTGATTCATAATCAATAGCACCTTCATGTTTCAGCGTTCTTTCATACGCCTTAAAGAATGGCCAAACAATATTCAATTCACTTTTTAAACGCTGCACATCAGGATGAAATTCAATCTTTTCAACAATGCTTTTCTTATCTAATTGCAGGCTATTTAATTGGCAAATTTGTTTATAAAGCCACTCTTGTAACTTTTCATTGTGCGACTCTTCTCTTAAATCAACATCACCACGCAAATAAGCAATTGGCCATTTCTTAAGGTGCTTCTTCCAACGGTTCATCGCTGTTGCATTTTTCCATTCGGAATCCAAAACATGAACAAACCATTCTTTACGTGCTTTAACATCAGTAACTAAGCATGATAGCTTTGGCTGTTGGTATTCAACATGACGAATAATATCTAAGCCCAATTGATGAAAAGTAGCGACTTTGACTCGTTGGCCTATTTCAAAACCGAGTTTATCAATGATACGCCCTGACATTTCTTGTGCTGCTTGACGACCAAAAGCCAATAACAAAATTTCGTCGACTTGAGCTTGTCCACTTTGAATTAAATAATTTACACGAGCAACCAATACACTTGTTTTACCTGAGCCTGCACCAGCTAAAACTAAGGTGTGATCTTCATTTAATAACAAAGCACTTTGCTGAGATTCATTTAGTGGCTGTGATTCACACTCAGAAAAAAACGTTTTCCATTCTACTTTTTGCTCTTCTAACCAATTATCATTCAAGACTTTTAATTGTTCTTCTGGTTCAGTGAGCCAATCAATAACAGGTGCAATACAGTCAGGTTGAAGCTGTTCAGCTAAGGGAATGGATATCTTCGTCTGCTCGAAAAGATCATATAACTTTTCGACCATCATTAAAGCTTCTGTTTGTTTTAAAAAGCGCTTATTTGCACTAAAATCTTCAATTAATTCAATCATCTGTGGTTGCAGCTGATTTAACAGCAATACTTTTGATTCTTTCCAATCAGCATAAGCATTTAACACTGCATTAATTATGGCGTCACACTCTTCCCATGGAAGTCCAGATACTCGCCATGCAACTTGTTCATTACGATTATAAAAACAAAGCGCTCCCCAAATAAGGCCTCTTTCAAAAGTCACTTTTCCGCTCCATTTATCAAAAGGAACAGATACTTGATATTTATGTGAGGTAAACAACAGCTGCTCTTGCTCTAATTCAAGTTGATAAAAGTCACCTTGAACTAACCACTGAGCGAAAGGGGTTGCTTTGATCTGCATGATTCAATACTACCTAATTAATATGACACTATGAGAGTGTTTCATTTCACGAATTTGCTGAAGAGGTCATAGGATATCAGGTTCTTTTTTTGTTGTCTCAGATCAGTATTAAGACAATGATTCAGATTTAGGCTCTTTCTTCTCTGTATGACTTTGTTATGATAGGTTTTTTCCCTAAGCAGAAAGTAATATCGTGACTTATCGCCAGATTTTTCGCCAATATTGGGCCAATAAAACCATCAATTATAGTATCAGGGTATTACTCGCTCTTGTTGGTGCAGTTATTCCCTGTTGGTATCTTGAGCAAAATACGGCAATTACTCCACTCATTCTTGGAATTATTGCGGCCGCATTAGCTGAAACTGACGATAAACTATCCGGAAGACTCAAAGCCTTATTCTTCACTTTCATCTGTTTTGCTATTGCTGCTTTCTCCATTGAGATTCTCTTTCATACACCAATTTTATTTGCGATTGGATTATTTTGCTCAACCATTGCATTTATTATGCTTGGAGCTCTAGGTCCTCGCTATGCTAGCATTGCTTTTGGCTCACTACTTATCGCTATTTATACCATGCTAGGTGCTGCCGAAAGTCCAAATCTTTGGTATCAGCCAACCCTTTTACTAGGGGGTGCAGCTTGGTATTACACTATCTCGTTAACATGGCAAATATTTTGGCCATTGCAGCCAGTTCAACAAAACCTAGCAACTGTATTTGAAACCATGGCTACGTACTTAAATAGTAAAAGTGAGTTATTCCATCCTGTAACCAATCTAGTTCCACAGCCTTATCGCCTTCAAGAAGCCAAAAATAATGCTCAAATGGTAACTGCACTTAATAATAGTAAAGCATCGTTATTAACAAGAGCAAAGCGTGGCCATGTGGTTGGTGCTAGCGATAAGTTTTTAAAAATATATTTTATTGCACAAGACATTCATGAACGTGTAAGTTCTAGTCATTATCGCTATCAAGATTTAGCCAATACGTTTAATCGCAGTGATATTTTATTCCGCTTTAAACATCTACTGCATAGCCAATCATTAGCATGTAAAGAAGTTGCTCGCTGCTTATCTCTTGGTTTGCCTTATCAACATGATAACGCTTCTATTTTTGCTTTAGATGAATTACAGCAATCACTTATTGCATTAAAAGAGCAACAAAAACCAGAATGGCGGTTATCTCTTATTCAATTGGATTACCTGTTTAATAACTTAGCAACGGTTGAGCGCCAATTTGCTAATATTAGTAATCCAGAAAGGGCATTAGAAACAGAAGAAGATACAGTTTTAGCAGATCAAGGCGCTCACACTCCTAAGGCCATGTGGCAACGATTAAGAGCTAACTTAACTACGGATTCAGTCTTATTTAGACACGCTATTCGCATGGCGTTAGCCTTAACTGCCGGTTATGGCATTATCCAGGCATTTGAATTAGAACGTGGTTATTGGATTTTGCTCACTACCCTATTTGTTTGTCAGCCAAACTACAGTGCAACTAAAGAAAAACTTGTGGCACGAGTTGCTGGGACTTTAATTGGTTTATTAGCAGGAACAACTCTACTAGTTCTATTTCCATCTTTAGATAGCCAACTCGTATTAATGGTTATTTCTGGCGTATTGTTCTTTGCGTTCCGCCTTGCTAACTATGGATTTGCGACTGCCTTTATCACGATGCTTGTTTTATTCTGCTTTAACCAATTAGGTGAAGGTTACGCAGTCATTTTACCAAGATTAGGGGATACTCTCGTTGGCTGTGCTCTTGCGGTATTAGCGGTAACTTATATTCTTCCTGATTGGCAAGCAAAACGTCTAGATAAAGTTATGTCTGATACGGTGCATGCTCACCAAGATTACTTATCGAATATAATTTCTCAATATCGAGCAGGAAAGAAAGATTCTCTTCAGTATCGTTTATCACGCCGTGAAGCTCATAATAGCGAGGCGGCACTTAGTTCGGCGATCAGTAACATGTTGATTGAACCTGGGAAATACCAAACGGCTGTCGATGAATCCTTCCGCTTTTTATGCCTTTGTCATGCGATGTTAAGCTATATATCTGCACTTGGAGCTCATCGTATGCGTTTAAAAGATGAAGAAACGCATCAATTAGTTGCTGAATCACATCGTATTATTCATGCTCATTTAAATCAGATTCAATGCCAGTTAAACAATACTGATTGCAATGATAAACTAAATACCGTTAAAGAAGAGAGTATCGAAAAACGTCTTTCAGAATGGCGTGATGAAGATGAAAACTCAATTAGAATGGTATTGCAGCAATTGCATTTAATTCACCAAATATTACCTGAAATGCATACTTTATCTGCTTCACTAAGCACACAAATTCACAAAATGAAAACAAGTGCTAAAGTTTGAAGTCGATCTGTTATTCCGGTCGAATAATTGATGTTTCTCAATTATTTTTAACGCAAGACGCCTACACTATTATAAAGGGAGTTCATATTTGGACTCCTTAATTACCAATAATAATTGGAGGCGCCATTATGAAAAGTATATTTATTGCTGCTTTTGTTGGAATTTCAAGCCCTGATCTTATCAAACGCCTAGCGTCCGTTACTCATGAAGAAGGCGGCAAATGGCTAGTGAGTAAAATCCACTATCTAGATACACATATTTCTGCCGTAATTAAAATTGAAGTCCCTTCCGAACACAAACAAGCAGTCCAAGATTATTTTCTCGCTCAAGATGATCTAATGGTGACCTTTAGTGATGTTATTGATACCACAGTTCAAGATACACACAGCAAATTAAAAGTCGACTCTGAAGATAGAGCGGGTATTGTTAACGATATTAGCAATATTCTTCAAAATGAAGGCATTGAGCTAATCGATATGGACAGTCACCGTATTGGCGTTCCTGCTAGCGGTACAAGCGTATTTACTGCAACTCTTAGCCTTAAACTACCTGCAGCTGCAAACATCAATGATCTTGCTGCTGAAATTGAATCCTTAAGCGAAGACATGGTCGTCACTGTTATTTAATTTACTATATCGCAAACGTAAAAAAGCCCGTTCATTTCTGAATGGGCTTTCCAGTTTTTGGTATGAGCGGAGCGACACACGAGGTTCCCGATCTTCAAGGCATTAGGCGTGACCTCAACCTTAGCAAGATTGCGCTCTACCAACTGCCCCCCTCGACTCAAAGAGCATGAATCGAACCTCTTTTAGCTATATCGCAAACGTAAAAAAGCCCGTTCATTTCTGAACGGGCTTTCTTGTTTGGAGCGACACACGAGGTTCGAACTCGTGACCTCAACCTTGGCAAGGTTGCGCTCTACCAGCTGAGCTAGTGTCGCATTTGCTGCTCTATCGAGTCAGACTTTAATAGATGGTGCCCCGGGCCGGACTTGAACCGGCACAGCGCGAACGCCGAGGGATTTTAAATCCCTTGTGTCTACCAATTCCACCACCAGGGCACGCAATTTCTTGCGATGCCGATTACTGAAAAGTAAAACACCATCTGTAATTATCGCTATTGCAATAATTTTTAATTTGGAGCGACACACGAGGTTCGAACTCGTGACCTCAACCTTGGCAAGGTTGCGCTCTACCAGCTGAGCTAGTGTCGCATTTGCTGCTCTATCGAGTCAGACTTTAAAGATGGTGCCCCGGGCCGGACTTGAACCGGCACAGCGCGAACGCCGAGGGATTTTAAATCCCTTGTGTCTACCAATTCCACCACCAGGGCACGCAATTTCTTGCGATGCCGCTTACTGAAAAGTAAAACACCATCTGTAATTACCGCTATTGCAGTAACTTTTAATTTGGAGCGACACACGAGGTTCGAACTCGTGACCTCAACCTTGGCAAGGTTGCGCTCTACCAGCTGAGCTAGTGTCGCATAATCATTCATAAAGAATGGAGGCGCCTCCCGGAATCGAACCGAGGTCCACGGATTTGCAATCCGCTGCATAGCCACTCTGCCAAGGCGCCTTTGTTACCTTAAGTATTCAGCAACTTAACTCAGCGCCTTCCTCTTGGGTACGGGATGCATTCTACTGATTCAGCACTTAGAGTCAACACTATTTTTCTGTTTTTGTTTCGTTTGAATAAAATGCGATCAAAATGAATAGAAAACAAACGAAAACAGGCTTATTTAAGATGTTTTTTTTCTGAATAACTGCTCTTTTATCATTCTGAGATTAAAAAATCAAAACGATAAAGTCTGTAATATCAGCTGACTATGCAAAATAATATTTCAAATATAAAAAAAGCGAACCTAAGTTCGCTTTTCAATTCATTTATATCTATTCGTCTGCATTAAGTAGATCATCTTTTGCTGCAGCTAAGTACTGCACCATCGACCAGTATGTCAAAATGGTTGCAATATATAGAGCAGCATAACCTAACCAGATCATCCAGTCATCGTAACGCCAGATAAGAACCCAAAGCGCAAACATTTGAGATACAGTTTTTACTTTACCAACCCAAGATACAGCAACACTTGCTCGTTTTCCTATTTCAGCCATCCACTCTCGTAAAGCAGAAATAATAATTTCACGTGCAATCATTGTAATCGCAGGAATGGTGATCCAAATGGTATGGTAATGCTCAGTAATTAAAATTAAAGCAGCAGCTACCATCACTTTATCAGCAACTGGGTCTAAAAAAGCACCAAAGCGAGAAGTTTGCCCCAGTTTACGAGCTAAAAGTCCATCTAACCAATCAGTAAAACCTGCAACCCAGAATACCATTGCAGCAGCTACAGCTGACCATTCATAAGGCAAGTAGAACACAACAACAAACACAGGGATCAGTGCTAGTCGGATAAACGTGAGTATATTTGGTATTGTTAATCGCATAAATAATTCTTAAGTTTTGGTCCGCGAGTGTATGGTGCGCTTTTTTTATCCGTGTTTCAACGCATCATGTATTTTTTCTGCCAAAGAATGGCTAATGCCCGGCACTTTGGCTATTTCTTCGACACTTGCACTTTTTAATTCTTGTAGGCCACCTAAATATTGCAATAATGCTTGTCTTCGTTTTGGACCAACCCCATCAATATTTTGAAGGGTACTCGTTTTTCTTACTTTAGCACGCTGTGCTCGGTGTCCACCAATAGCATGATTGTGACTCTCATCACGAATATGTTGTATCAAATGCAAAGCTGGAGAATCACTTGGCATTGAAAACTCTTCTCCACTAATTTTCACTAGTGTTTCTAACCCATGTTTACGAGTAACACCTTTTGCGATACCAAGCAATAATGGCTGCTTAGGCCAATCTTCCCAATGCTTACTGATAACCTCATAAGCTCGATTCAATTGTCCTTTACCACCATCAATAAAAATAATATCAGGGATTTTATCAATATCTAATTGTTTACTATAGCGTCGTTCAAGAACTTGCGCCATGGCAGCATAATCATCCCCACCAGTAATGCCCGATATATTATAACGTCGATACTCTGATTTTACTGGTCCTTCCTGATTAAAAACAACACACGATGCGACTGTTTTCTCTCCCATCGTATGGCTGATATCGAAACATTCCATACGCTGAATAGAAGACAATACTAACGCTTCTTCTAATTGTTTAAAGCGCTGATACATTGTTAGTTTATGATTTGATTTACTGGTTAAAGCCGTTAATGCATTGGTATCTGCTAATTTTAAATAACGTCCTTTCATCCCTTTTGGATTTAATTGAAAAATAACTTTTCGTCCAGATAATTCAGTTAATGCCGCTTCTAAGCTATCACTATTAAATTCAAAGCTGGTTACTACACGGTTAGGGATAGTTCGACCTTGCGTATGATTTAAGTAATATTGAGTCAAAAAGCTTAAAAAGACTTCTTCTTTGTCTGTATTAGCAGGGATCTTCGGGAAAAAACTACGACTACCTAAAATCTTCCCCTGACGAATCATCAATAAGTGAACACACGCTAAACCATTTTCAATTGCAAACCCTAAAACATCAAGATCATCACCACTGTCATCAGAAACATATTGTTGCTCCTGTACTCGTCTCATGGCTTGAATTTGATCTCGAATGATCGCTGCTTTTTCAAAATTTAAGGATTGGCTGGCAATCTCCATTTGCTCAACAAGTGTTTGAATAACTTGTCTATCCTTACCTTGTAAAAACAATCGAATAAAATCAGTCTGCTCTTTATATTCTTCATCACTAACAATCCCTTTAACACAAGGGGCTAAGCAACGTCCAATTTGGTGCATTAAGCATGGTCTATGGCGATTTGCATATACCGAATCTTCGCATTGGCGAATAGGGAATAACTTTTGGATGAGGTGAAGACTTTCTCTAACGGCTCCAGAATCAGGGTAAGGGCCAAAGTACTCACCTTTTTTACGTTTCACACCACGGTGGATAGAGATCCTTGGATGCTTATGTTGTGAAATGAAAATATAAGGATACGATTTATCATCTCGAAGAAGCACATTATATTTAGGTAAGTATTGCTTAATATAATTGTGTTCAAGGATGAGAGCTTCTGTTTCAGAGTGAGTGACAGTAACGTCAACTTGATGAATATGGCTAACTAACGCCTTAGTTTTTTCTGAAGGTACATTACTACGAAAATAACTGGATAAACGTTTTTTTAAGTCTTTTGCTTTACCTACATAAATAACGTCAGCCTCGGCGTTATACATTCGATAAACGCCAGGCTGATGTGTTACAGATTTTAGGAACGCTTTTGAATCAAAGGAAGGCACTACAGCGTCTCAGCATCTAAAATACCATGACGAATAGCTAGATGAGTTAATTCAACATCTCCACTTATATTTAACTTACTGAATAAGCGATAACGATAGCTGTTCACTGTTTTAGGACTTAAATTCAGTTGTTCGGAAATATCCGTCACTTTTTCGCCTTTGGTGATCATCATCATTATTTGTAACTCTCGTTCAGAAAGTTCTTTAAATGGATTCTCCGCGTCGGGCGTAAATTGACTTAACGCCATCTGTTGTGCAATTTCAGGCGATAAGTAGCGTTGGCCACTTTGTACCATACGAATCGCATTAACCATTTCATCAGGACCTGCACCCTTAGTTAAATAACCAGCAGCACCGGCTTGCATAACTTTAGTCGGAAATGGGTTTTCAGTATGAATAGTCAAAACTATAACTTTCACATCTGGGTTAAATCTTAAAATCTTTTTGGTTGCTTCTAAGCCACCAATGCCAGGCATGTTCATATCCATAAGAACAATATCTGCCTGCTCTGTTCGACACCATTTAACGGCATCTTCACCGCTGTCAGCTTCCCCTACTACTTTAATTCCACGGACGTCTTCAAGAATACGTCTAATCCCTGTGCGAACCAGCTCATGATCATCTACAAGGAATACTTTAATCACAACTGACACTCCGATTTAATCTACAGCCACCTCTATAATAGAGGTCTTAACTAACTGTCTATTTTACCTTAAAAAAATAGATAAAAGCATATTGATTATGCGTTAGGCCGCAAAGTTTTGCTATTAAAATGCTATTGACTTTGATCCGGTTTCTTCAATATACAATAAAAATAATTCTTAAAATAGACCTAATTGAGAGTTAGATAATTCATTAAAATCTAAACCGATAAAAGGGAGAATTCCATCCGCGATCGGTTTCAATTGTTTCTCTACATAATGGTCATAATCAATCGGATTATTTATATATTCAATCGGTTCAGGTCCTGCAGTGGTAATAACATACTCTATCCATCCACCATATTGATATTGAGGCCTTTTTCCTATTTGTTGATTCCGATAATCCGCTAATCGTGCCGCTTTAACGTGAGGAGGAACGTTCTTTTGGTATTCATCCAACTGTCTTCTCAAACGCTTTCTATAAATAAGTTGCTTATCTAATTTGCCCTGCTTAGTATCATCGACATATTGTCGGACGTATTCCTTTACATCTTGCTGATGAAACACTTTATGGAATAACGTTTTCTGAAATTCTTGTGATAATGGAGTCCAATCCGTTCTCACAGTCTCTAATCCTTTAAATACAATTTCTTCCTTACCTTCTTTTTTTACTAAACCAGCATAACGCTTTTTAGACCCAGTTTCTGATCCTCGAATCGTCGGCATTAAAAACGTTCGATAATGAGTTTCATATTCAATTTCTAATGCTGAATCAATTGCGTATTTTTCAGATAAGTGGGAAATCCACCACTGATTTATCTTTTCAACTAAAGATGAACCAATAGCGTCAGCTTCTTTAGATGACATTGATTGCCCAAGAGTAACAAACGTAGAATCAGTATCGCCGTATATCACTTCATAACCTTCAGCTTCAATCAACTCACGCGTCATTTTCATAATTTCATGCCCACGCATGGTTATTGAAGAGGCCAATCGATGATCAAAAAAACGGCACCCTGACGAACCTAGCACCCCATAAAATGAGTTCATTATGATTTTTATTGCTTGAGAAAATGCTTTTTCATTATTTCTTTTTGCTTCATCTCGAGCGGACCATAAATTTTCAATTAATTTAGGTAAGAAGTGTTTATAACGATGAAATCGTCCCCCTCTAAAACCATCAATGGCTTGATTATCTTCCGTACCTACTTCTTGTTTTAATCCTTCAATCAAGCCTAAAGGGTCAATATTAAAGGTACGAATAATCGAAGGGTAAAGAGACTTAAAATCAAGAACGATAACAGATTGATATAAACCTGGCTTAGAGTTCATTACATAACCGCCAGGACTTGCAATCCAATTTTCACTCTCTAAATTAGGGGCAATATACCCTGCTCGATGGAGTCTTGGTAAATACAAGTTAGTAAATGCAGCAACGGAACCACCAACACGATCAAGCTCAACCCCCGTTAATTTCGTTCGCTCAATCAAAAACTCTAATAGATGAGTATGTTCGAATATACGAGTAACTAAAACACAATCTTGAAGGTTATATTTGGCTAAAGAAAGTTTATCTTCTCGATACATTCGATTGATCTCAGACATTTTATCACTTTGATCATTAATCGATTTACCTTCTTTCAATAACTCTTGAGCTACGGATTCAAGTGACCAACTAGAGAAATGATAAGTCGCAGTTTTCAAGGCATCAATACCGTCTAGCACAACGCGTCCAGGAAAAGATAAAAAACCTTGTTGGCGATTTTTATCCGAATCACGCCAATAAAGCGAACTATTACCCCGACCAATACGAAAAGGTAATTTGTGCCATTTTGCTCTCTGAATTAATAATCGAAAATCAAAATTAATCACATTCCAGCCAATAATAATGTCTGGATCAAATTGATAAAACCAAGACTCTAAAGCAAGAAGCAGTGCTTTTTCATTTTCCACCCATTGAATAGACAAATCACTGTCTTGTGAGTCGCCCACCATGATAATACGTGTATCGAGTTCACTATGTAGAGCAATAGAATATAGAATGCCTTTTTCTGAGCACTCAATATCTAATGAAACCATACTAAATTTAGGTGAACGATCCGTCGTTTTAACTTTTACATTACGATATTCAATATGGTCTTTTTTTTGTACTGGGTTGCCAATAAATGATAGACCACCACAAATAAAACGTTCCATTAAATAACGATCAGCTAAACGAATATCGCTTTCATATATAGGTAGATGTAACTGATCAATAAGTTGCGTCGCTGATCGTTTCTGATAGGTATTTTTAAAATATAAACCGAGCACGGAATCATGATTAAATGTGGATAATGCCGTCGGTTTTATATGAAAAGGGATATTTTCTTTCTGTAAACAGGCTTCATACTGAGAGCGCTTATTTTCTAATATGAAGGTAACTGCATCTTCGTTTTCAATAAGTAAGTGTGCAATATGGTCATCACACTTAACCCAGAGATCGACTAAACTTTGATTATTAATTTCTCTAGTTTGACGTGTAAGCAAAAAACCCTGTTGAGGTGAATTCAAGTTATTAACCTATTTTTCGTTCAATTTTATTAAATTCAGCTACAACCCAATCTCCAAATTCATTAAGTAAAGCAAGTACAGAACGCTTTGGAACTTTGCGCCCTTTTAATAATAAAACCACGCGTTCTATTTCAGTCTGTTTTTCTGGGTAATATTCCAAAAATTTTCGAGCACAAAGTACAGGATGATCGTACCAACCTTTATCTCGATGCATAACTAAAGAGTAGCAGCTTCTTAATAACTTTTTGGCGATGGTTTTTTGTTGTTCAACCTGAACTGCCATATCTTGGCTAGTAGATATTTTTTTAATATAAACACCTAACCATTCTTCAATATCCATGTTCATATTTTTCGCGATTTCCCAGCTAGGCTCAAAATCACCAAAACGTTCTGATAAATCATCACCATAGATACAAACACAACAGTGTCTCAACCAGAAACCCCAGCTAAAAATCGACTCTAATTGCAACGCATCTGCCGCCTCTCCAATATTAAATGTAACTCCGGTAATTTGAGGGTATTTAGATTGGAAACGAATTTTAATTGTATTAATTAGCGTTTGTTCTTTATTGGTCAATGGTGCAGATGTAATAAGGGTAACGTCAAGGTTAGAACGGCCAACAATAGCTTCACGTCTAGCAACGCTGCCATATAAATAAATACTATGAACGGATTTCGGTGCAGCAGAGCGAACATGAGTAATTAAATCATGAATTACTGGTTCAAACTCATTTTGAAATGGAGAGTGTTTATCAATAATTGGTAAAGTAAAACGAGACAAAATGCACCCCAAATAAAGAATATTAAGGGGCTTATGATCGCGATTTAACATTAAAAAAGCAATAAAAAACCGGCCATTTAAAGCTAATGCCGCTCGCTTAACAGCTAGTGGCTCTTTTTTTATAAGGGTAGCGCGGTGCTTTATAAAGCACTTGTCGCGGAAATGGTTTTCGCTTTCTTTTCTTTGGCAGGATTAGACGCTTTCCGCTTTCTCGTAGATTTTTCAGCTTCTTGGGCACTGTTCCTGGTGTTCGCCCTGAACACCACAGGAACTCATCTTGGATTAGCCTTAACGCATTAATAAAGCTTATTCTTAATGGTTCCATTTTATGAAAATCGGCCATTCTTTTCATTTCTAGACGAACGAGGTTATAAGAAATCAAAATCCCCCATAACTCTTGATATATTCCTTCTATTTTCAAGCTTCTAAGCACTGCTTGATTGTTAAGTTGACCTTGTTTTAATTCACCATAACCTTGTTCTATTTCCCATCGTTCCCAGTAAATTTCAACAATATCTTTCAATGGATAAGTCACAGGACACTCTAATGAAGTAATAAACCCTTTGATCTCTCCTTTCGGCTCAGGTATTAAAACTAAACGAGCTTGCCAGCTATCTCCGAGGTGAGGATATTTCTGTTTTGCATCAGGCGAAACTGGCATTTTAATCAGTTTATCGTAGTCTGAAAACTCTTCTAAAACGTCGTACCTAAATTTACTTTTTATTGGAGTTAACCAATGAGTATTTTTTCCTGCATTACGCCATGATTCAAAAAGTTCAGCGGACATAAAACCACGGTCAAAAAGAGTTAATGAATTATTTGGAGCGGAGCCAACTAATTGTTGTGCATAAGATATTTCACTATTGGTTATTGGTCCAAAAGCAGCATCTGAAATAAGGTGGGTGCGTGTAGACATGAGGGTAACAGCAAGAACTGAAGGAAATGTAGCCTTACCTGTCGCGTAGCCTAGCTTTTGGTTATCCTTAGTTTCAGGGGTTTTAAATTGAGTCCCGTCAACGCTCATGAGTTTAAGTCCACAAACTAAATCAGGCGATTCTTCTGTCTCCCATTTACTCGCAGTGGTATGAAATAGGTAACGTAATGGTTCATAACCAATACGCTGTCTAGCTTTTACGATACTACTTGTGGCCAAGGGAGGGAGCTCCCCTTTAGCATCAGGGAAGGCTAATTCTAATTTATCACAAACATCGCTAATGGAGCGGTTACGCATTAAGCCAATTCCAAGCACTAACCAAACAGCTTGTTCAGCAGGAAATCTGCGCTTTCTGATAGCGGCGCGACCAGTTTGGTTAACGGCTTCTGAAATCCACTCAATAGGAATATTTTTCCGAAATGAATCCATAGATTCAGGAAGGTGAAATTCTGCAGTTAATTGTAATTCACGAGAAAACTCAGACATAAAAAATCGGCCTTAAAATAAATTTAAGACCGATTATGAAGGCTGCAAAGGATCGTTCAAGTCCCTTAAACGATCGGCATTAGCCATTTAAAGCCGGTTTATTTTAAAATCTAACAAGTTATGCTGTTGCTGAGCGTCTTTTCGACATCATCATTAAAGCAAAACACGCTAAAACAAATGCAACACTTACACCAGCAAACGCCACCAATACTGAACTTGTAAAACCAAGTACGATATAGCCAACAGCTGAAACCGCTGCAATGGATAATGCATAAGGTAGTTGAGTTGATACGTGATCAATATGACAACAACGCGCACCTGTCGAAGACAGAATCGTAGTATCTGAAATCGGTGAACAGTGATCACCAAATACGGAACCAGCTAAAACCGCACCTAACATAGGAAGAATTAATGCGATATCGGTAGCGCCAGCCATATCACCAGCGATTGGTAACATAATGCCGAAAGTACCCCATGATGTACCAGTACTGAATGCCATAATTCCTGACAATAAGAACAAGATTACAGGGATCCAGTGAATACCAATGCTACCTTGTGCCAAACTCGATAAGTATGTACCAGTTTTCATATCACCGATAACTGAACCAATAGTCCAAGCAAAGAATAGAATTAGAATAGCGCCAAACATTGATTTCGCACCAATCCACATTGTCATGCCTATATCTTTAACTGACAGACCTTGACGGAATACAGTAATTAGCGCAGATGCTAGACCAATTAAACCACCGTAACAAAGTGAAGCACCAACATCGGTATTTTCAAATGCGCCTAATATATTAAACGCTTTACCATCTGCGGCTAACGCTTCGCCGCCGGTATAAACCATGAAAGAGATCGTTGCGACAATTAATGTAATAATTGGGAAAATTAAGTCAGAAACTTTACCTGTTTCACTCTCAACAATATTTAATTCTTCATTTAAATCTTTCGATTCAGAATTAACGGCTTGATCATCAAAACCATTACCACGAGCGGCTTCATTTTCGTGGTGACGCATTGGGCCCACATCAAGTTGGAACCAAACAACAGCGAATACCATTAATAGTGCAAATACAGCGTAAAAGTTCATTGGAATTAAACGAACATAAGCACCTAGAGCAGAATATTCAGTCACACCATGTGAAACTAAAATGCCACCAATAATTGTAATGATGTACGCACCCCAACTTGATGCTGGCATTAATACACACATTGGAGCAGCTGTTGAATCTAGAATATAAGCTAATTTAGCACGTGATACATAAAAACGGTCAGTAACAGGGCGGGATATTGAACCAACGGCTAAGCTATTAAAGTAATCATCAACAAAAATAAACACGCCTAAAAAAGCTGCAAGTAGTTTTGCGCCGCGTTTACTTTTAATTCTTGTCTGTGCCCATTCAGCAAAAGCACGTGTGCCACCTGAAAGAGTTAATAAAGCTGTTGTCATTCCTAATAATATAAGGAAAGCAACAATGCTCATATTCCATGAGTTAATTGAACCGCCATCGATGAAAACACCTTTAACAGAACTAAACACATAAGAAGCGGTTCCTGATACGGAAAAGCTAGACAGCAAAATAGCGCCTAACACGATACCTACACCAAGAGAAAGTAATACTCGGCGAGTTAAAATTGCCAAACCCAAAGCTATAAGCGGGGGCAAGATTGAAATTGGAGAATTTGAAAAATCAGCTAAGTTCATGATCTACAACAACCAGTCTGGTTGGAGATCTACTGCAGATACGATAAATATCGTTATTAAGGAAGTGAATGAATAACATTCCCCTACAGTAGCGCTCCATAGTTAAAAAATAAAATTGACTATGGCAGTGTTATTCCTCTTCGAAATAACCCCAGCTAATACGCTCGATTAACGTAATTAACTTCGGCACCGACTCCTTTCAATTGTCGTCGTAAGTATCACCCTCTTACAATTTACTCTTAGGCGGTGCGCCTCTACCCATTTAGGTGCGGTTATTGTACGGATTGAAAACAATTTTGCAATACTATATCTGAGTATTTTAACATTAAGTTATCTAGCTAATTAGAATGAAACATTTTAAAACTATTTAGTAGCAGTCTTATCTTTAAGAATGAATATTATTAACATTAATATCATTAATATTTTTTTATTCCTTTATCTAGAAATTTGTTATATTATTTTTCTGTTATATTATAATCATATTATCAAAATAATTATGGAACCAAATATGTCTGATACAATTAAAACGCTGCTTAACCTACGCAGCCTACGTGCTTTATCTCGCGAAATGACTTTAGAACAACTAGAAGAAGCATTAGAAAAACTTCAATCTGTTGTTGCTGAACGCCAAGAATCTGAAGCTGAAGAGCGTGCTCAACTAGCTGAAAAACAAGCTAAACTTGAAGAATTCCGTCAAATGATGATCGACAGCGGTATCGCTCCTGAAGATCTATTAGACACAATGTCAGCTACGACAGTAAAAACAAAACAAAAACGTGCACCTCGCCCTGCAAAATATAAATTCCAAGATCACGCTGGTGAAGAGAAAACATGGACAGGCCAAGGCCGTACTCCTTCAGCTCTTCAAGCGCAACTTGATGCTGGTAAAAAACTAGAAGAGTTTTTAATCTAATAATACTCTTTAAGAGCATATAAAAAGACCACTTACTCTAAGTGGTCTTTTTTTATTTTCATTTTATTACATTTAGAAACGTATTATTGCTCGAAACTTTAAACTGACTAAGAGAAACCTGAATAAGATAAAACCAGCTAGATCTTATAGAATAATTACTTAGTCGTATTTTTTAATACACCTATATTAGCAATATTATTAATAGTCACCTTTTCTATAAATCATAAGCTCTTACTCATTAATAAAGCGAACTAAATAATATATAAAAATTCCTAGAACACGTACGCTATACCGACATTACCAGTTGAACTCGTTGTATGCTCAATCATTGGACTGTTTTCTAAGTTACCCTCAAGATTCACATAACGCAAACCACCAGTCACTCGAACATTTGGTGTAATGTGGAAATAAGTCGATAATCCAATAAAAAACTGTCCATCCCAATCTGCATCAAATTGGTCAACTCCAGTTCGTAACGCTTCTTCATTGGATACTCCGTATAAATGATTATTTAATTTCTCACTATTATATGAATACCCTAATGATGGTGTAATTGCCCACCCTTTTCCTCTTAATGGTAAACGCCAAGCCGCTTCTGCATAAAAACCATTATGAGTACGACCTATGTCTGTTCCCCCTGTAAATTCAACAATGCCAACATGAGTAATCATCTGATAGCTCACCCCGCCAAGCACAGTACTCTTACGTTCATCTAATTTTTGCATTGCAGCATCATTTGAATCATTGGGCTTAAACGTTCTAGGATCATAGACAAATCGAAATATTATATTTTGAGGTGAGCCTACTGGTTTTAGACGATAACCACCACTAAACCCTCTCAGAAATAAATGTTCCCCCTCATAACCAATCATAGGAATAATTGTTGTATTCGAAGGCGTCTCTTTATAAAAGGAAGGTGAATATGCAGCGGCGGCACCAAGAGACCATTGTGAAATTTTTGCATTAGCACTGCTATTGAATAACACCAGAAGAAAAAAAACAGAGCGACTTACTAATATATTCACAATAACAACCTTATATAACCACAGAATTAACAATACACCGTACCATTATACATAACCGCCCATCATTTGATAGTTATTTAGGTTTTTTCTTTATTTTAGATATAAAAAAAGCAGGCTAAATGCCTGCTTTATTAAATTCTAAATAAGATTAACTATCATCTTCTCTAAAGTTGCTTGGTAAATTTAATTTCATTTCATTCCAAATCAAATTACCTTCCATACCGTACTGGCGCATTCTAGGCATTACTGCATCTTTGCGTTCTTCTTCGCAAATAAGCTTTAAGTCACGATAAAACTGTAAAGCTAACTCTCGCGCTTCAGAGTTAGAGAAGTAGTAACTACCTACTCGTACATAAAGCTTTTTCAAACCATTAAAGATAAGCCCATAAATTTGATTGCCAGATTTAAAAGCAACACCTTGGAAAAGCATATAATCATAATAGTTGAAGGTTTTAGCAATCAAGATCTCTTCACGTTTTGCAGGATCTTTTTCGTTATCTTCTTTCACTTCAGCTTTAATTTTTGCTCCGAATGGGGATGCTTCTATGAAACTATCCCAACTTTCTGCAGCAAGTAACTGTTCACACGATTCAATAACACGATTAAGTGTTCTTAAAGAACCTTCTTTATTTGTCTTGAATGCTTGTCTCATGAAAATACAGCTAATGTTAGTACGAGCAGCCAATAAGTCTTCAACGATTGAAGTCGCATTATTAGCATCAACTAATGTCATTAATGTATCTAAAATATGTAAACCAGAGGTTTCCATATAATTGTTCACTTTTGTTGGTTTACCATGTTGAATTGTCAACCAACCATCACGAGCTAAACGCTGTAATACTTCTCGTAATGTCGTTCTCGTTACACCAATTAATTCAGAAAGCTCTCGCTCAGCGGGTAAAATTGAGCCTGGTGGGAAACGACCATTCCAAATACTTTCAATAATGTACTTTTCAGCGAATGCTGCAGGACTTTTTGCCTTAATAACCATACAAGTTTAAAATCCGTTCTTTAAATAAGATAACTGCACTCATCATACCACCAGTTCAATAAATCCTTAACTATTTATTAAATTTACCTGTAATTTAGAAACACATTTCCAATTTTTAAGCCTTAATCTCCCTAATAAATCAAGAAATCTGCTACCTTTTTTCTATACATTTCTTTAGTTTTATTAATAAAACCGAGCAAAGGCACATTTTGATCAATTTACCTGTTTTCAAATATTGACTATTAAGGAATTAAGAGTAAAGTTCAGGCGTTTGGTATATAAGGTTAGGTATATATAGGTAGTTATTTGGCAAAGCAGTAAAATAAGCCTTGTTGTTTTTCTAAATAGTTGTTTATCTTTACTAATAACAATATGTTAGGCGATTATTATCAACTCCCTACTTAACCTTATTTTTTAGAATTATCGTAATAATGTAGAGAGCATCACATGTCTATTTCGCTAGGGAATGCATTTATCAAAAATTTTCTTGGTAAAGCCCCCGATTGGTACAAAATCGCAATACTTTCTTTTCTTGTAATCAACCCACTTGTTTTCTTCTTTGTAGATCCATTTACTGCAGGTTGGTTGCTTGTCGTTGAGTTTATTTTTACTCTTGCAATGGCGTTAAAATGTTACCCATTACAGCCTGGTGGTTTATTAGCTATAGAAGCAATTGCCATTGGTATGACAAGCCCAGAGCAAGTAAAGCATGAACTCGTAGCCAATATCGAAGTACTTTTACTACTCGTATTCATGGTTGCTGGTATCTACTTCATGAAGCAATTACTTCTATTTATCTTCACCAAGATACTTATTGGTATTAAATCAAAAACAGCGCTATCTGTTGCATTCTGTTTTACCGCTGCATTTTTGTCAGCTTTCCTTGATGCGTTAACGGTAATTGCGGTTGTAATTAGTGTTGCTGTTGGCTTCTATGCAATTTATCACCGTGTCGCATCTGGTCAAGGTGGTTCACAAACTCACGACCATACTTGTGATAGCGATGTTGATGAATTAACTCGTGAAGATTTAGAAGACTACCGTGCTTTTTTACGTAGCCTATTAATGCACGCAGGTGTTGGTACTGCTCTTGGCGGTGTAATGACAATGGTGGGCGAACCACAAAACTTGATCATTGCCGACCAAGCTGGTTGGATGTTTGGTGAATTCATTATCCGTATGCTTCCAATTACAGCACCAGTATTTATCTGCGGTATTTTAACTTGTATCGCTGTTGAAAAATTAGGTATTTGTGGCTACGGTGCAAAACTACCTGAAAACGTACGTAAAATCCTAGAAGACTACGAAGCTGAAGAACGTAAAAACCGTACTAATATCGATAACGCTAAATTAATCATCCAAGGTTTAATTGCAGTATGGTTAATTGTTGGTTTAGCACTTCATCTTGCGGCCGTTGGTCTAATTGGTTTATCAGTTATTATCCTTGCAACAGCATTTACAGGTGTTATTGAAGAACACTCTATGGGTAAAGCGTTTGAAGAGGCTCTTCCATTCACCGCCCTATTAGCCGTATTCTTTGCCGTTGTAGCTGTAATCATTGACCAAGAGCTATTTAAACCAATTATTGATGCAGTACTTGCTGTAGAAGATAAAGGCGCTCAATTAGCACTGTTCTATGTAGCAAATGGTGTTCTTTCGATGGTTTCAGATAACGTATTCGTTGGTACGGTTTACATTAATGAAGTAAAAGCAGCATTAATGGATGGCGTTATTACGCGTAATCAATTTGACTTACTAGCTGTAGCTATCAATACCGGTACAAACTTACCGTCTGTTGCAACACCAAATGGTCAAGCTGCTTTCCTATTCCTATTAACGTCTGCTCTTGCTCCGTTAATTCAATTATCATACGGTCGTATGGTATGGATGGCTCTTCCTTATACAATTGTATTAGCACTTGTTGGTATGTTTGGTATCATTTTCTTCCTTGAACCTATGACAGCAATGTTCTACGATCTTGGCTGGATTGCACCTGGAACAATAGAAAGTGCAACTTCTGCGATTTCTAGTGGTCATTAATAAGGTAAACTACTTTTGATAGCAAAGGCTCTGTAGATACGGGGCCTTTATTTTTATAAGGAATAAAAATGCAAGCCCTTAATCATTTCTCACGCATTCGCCTATCTTGGTTTCTGCTACTACTTTGTATTATCTTTTTCGAAGCATCTGCACTAACCTTTCAACACATAATGAAACTTCCACCTTGCGTCATGTGTATTTATGAGCGTGTTGCTATGATGGGAATTGGTGGCGCTGCTATTATTGGTTTATTAAATCCAAATAACCTTATTATTCGCTGGTGTGGTTTTATCGCATGGGGGATCAGTGCAGGATGGGGACTCAAACTTGCTCTTGAACATGTTGATTTCCAATTAAACCCTTCACCATTTTCAACTTGCGATTTATTTGTGACCTTCCCTTCATGGGCTCCATTAAATAAATGGGCACCATGGATGTTTGAAGCTTATGGTGACTGCAGCAAAATCGTATGGCAATTTTTAACGCTAACGATGCCTCAGTGGTTAGTTATTATTTTTGCAGGTAACTTAATTGCTTTGGCTATTTTTGTTATCGCACAATTCTTCAATAAAAAATAATAGCAATATTGCTAATAGTAAAAAGCCACCACTAATTTCGAATCAGTGATGGCTTTTTTATTTTTAGTGCTTTATTTACCACAACATTGTTTAAATTTCTTACCGCTATTGCACGGACAAGCATCATTGCGACCGATATTTTTATATGGATTGACTTTCTGGCCTTTATAGCCAATCTGTAACTCATCAGCAGCCATTGCGACTTCAAGAATCATCATATCTAATTGTGGAAGCATACCTTTTAGAGTAGGAGGTGTATCAATCCCCGCTTCTTTCATTTGAGCTTGTGTTTGTTCTTCATCAAGCGCAAGCATTAACGTTGTTAGTAGTGCTGATAACATACGAGATGTACCATCACCAATACTTACCTCAGCCCACATATCTTCAATTAAAGGCCATACACTCATAAAACCTTCAGCAAAATCAGCCAATAAGTCAACGTTTTCAATATCAATCAAAGTAGCAATTTCATATTCATTTCGTTTAAGTAATGTGTATTGCTGTTCAATTTGATGAATAACTGCATTTTTAATATTCAAAGTTACATCAGTACCAACAAGACCATTCAACCATACTTCTGGCTCTAAAGGTTTTGTTGCCATATTTGCAGCAAGTACAGCACCTTCAAGAAATACATTTGTGCAGCTTAAATCTGCATCACTTAGAGAAATTAATTGGTACTTCATTATTTTTTCACTTTTTAAATTAAGTTTTCGGCGTAGTATAGCGCAAATAATTATTAGAGCCTAAGTGCCGTTATTATTAATTTTTGCTTGTTGAGAACATTATGAAAAAAAATCGAGGATTTACACTCATAGAGTTGATCGTTGTTATTGTTATCTTAGGAATTTTAGCCGTTACGGCTGCACCACGGTTTTTAAGTTTGCAAAACGATGCTCATAAATCTAGAGCTAAAGGTGTCTTTGCCGAATTCACCTCTGGAGTTAATTTGTACCATGCTGCTTGGTTAACACAAGGTGAACCATCAGTCAGTTCAGGTGTAGCTGTAGAGTACGGAGACGAAAAGATATTTCCATCTGCTGAAGGGTTTCCACTCGGTACAACAAACCATCAAGGCATTATTACTGGTGAAGGTTGTGGTGAGCTTTGGAATGCATTATTAAATCAAGACTTAACTATTTCTGAATATAAAGGAGATGATTTTATTACTTCTAGTACAGATATAGAATATTGGTATGGCTCACCTGTTACAGGTAAACCACAAGCTTGTATGTATTACTATACATCAGATATCACAAATAAAAATCAGCAAGGTTATCGACTAAATTATTTCCCATCGACGGGAGAAACGATAATTACTACTTATAACAAAGGAAGTAAGTGACATAGGCTGCCTTTCCCCCTACAATCCCACCTCCAATAAAAGAGGTGGGATATGCAAGTAATACTAGGCCCTATGGAGGGCGTACTCGATCATTTAATGCGCGAGTTACTAACTGAAATTAATGATTACGATTTCTGTGTTACAGAGTTTGTTCGCGTTGTCGATCAACTGCTTCCCCCTCATGTATTTCATCGTATTTGTCCTGAGCTGCTAAATGACAGTAAAACCAAATCAGGCACCCCTATTCGTCTTCAGCTATTAGGTCAAGAACCTAACTGGATGGCAGAAAATGCTGCGAGAGCAATTGAACTTGGCTCTGACGGTATTGATCTGAATTTTGGCTGCCCAGCTAAAGCGGTAAACAAAAGTCGTGGCGGAGCTGCACTTTTAAAAGAGCCTGAGCTCATCTACCAAGTGGTTAAAGCCTGTCGAGATGCCGTAAGTAAAGATAAAAAAGTTACAGCTAAAATTCGTTTAGGCTGGGAAAACCCTGAAGAATGTTTTGTTATTGCCGACGCCATCAAACAAGCTGGAGCGGATGAACTAACCATTCACGCAAGAACCAAAGTAGATGGCTATAAAGCAGAAGAAATAAAATGGGATTACATTAACCAAGTTCGCCAAAAGATTGATATTCCAATTATCGCAAATGGTGAAATCTGGAACTATGATGACGGCCAACGCTGTATTGCAGCAACAGGAATCGATTCATTAATGGTATGCCGTGGCGCTTTTAATGTACCCAACTTAGGTAACGTAGTTAAACACAACCATTCAAAAATGCCTTGGCCTGAAGTCATTGCTTTGCTTATTCATTATTCGAAGCTTCAAATGGCGGGAGATAAAGGACAATATTACTCAAACCGAGTTAAGCAGTGGCTTGTTTATCTTCGTCAAGAGTACACCGAAGCAAGAGATATTTTTATGGATATTAGAAGCCATAAAAAATCAGAACCTATCGTTGCTCGTCTAAATCAAGAGCTAGAAAAAGTAAGCTAGCCTTATTTTTTCGTACATATTTCCCCGAACCAATGGCCGAGTTTATGAGAAGTAAACTCGGTTTTTGCCGTCTTGTTTAGCCTTATAAAGCAAGGCATCGGCTTTCTTGATTACATGTTCAAAAGAAAACTCTTGATGTGAATCAATTACCGTAACACCACCAGAAACAGTAAAGCCGCCTTTAACCACTTTTCCTGATGAATCCTGAATTGACTTCCTTACACGCTCACAGACACTTTCTAAGCTATTTCTTGATTCAGCATTGATACAGATAACAAACTCTTCACCGCCAAATCGAGATACAATATCACTATCACGTACACTCTTATTCAGCATTCTCGCGACATATTTAATTGCCTCGTCACCCACATCATGTCCAAACACATCATTAATTTGTTTGAAGTCATCAATATCGTAAATAGCAAAACCAACGTACTTCTTCACTACACGGTCTTGTAAGCTCATCTCAAAACCGCGACGATTATACAGGCCTGTCATTGGATCTTGCTTAGCCAAATCACGGTAGTATTTTTGAGATACCCTACTTTGGTAATAGAACATAGATAGTAAAGATAAGATGTACATCACTAACGTTAAAATTAACGAATTAGAGTCATGCACAAGAAAGCCCTTCAACTCTTCTTTTATCGATGTTTTATAATATAAGAAGTAGGTAAAGTCAGTGAAATCTAAATTAACTGGCTGCATAAAACGATATTGTTCAAATCGCTTATATTCAGCACTATTGAGCAACTGGATATGCTGTGATATTTCATTTGATGAACGCAAAAGCTTTTCAACTGAAAGATCAATAACTAACACACCTTTGAATATACCTTTATAGTATATAGGTGTTGAAAAAGTTAATACTTCAAGCCCGTCAAAAAATGCATCAGTATATGGAGGCGTAAACGTAATGTATTTTTCACTGTCGTTTTTCATACTGTTTTTCCAGTATGGTCGAGAATAAATAACATCAAGCGTTTTTTGCGATAAATTCTCAGCAATCTCTTTTGGTGAAGAGATAATATAATTATATTTTGAAATGAAATAGATCCCATGAAGGTAGCTTTCATAATCATGGATAAAAGAAATGACAGGAGCAAGGCTCACTTTCTTAGATGCTATTTCATATACTTCAGACGATGGATCACATAAATCTTTTTTACCAGCGATACTATAATCAAGGCGTCCTTCTGCAACTGAAATGTCTTGCTCTGCCATTACCGCATCTAAATTTTCGCTTGGACGAATAACACAAAGGCCACTATCTTTCTTAATTTCAAAGTTGTGATTATAAAAACTACCTTGATTTTGCTTATATAGCTGCGAAATATTGTAATCCAAAGAAATAATTACTTTAATTGAACGTTGAAGTGAATTTATAATACGATCATACTCTCGATTAACTTGACGTTGTACGGAGTTCATGTGGTTATTTAAAATAAAACCTACGATCAACACTAAGAATAGTGTTGGTATAAGAAAGATATGTTTTAAATTAAATTTCGGCATGTATAAATTCTTTAACACGAAGTGAACAGACTATATTACATACATTTTTGTGCTATTTCTTCCAAAAATGTCAGTTTTAACAGACAACTGACATTTTTATAGGAATCACAATAATGAATATCTCTTAGATAACCTGTTGACTTAACAACGAAATACCTAATTTTTCAAACGAATTCATTTTTGCCATTGTTTCGATTTCGTCACTTGTGTATTTGTCACCATCATAAACGACAACAATGCTTTTATCACCTGACTTTAAAAAATTAATCTCGCCGTATGGAGTGTATCTTGTCGCTCCAATACTAATAATTGCCTGCTTAGGGTAACTAGCATTAGCCAAATAAATAGATAAATTCTCCGCAGGTCCTTCATCTTTTTGATTATTCATTTTATCGATAATCCAATCATTTAATTGCTCATGAAAGTAACTATAATCAATCGCCGCGCTGTCTTCTCCGTATCGATTAAGCTCACCATTTCTCATATGAAAACTAGCAATACGGTATTTATCTAACTCACAACCTTTAGTAAATGATGACAATTCGATGAAATCTTGAGAAATACCTTTGGTCTCTGCCCCCCAATTTTTCTTTTCACTGATTTTTTTTGCATTGGGTTTTCTTATTGAGCAGTCATTGTATGCAGCAAATTTAACTGGAGTCAGTGCCACCACTTTATTGTCTTGATAGCTAATATCAAAAACGATTGCAACTTCTGGTTCAATTTGCAGATTATCCGCATCATTTGGCGGAATAATAGTATCAGAAGATAATGGGTATTGAGATAAGAAACCAGCATGTTGTGATGGAACATAAAAAGGAAACAATGCTTTCGGTTGAATATTGTTCTCAACTTTCACATTTAAAAAATCAGTTGCTTCGCCAGCTTGCTCTAAATGACCCGCGAAATTACCTGCCACCCCAAAACCGATTGCATCTTTAAACATATTGCGCCTTTTCATAAATAATAAATATCAGGGCACAATAGTGTATTCTTAAAAATGAATCGATGATGGGGATCGTATTTTAAGATTTCTTTGCTTTTCTTTTACGTTTAAATTGTGGTTTAGCTGGGCTTTTTAATGTTCTTAATGACTCTGGTACTGGGCCTTGCTGAACACCTTGCATAAAATTAGTCACTTTTATTTCTAATTCCGACATAAAAGGTCGATAAGCGTGTGTTTTCTCTGTCATACCTTGAAGCTGAAATTCCCAATGAGCGGTCATGTCCGGGTAAGTTGCTTCATTTGGTAGAGCATGAATAAGCCCTCTACCAGCTTCACTGGCATGAATGGACTTTCCATTTCGAGTTAATAACTGACGTTTAAATAATGTATCTAAAATACCCGCACGAGTCGCTTCGGTTCCTAGACCATCCGTATCTCTTAGTATTTTTTTCAGTTCTTTATCTTCCACAAAGCGTGCAATACCTGTCATTGCTTGCAAAAGAGTCGCCTCAGTAAAATGTTTTGGAGGTTCTGTCATCCGATGTTTTATTTCACCTTCTCGGCAAATGCGAACCTCACCTTTATTTAATGGTGGAACTTTACTCGCTACATCGTCATCACTATTTTGAGATTGCACTTTGCCAAGCAGAGCTCGCCAGCCAGCAAACAGCATTTGTTTTCCTTTTGCAACAAACACCCCACCAGCAATATCAAACACCAATTCAGCCTCAGCATAAACCGCAGCAGGATAAAATTGCATTAGGTATTGGCGAGCAATCAAATGATAAACTTTTTCTTCATGGCCAGATAAGCCAGCTGAACCACTGGATTTCGGTGTTGGAATAATGGCATGGTGAGCATCCACCTTACCGTCATTCCAAGCTCGCGACTTCAGTGAAAGGTCGGCTTTTGTAACGGCAGGTGATAGTTGCTTATCATTATTTCCTATCGCAGCACACACTTGCTCACGCTGTTTATAATGATCTTTTGGTAAATGGCGACTATCTGAACGAGGATAAGTTATTAATTTATGTTTTTCATATAATGCCTGACACGCATCTAGCACTTGCTGTGCACTTAATCCGTAACGTTTTGCCGCATCAATTTGAAGCGACGATAAAGAATATGGTAAAGGCGCATTTTGTTTGGTTTCTTTATTTTCAGCTTTAGTTACTGTCGCCGGTTGATTCGCTATGCGCTGAGCAACATTTTCAACCAGTTTAAGATTAAGAACTCGTCCCTCTTCATCCTGCCATGGCTGACACGCTTCACTAGGTTTCCATTTTGCTCTGATATCAAAAGGAACACCGTCGTTTAATTGATCATTCTGATAAGGAATAAGGGCATCTAGCGTGTAATACGCTTTTGGTACAAAATTAGCAATTTTTTCATCACGGCGAGTAACCAAACCTAAAACAGGAGTTTGTACTCTTCCTACTGATAATACACCTTGATAACCACCTCGTTGACCTAATAATGTGTAAGCTCGTGTCATATTCATACCATATAACCAATCGGCACGAGAACGAGCTAAGGCCGAAATAGAGAGAGGAATAAACTCTTGATTACTTCGCATAGAAGTCAACGCACGCTTCACCGCAGGAAGGTTTAAATCACTGATCAATAAACGTTGAGTTGCAGCCTTCTTTGTCTTAGATAATTTTAAATAATCCAGCACTTCATCCACTAACAACTGACCTTCCCTATCAGGGTCACCCGCGTGAACAACCTGCGTTGCATTTTTTAGCAACTTTCGAATTACCGTTAATTGCTTGCTAGAGGCTTTTCTTGGTCTAAGTTGCCATTGCTCTGGCACGATAGGTAAATGCTCCATACGCCATGATTTATATTTATCATCATACGCATCGGGTTCAACTTGCTCTAATAGGTGACCAATACACCATGTCACAATATCTCCATTGCCGCATTCGATGTAACCTTGTTGGTTTTTTTGTGGTTTTGCTAGGCCTGCGGCAATTGCTCTGCCAAGGCTTGGTTTTTCGGCAATAAATAATCGTGACATAAAAAATGCTGATGTTGTGAATAACATCAGCACTATACCTGTATGAATAGACAGTTATCAAGTTTTTGTTTATTAAGAGGCTATAACTTTGAAGCCAACTCTACTCCTTGACGAATCGCTCTTTTCGCATCCAGTTCACCGGCATAATCAGCCCCACCAATAACATGATGCTTGATTTCGTTTATTGTTAATGCTTCAGCTAACTCATTAACAGACACCTGCCCTGCACACATAATGACATGGTCGACATCTAACAACTTAACCTCATCATTATGTCGAATATAAAGACCATCATCATTCACTTTTAAGTATTCAACGCCTGCTAACATATTAACGCCACGTTTTTCTAATGTGCGCTTATGAATCCAGCCTGTTGTTTTACCTGGGCCTTTACCAATACTTCCTTTTTTACGTTGCATAAGCCACACTTCTCGAGTTGGTTTATAGGTATCTTGGGGCTTTAATCCACCTTCAAATTCAATATTTTTATCAATGTCCCAATCTTGTAACCATGTTTCTAATGTCTGATTTTCCGGTTCAGTTATCATTGTGGCGACATCAACACCTATTCCTCCTGCACCAACGACCGCCACTTTTTGCCCTAATGTCGGTTGGGTTTTAATATAGACTTGATAATCAATCACTTTAGGGTGCTCACTACCTTCTAATTGAGGAGTCCTTGGTTTCACCCCTGTTGCTACGACAACTTCATCAAATTTGCGTAATTCATCCATTTCAACACTGTAATTTAATTTTACGATAATGTTCTTATGGTCGAGCTTATTGGTAAAATAACGAATGGTCTCTTTAAACTCTTCTTTACCAGGGATCTGCATCGCTAAATTAAATTGACCACCAATACGCTCATTACGCTCGAAAACCGTGACCTGATAACCACGTTCAGCCAATGAAACAGCACAGGATAAACCTGCCATCCCAGCACCAATGATCCCTATAGATTTCGTTTTACTACTTGGTTCTAAGACTAATTCTGTTTCATAACACGCTTGAGGATTAACTAAGCAAGTTGCTCTTTTTGCCTTAAACACATGGTCGAGGCAAGCTTGGTTACATCCGATACACGTATTGATGAGTTCCGCTTTATTTTGTTCCGCTTTATTTACAAACTCAGGATCGGCTAAAAATGGACGAGCCATTGACACCATATCCGCCTGACCTGTTGCTAATATATTTTCTGCTACTTCTGGCGTATTGATTCGATTACAAGTAACCAAAGGTATCGATACTTTATCTTTTAATTTTTCAGTTACCCAACTAAACGCCGCTCTTGGTACTTGGGTGGCGATGGTTGGAATACGAGCTTCATGCCAACCTATTCCGGTATTTAATATAGTAACGCCTGCTTTTTCTAATTCTTGTGCAAGCTCAACGACTTCATCAAATGTGCTACCTTGCTCAACTAAATCAAGCATAGATAAACGAAAAATAATTATGAAATCTGCACCTACTTTTTCTCTTATCGCTTTAATGATTTCGAGAGGAAAACGAATTCTATTTTGATAACTCCCTCCCCAATTGTCATAACGAACATTAGTACGGGCACAGATGAATTGATTAATTAAGTACCCTTCAGATCCCATGATTTCAACACCATCATAATTTGCCTGCTTAGCAAAATTAGCGCTATTCGCAAAATCACGGATTGTTTTTTGAATTTGACGCTCACTCATTTGAGATGGAGTAAACATCCCAATGGGGGCTCTAATGTCTGAAGCACTTAATGCAAGTGGATGCATGGCATAACGACCTGCATGCAATAACTGAAGAGCAATCTTACCATCATTATCATGCACAGCTTGCGTTAGCACTTTATGCTTTTCTGCCGTACGAGACGAACTAAATTGGGCACTAAATGGAGTTAACCGCCCTCGAAAATTTGGAGCAAAACCACCTGTGACAATGAGCCCAACACCACCTTTTGCTCTTGCGGCATAAAAAGCAGATAACTTTTTAAATCCATCATTACTCTCTTCAAGACCAGTATGCATGGATCCCATCAGTACTCGGTTTTTTAACTGAGTAAATCCTAAATCTAACGGCTGAAACAAATGTGGGTAGCTCATATCAATCCATCACTTATAATTATTGTGGTCTGACCAGAATAGTATCAATATACGTTTGTTACAATTACCTTTTTACAATTATGCAACATTCATCAAATCTTTTAATTATTACGCATAAATCGTACTAATTCTCACTTAGACCTTTTGGCCTAGTTACTTTATTTACTACTTAGAGTAGGATATAGACATAGATCATAAAATGTATAATAAGGAAATATATGAAAGGGTTATTCCACTTCATAGGCAAATGTTTTCAAGCGATATGGAAGTTACTTTCCTTTACGCGCCAGCTCGTACTTAATCTTTTTTTTCTCATTTTTATTGGCGTCATTGCTTTCGCATTCTTAGATAGCACTCCTCCATCAACAGAAGATAAAGTTGTTGAACCAAAAGCATTAATTCTCGACTTATCTGGCCCAATTGTTGAAGAAAGCAAATTTAGAGAACCATTGGAAAGAATTACTTCTGATGTTTTAGGTAGCCAAAAATCACAAGAAAATGTGTTATTTGATATCGTCGATACAATTCGTTTCGCAGCACATGACAATAATGTGTCTGGTTTGGTGCTGCATTTAAAAGAAATGAATGAAACTAGCCTAACTAAACTGCGCTATATTGCTAAAGCGATTAATACATTCAAAGCAGCAGGAAAACCTGTTTATGCTATTGGTGATTATTACAATCAGAGCCAATATTACCTAGCAAGCTATGCTGATAAAGTATTCATGGCTCCAGATGGTACTGTTTTGTTACGCGGTTATGGTGCATATACACTTTACTACAAAGATTTGTTAGAAAAATTAAATGTGTCTACTCATGTATTCCGTGTCGGCACATATAAATCGGCAGTTGAACCCTACCTTCGTAATGACATGTCTGATGCTGCAAAAGAATCAGCTTCTGCTTGGTTAACCCAACTTTGGGATGCGTACTTAGATGACGTTGCGACCAATCGTCAAATCGATCCAAAAACACTCACTATGCCAATGGATCAATTTATTGCGAAATTAAAATCAGTAAATGGCGATCTATCGCAAATGACGGTAGAACTGGGTTTAGTCGATAAACTAGCGACACGACAAGAAGTTCGCAAAGACCTCATTGAGCAATTTGGTTCAAATGGTTACGACAGTTTTAAACAAATTAGCTATTACGATTACTTACCGCAAGTTCAACCAACCGTCATTCCTGATGCTCAAGATATTGCCGTTGTTGTAGCAAGTGGTGCAATCATGGATGGAACACAACGCCAAGGTACTGTTGGTGGTGATTCAACGGCGTCTCTTCTACGTCAAGCTCGTGGCGACGATAAAGTAAAAGCGGTGGTACTTCGTGTTGATAGCCCAGGAGGAAGTGCTTTTGCTTCTGAAGTCATTCGCAACGAAATTGATGCATTAAAAGAAGCAGGAAAACCAGTTGTTGTGTCGATGTCTAGCGTAGCAGCTTCTGGCGGTTATTGGATTTCTGCGAGTGCCGATAAAATTATAGCTCAGCCAACAACAATTACTGGATCAATTGGTATTTTTGGCATTTTAACGACATTTGAAAAAGGCTTAGAGAAAATGGGAATCCACAGTGATGGGATCTCCACCTCTCCTTTTAATGGTGTTGGTATTACTCGACCATTAAATGATGATGTTGCTCAAGTTATGCAGCTAGGTATTGAACATGGTTACCATCGTTTCATTAAACTTGTCAGTGATCATCGTAACCTATCATTAGAGGCGGTAGACAAAGTGGCGCAAGGCCGAGTTTGGACAGGTAAAGATGCGTTAAAACATGGCTTAGTAGATCAACTTGGTGATTTTGATGATGCAGTACAAGCAGCCGCTCAATTAGCGAATATGGAATCATACAACCTGTATTGGGTAAAAGAACCATTAACACCAATGGAACAGTTCTTAGAAGAATTAAGTATGAATCTAAATGCAAGTGTTAGAACTGAATTATTTTCATTTGCACCAGAGGCCCTGCAACCTACGATTAATAAAGTTGCAACAGATATCAATATGTTAAATAACTTTAATGATCCAAAAGGGCAATATCTCTTCTGTTTAAACTGTAGCAATCTTTAAAAGCATGACGAGCCCGACACATGTCGGGCTTTCTTTATGCCAAATGCACAGTATAATCCCCCCACCTCCCATAACTCTGTACCGTTGTTATTATGGAAAGAAAACACATTTACATCGCCTATACAGGCGGCACAATCGGCATGATAAAGTCTGATGATCATGGTTATGTTCCAGCTGCTGGATTCATGCAACATCAACTTAAACAAATGCCAGAGTTTCACCGTGCAGAAATGCCAATTTTCACCATTCACGAATACGAGCCCTTAATTGACTCTTCAGATATGACGCCTGAAGACTGGCAACGTATTGCTGACGATATTCGTGCTAATTACGACAAATACGACGGATTTGTGATTCTTCATGGTACGGACACCATGGCCTACACAGCATCAGCTCTTTCTTTCATGCTAGAGAATCTTGGAAAACCAGTTATTGTTACTGGCTCTCAAATTCCTCTTGCAGAACTTCGCTCTGATGGCCAAAGCAACTTATTAAATGCACTGCATATCGCAGCAAATTACCCGATCAATGAAGTAACGTTATTCTTTAATAATAAATTGATCCGTGGTAACCGCAGTACTAAGTCACATGCAGATGGTTTTGATGCATTTTCTTCACCAAATTTACCACCTTTATTAGAGGCTGGTATTAATATTCAAATTAATGGTGCAGAAATCAACAAACAACCTGAAGGTGAGTTCACGGTAAATAACATTACACCACAACCAATCGGTGTCGTGACTATGTATCCTGGGATCTCGGCAGAAGTGATCAAAAATACACTACGCCAACCAGTGAATGCGATGATCTTACTGACCTTTGGTGTGGGTAATGCGCCACAAAACCCTGAGCTTCTTGCGCAATTAAAAGAAGCATCTGAACGTGGCGTTGTTGTGGTTAACTTGACTCAATGTTTATCTGGAAAAGTAAACATGGGTGGATATGCAACAGGCTGTGCTCTAGCTGAAGCTGGAGTGATTAGTGGTTATGATATGACACCTGAAGCTGCTCTGGCTAAACTTCATTATATTCTAAGCAAAGAGTTACCGTATGAAACCATGCGTACTATGATGCAACAGAATTTATGTGGTGAATTAACGCATTAATTCCGATTTGCGTAAAATAAATTACGTAATACAAAAAGGCTTCCCTGATATTTTCATGGGAAGCCTTTTTTAATTCTAGATAATTAACGGTAGATTATCTTTTTTCGTTCAGAATAATACGCAATGTACGACGAAGTGGCTCTGCTGCACCCCATAACAATTGGTCACCAACGGTAAAGGCATTTAAAAACTCATTACCCATCGACATTTTGCGTAAGCGACCAACTGGAACAGATAATGTCCCTGTTACTTTCGCCGGAGTTAATTCCTGTGCCGTAATATCACGCTCATTAGGGATCACTTTAACCCAATCATTATGCGTTGCGATGATCTCTTCAATCTCATCCATTGGAACATCTTGTTTTAGTTTAATCGTCAATGCTTGAGAGTGACAACGCATTGCACCAATACGCACACACGTACCGTCAATTGGCACTGGAGTGTTTTCAAGCCCTAGAATCTTGTTCGTTTCTACTGTTGCTTTCCATTCTTCTTTACTTTGGCCGTTTTCACGCTTTACATCAATCCATGGGATCAAAGAACCCGCTAATGGAGCACCAAATTCAGAGGTAGGGAAAGAACTAGAACGAATGGTTTCAGCCACTTTTCTATCAATATCTAAAATTGAACTCGCAGGATTTGCCAACTCAGAAGTCACACAATCATTAACCACGCCCATTTGTGAAATCAGCTCACGCATATTTTTCGCTCCAGCACCTGAAGCGGCTTGGTATGTCATTGCACTCATCCATTCAACTAGACCTGCTTTATACAAACCACCTAACCCCATTAGCATTAAACTAACGGTACAGTTACCACCTACGTATGTATTGGTTCCTGCATGGATGCCTTGCTGAATTTGCTCAAAGTTGACAGGATCAAGGGTAATAATGGCATCGTCTTTCATACGTAATGTCGATGCAGCATCAATCCAGTAACCTTTCCAACCTGCTTGTCTAAGTGCTGGGTACACTTTTTCAGTATAACTGCCACCCTGACACGTAATGATGGCATCTAATTTTGATAGTGATTGAATATCAAATGCATCTTGTAATAGCCCTGCATCTTTACCAAGGTTTGGAGCTGGAATCCCAACTTGCGATGTGGTGTAAAATACAGGTTCGATATGATCGAAATCGCGTTCTTCAACCATACGTTGCATCAATACAGAACCAACCATACCGCGCCAACCAACTAAACCTACTCTCATTTTACTCTCCCTGTAATCTTAAAAATTAAATATGCTTCCTCCATCTATATGATGAACAGAATAAAATCTCAAGCACTATTTTTGTATGGCGTAAAATTAATCTCGTCTTTTTTTCTTACAAATTAACGAATACCTAAAAAGAACAAAGTGCATTTATTCACCAATAAAATATTTATCTTTTTATTAAACGGAAATTTAAAACAACATAAATATAACTTTCATGAGTTTTATACCAATAAACATTAAAACCCTTTAAAAGTGAACACTTTACATATATTACACCTAGTTACATTTCACAAAATCTCGCCAGAAATAAAAAAAGCAAACGTTTAAACTAGCAATCACAGACAAAATTTAAGGTTAAGTTACTTTTTATGCCATTTTTTAATACAAAATAAACACATCAACCTAGGATCAAAATCAATGACACTATAAATAAAAACCATTTATTAACATGATAATTACGCTTTTATTATTAAATTAACAAGAGTAGAGATAAAAATCACAAATCAACTAGAGTTAATCGATCTATTGTTGATCATAAGGTAAAGTGCACCTCGTTTAGAAAACACAATCCCTTATCGTGTGAATTTTATTCATACATACAAAAAAGAGGCTTTATACATGAAGCAAGCAACAACAAAGTTACCTTCGATTACGCAGGTGATTATATCTTTAGGGCTATTTCTACTTCTTGCCTTTTCGTTCACGGCACAACTTGATCTACCTATTCAACTAGCTCTTTACATTGGCTGGTTCATTATCATGACATTAGGTATCAAATTAGGCCATGACTACAAATCTTTAGAAAAAGCAGCTCTAAATGGCATCTCCAATGGACTAGGAGCGGTATTAATTCTCTTGGCTGTTGGCGCGTTAGTGGGTACTTGGATATCTGGCGGTATTGTTCCAACCATTATTTACTATGGTTTGAAAGCAATTCACCCTTCTATCTTCCTTCTTGCAACAATGATCATCTGTTCATTAACCGCTCTTGCTACGGGTACGTCTTGGGGCGCAGCAGGTACAGCAGGTATCGCAATGATGGGGATCGGTCAAGGTCTTGGTGTTCCAGCACCAATTACTGCTGGTGCAATCCTTTCAGGCTGTTACTTTGGCGACAAAATGTCACCGCTTTCAGATTCTGTAATCCTTGCTTCTTCAATGTCTAACGTTGAAGTTATGGAGCACATTAAAGGCATGCTGCCTGTTGCTCTTATCAGCTACATCATCACTGGTATTATGTTTACTGCATTTGGTTTCCACTTTGCAGGTAACGTAGACATGAGCCAAGTTGATTCAGTTATCTTAGCAATGGAAGAGCAATTTGTTATCTCTCCATTCTCATTTGTTCCTGTTGTTATTGTTCTTGGCCTATTAGCGATGAGAATGCCTTCTTTCCCAGTGATCAGCTTTGGTTCTCTTTTGGGTATTGTATGGGCAGTAATGGTACAAGATATCGATTTCTTAACTGCATTTAATACTGCATGGGCACCGTTCTCAATTTCATCTGGCGTTGAGTTTATCGATGCGATACTGAATCGTGGCGGTATGTCTTCAATGCTTGGTTCAGTTGCAGTTATCGTATTTGGTCTAGGCTTTGGTGGTCTATTAGATAAAGTAGGTGTTCTTGAAACTGTTGCTAAACTCTTTGAAAAACGAGTTCAAGGTCCAGGCTCTCTTGCAACAAGTACGATTGCTACTGCTTTCTTTGGTAACATCTTCGGTTCGGCGATGTATGTATCGCTTATCCTTACACCAAAGATTTGTGCGAAAAACTACGACCGTTTAGGTTACAAACGTAAGAACCTATCTCGTAATGCTGAGTTTGGTGGTACGTTAACTTCAGGAATGGTTCCTTGGAGTGATAATGGTATCTACATGGCAAGCATCTTAGGCGTCGCTACACTGTCTTATGCACCATTCATGTGGTTAAGCTTCGTATGTATTATCGTAACGATTGTAACGTCATACTTCGGTTGGTTTGTTGATAAATGCGAACCAACAGTAACGGTAGAAGAAACTGATGAAGCTATCGCTGTAGAAACAAAAACAGCATAATTTCTTAGTTTACTCATTAAATAAAAATGCCAGTGATTGATCACTGGCATTTTTGTATCTAGCGCTTAATTATTCGGATTACGTTTATTACACTGTGGTTTTCTTAACTGCCGCTCTTTTTCCTAAGAAATAGCCTAAACCCAAAGGTGCAAAGAAAATAGCCAAGATAAACAAAATGAAGTAAATGATTGTACTCTTAATTAAATCGATCACTTTATCCATAGCAAGAGTTAAAACATCTTGGGATACTTGATCTAAATCCTGAGTAAACTTCTCACGCTCTTGAGTTACAATGATAGCAATCGCCTTACGCTCTCTTTCAACCATATCAACCAATTCTTTACGCTCACGAGCGACCATAGCTTCTAAAGCAATACGCTCTGCACTTAATTGATTCAGTTTATCATCGGTTTTCATGTCCAAATCATCAAGCAATGGCTGCAGCTGAATACTCATCTGCTCGGCAAGATTTTGCATATATTCTGGGTTATTTTTCACGAAATCTTGGAACGATTGCGATGTATTTCGTAAGCTCTCTAGTGTTTTGTTCACGTCATTGCCATTAATCGTACTATTCATGGCAATCAATTCAGCTTTCCACGTCATAATTTTTGGCGTTTGTTCAGAAACTAAACCAAGACGATCAGATACATCACCTAGTGCTTCAGGCATAGTGCCTAGCGTCGCTACTGCTTCTGTTTCATCAATATTTTGATGAGCTAACCAAGCCTTTAATGCAGGTGTTCTACGCATCATTAAGCTATCAAATGCATGATCTTTTACAAATTGAGTTACAAACTCTTTCCCTGCTTTAAACTCTGAGCCAGATAATAGTTTTTCTGCCATATTTTCAATATCGACGTATAAAGCCTGACTGGTTTTATAATCAATATCGCTATCAAAAAGCTCTGCACCTTTACCTTCAGGAGAGAAAAACTGCTCCATTTGTGCAGCAAATACCCAAGTATCAATTAGAGCAACTTTTGGGGAGACCTGATAAGCCGCACGTTGAAGCCCTTCTTCTGCATGAATCTTCCACAATAAAACATAAGACTGATGTAAGGTGTCGTCTTTAGGGTAAGTTAATGCGATTTCATCTGCCGCAGACTCTACTTCACTAAAGAAATGCTTACTGTATTCACGAGTTAGAATACGTGTGTTTAGCTCTGCTGTTGTTAATGGCACGGATTGAGACTCTAACTTTACTTCAAGAAGAGAACAGCCATTAAGCATCAAAAGAGAGATAATAATAGAAAAGAATTTAGAGGTGTGTTTCATGAACAACCCTACCTAACCAAAAAATGATAATTAAAGAGTAGATAGGGTATCATTTTGTAAAAAGCAAGCTATCAAATATTTGAGAAGAGTTGTCAAAACGCACTCAAATAGACAGCTTACTTTTGATCATATAAGCAACAATTATGATTCAGAAGAACCTAATCGACGCGTTAATTGATCTTTAAGGTTTGGCGGTGTGCCCTTGATTGTTAGCGTATCCGTTTCTGGATCATAAAAAACACGCTCACCAAGCAACATTGCATCAAAATTTAATGATAAACCACCGCCAGCTCCAACAAATTTTGTTAATTTACGTAATGCTGTACGATCAACTGGGAAAGACTCTTCTAATTCATATCCTTGCTCTTCTGCAAATTGATAAAAATTTGAGCCTGACTCAGACGTTGGTAATTCACTAGCTAGCTCTTTAACTGTTAACTCTTCACCCGCTTGCAGTTGACCATTACAGTAATCATAAACTTGTTTACGATATTGTTGTTTTTCTTCTTTATCTAAACGTTCATCAGCACAAAAATCTTCCACCGCTTGCATTAATACTTGGTTTTGAACCTTAGTATCCATACCAACATCAGCTTGCAAGAAATCTAAGAAGAAATCAGAAACTTTACGACCAACACGACCTTTAATGAAAGTCAGGTAACGATTTGAATCTGAATCTGTTTCCCAAGTTGATAAATCGATACGTGCAGCAATGTCCATTTTTGCAATATCAAGGTAATCAGTCGCACTAATATCTAGTTGCTCAGTAACTTTCATACTTTCATTTGATGGTAATACCGCAACAAACAGATATTCAGTAGCCAATGATTGGTATTCAGCAATAACTAAAATACCTTCTTCTGCAAATGGGTACTTAATCAGCTCAGACTTTAATTTCTCTGCTGAATTGTTGCTAAACTCTAAAAAAGGCGTTTCGTTCTTACGAACAGATGATAACCAATGACCAAACTCACTTTCAGTTTTGAAAACACCGAAGCCTTTACCCGCTTTTGAATTAAATACACGATGTAACTCAGAAACAAGGGCTTCTGTGAACTCTTCGTTCTCAAGAGTTTGATTTCTTAGACAAACTTCAAGTTCATCTTGGTCATTTTTTACTAATTTATGTAAAATTACGTTTGAAAGGGTTAAACTCATAATAGAAAAGGTTTTTAGTTGACGTACATAGTAGGTTATCATAAGCCGCTTTCACTATCATTAACTGACTGAAAAGACTTATGGCTATTACTTCAAAATACAGCAACAAACAAATTGAACAAATGTTAACAGAGATGGTCGATGTATTAGACAAACATCGTGCACCAGCTGATTTATCTCTAATGCTAGTTGGTAACATTGCAACAAACGTTCTAAACCAAGAAGTGCCAGCAGAACAGCGCCAAATCATCGCTGAAAAATTTGCTCAAGCACTACTTAGCTCACTAGATAAACCAAAAACTCACTAAGAGCGAGAATTCACAGACCATGGTTGATAGCGGGAATACATACGGCGACAAAGTTTCTAAGTTAATTACTTGGGGTCACTGGTTTAGCTTTTTCAATATCATTGCAGCAATGCTTATTGGTACGCGTTATATAGCGCAATCACCATGGCCTGAGACCTTTCTTGGTCAAACCTATCTTATATTAAACTGGATAGGTCACTTTGGTTTCTTAATCTTTGGATTTTACATTCTTGTTCTGTTTCCGCTGACCTTTATTACGCCATCACAACGACTTATGCGTATTTTAAGTGTCATCATTGCAACGGCAGGAATGACTCTACTCTTATTAGATACATACGCTTATCAAAACCTTCATTTACATATCACGCCGCTTGTGTGGGATATGTTACTTAATAACGATAAATCCAATTTAAATACACAATGGCAATACTTATTCATTGTGGTACCCGTTATATTCCTACTGCAACTCTCACTATCTGAATGGGTTTGGAATAAACTACGTAAACTTGCTCATAAGCATGTTGGTCGTCCATTTGCGATCACATTTGCCATCGCTTTTATTGGTAGTCATTTAATTCATACTTGGGCTGATGCATCAGCTTACGGTCCAGTAACGGCTCAGCGTGCTACATTCCCGCTCTCTTACCCTATGACAGCTCGTTCATTTTTAGAAAAGCACGGATTCATTGATCGCGAAGCACTTGCAAAACAAATTCAAAATGAAGGAACTGGTGGCGCAACAGAAGCCATGCGCTACCCTCTTGAACCTATTGTATTTAAAACAAAACAAAAAGATTACAACTTGCAGATCATTATGATTGATAGCCTTCGAGCAGATACGCTTAATCATACTGACACGCCAAATTTAACTCGGTTCGCACAAAATAACCTGAACTATAACAACCACTACAGTGCAAGTAATAATCCAACAAGTTTATTCGGGTTATTCTATGGCCTGCCTGGTAATTACGTAGACAGTTTTAGAAATTCGCACATCGAGTCACCAATTTTAACCGAGTTACACGCTAGAAATTACCAATTTGGTCTATTCAGCGGCGATGATTTTGATTCATCTCTGTATAAGCAAATCATCTTTACCAAAGGTGAAATTGCTCAATCAACAGAAAAAATGAATGATAAAAAAGCAATTTCACAGTGGAAAGAGTGGTTCGGTAAACAAACAAGTGATAAACCTTGGTTTAGTTATTTAGAGCTTACTTCTGTTTCTGAATACGATGACGCTGCGCCGATTTCGACTTCGAATGTAAATCAAAACTTATTTGAAACGAACTACCGTAAGGCAGTACAAAGAACAGATAAACAACTTAAAGCCGTTTTATCGACCTTAAAACAGTCCCCTGACTGGGAAAAAACCATTGTTATCATCACTTCAAACCACGGTATGGAATTTGATGAAACACAAACAAATAGTTGGGGCTCAAGCACTAACTTTAGTGAGTATCAACTACGTGTTCCAATGCTTATCCATTGGCCAAATGTAGAACCAGAACTAATTACAACAACATCCAGTCATTTGGATTTAGCTCCTACTTTAATGGAAGAGTTTTTAGGTACAACAACCTCTGCAGATAGCTACAGCAGCGGTATTAACCTATTTGACCAAACAGAAGAGCGTAATTGGTTACTTGCTGGAGACAGAAAAAACATCGCGTTAATAACAGGAACAAATACTGTTGTTATTGATACTTTTGGCAACTATCGAGTTTACGATGAAAACTATCGTCGTTTAAAAGATGAGAAACCAAAACTGTCTTTATTAATGCAAGGTATCTCTGAATTGAAGCGTTTTTATCACCCTAAAAAATAAAAGGTGAATTAAAAACTCAAGGATATTTCTAATCCCTTCCTTAATTGTGAAGGGATTTTTTTACCTATAAAATACGAACAACTGCTTTTTCCACCCTAAATTGTCGCAATTGCGATCAAAGTGAATATTTTTAAAGCAAACGGAAAATATTTTAAAAAGAATACTTTACAATAAGTAAGGGTATCGCTATTATTCACCGCGTTGGAGGGATGGCTGAGTGGTCGAAAGCACCGGTCTTGAAAACCGGCAAGGGTTAATAGCCCTTCTAGGGTTCAAATCCCTATCCCTCCGCCACTTTCGAGATTCAGATAGAGTCTGGGTTTCAAAAAATTGGAGCGGTAGTTCAGTTGGTTAGAATACCGGCCTGTCACGCCGGGGGTCGCGGGTTCGAGTCCCGTCCGCTCCGCCAATACAACGAAGGCATTGTCGAAAGACGATGCCTTTTTTGTATCTGTCGAAAATGAAAAAGCTTCCGAGACTCCAGATAGAGTCTGAGTTTCAAAAAATTAGAATGGTAGTTCAGTTGGTTAGGCTTTTTATTGGAGAGCTTAGCGGCCTGACACGCCGAGGGTCGTGCTGCTCTCAAGGTGAGATAGAAAGTCCCGTCCGCTCCGCCAATACAACGAAGGCATTGTCGAAAGACGATGCCTTAATTATATGGTCCGCCTCACTCTCAAACTCCTATGCTTAGAGTAGGCATGCAGAAATGAGGTGAACCATATGTCTTCCATCCAAATTTTAGGTATCGATTTAGGTAAACATAGCTTTCACGTGGTTGGTCATAACCACTTGGGAAAAGAAGTTTTACGGAAAAAATATAGTCGTAATCAATTAATCTCTTTTATTGCGAAGCTAGAACCAACAATAATTGCTTTTGAAGCATGTGGTGGCTCCCATTGGCTCGCTCGAAAATGCATAGACTTAGGCCATCAGGCCAAACTTATCCCGCCTCAATATGTAAAACCTTATGTGAAAGGTAATAAAAATGACTTCATTGATGCGGCTGCGATAGCAGAAGCAGCAAGCCGACCATCTATGCGTTTTGTTGCGGTAAAAACAGAAGATGCACAAGTTATAGCAACCATTCATAGAATTAGAGATGGTTATATAAAAGAACGAACGGCATGTATGTCTAGAATTGGCGCCATTCTACTCGAATTTGGGCTGAGCCTGCCCAAAGGGCATGCGAAGATGAAAGCTCTTTTTCAATGGTTAGCAGAGCAAAATCAAGAATTACCCCCGAGTTTACTCAATGAGTTATGCAGTATTCATGAGCATTACTCTTATTTGAGCCAACAAATAAAGGAACAAGACATTAAGCTTCATGATATTTCTGAAAATAATGAATTAGCTCGGTTATTAAAAACAATTCCTGGTATTGGAGATTTAACATCAACGCTTTGTATCGCTGATGTGAGTTCTTCAAATAACTTTGCAAATGGTCGTAATATGGCAGCATGGCTAGGTCTTGTTCCTAGGCAGTTTTCGACAGGAGGTAAACCCAAGTTATTGGGTGTTAGTAAACGAGGAAATAAACAGCTTCGAACCTTATTTGTTCATGGTGCTAGAGCGGTGCTATCTAGACCTGACACCACAGGGAAAGTATTTGGTCAGTGGTTGGTCAATTTGAGGGCAACCAAGCCGTTTAATGTTGTAGTGGTAGCGCTTGCCAACAAGCTAGCAAGAATAGCTTGGGCGGTGTTACAACACCGCCAAGCTTTTAAGGCTGCAAAGCAGCCATAACCGAGTTTGCAACGTCAATGAATGTGATGACAAAAACGGTCAATCGGCCAGATTAAAAACCTGATACAAAAAACAGCATAAAAATGCTTTCGGCTTTTTAAGGATAATCTGGCGCGGATATCATCGTGGAGCTGGTAAGCCATGGGCTCACCAAACGTGACTCCGAATACATTAGCGCAAACTAACTCCGTCATTAATTAATTGTAGTTGCAATTAAGAGGCGGACCATACATTTTTGTATCTGTCAAAAATGAAAATACTTCCGAGCTCCAGATAAAGTATGGATTTCAAGTTTCTAAATAATTCTCCGATTCTTACCCACTCATTTCTAAAGACTGTAAATTAAAAATCGATCTACTATCTCTTCATATCCTTCATTGTACAACACAATAAAAACAACGAACTTTGCATTGATTTGCTTTAAATGCCATCAAAATGAATAAATTTGAATCAAACGAATTTATTTTTAAAAAGAAGTCTTTACAACAAGTATGGGTATCGCTATTATTCACCGCGTTGGAGGGATGGCTGAGTGGTCGAAAGCACCGGTCTTGAAAACCGGCAAGGGTTAATAGCCCTTCTAGGGTTCAAATCCCTATCCCTCCGCCACTTTCGAGATTCAGATAGAGTCTGGGTTTCAAAAAATTGGAGCGGTAGTTCAGTTGGTTAGAATACCGGCCTGTCACGCCGGGGGTCGCGGGTTCGAGTCCCGTCCGCTCCGCCACTACAACGAAGGCATTGTCGAAAGACGATGCCTTTTTTGTATCTGTCGAAAATGAAAATACTTCCGAGTTCCAGATAAAGCCTGAGTTTCAAAAAATTAGAGCGGTAGTTCACATCACTACCGTTAATGATATCTTTCGGCTATTACGCAGGAAAAATCTTTTATATCAAGGAAGAAATTGCAGAAGCTAGTGGACCTAACTACAAAATTTCTAACACAGATAAAAAAGATTTTAACCAGTAAGAGCAAAGAGATAATTAATGATAGTGATGCCAAGTTAGACTTTCTATTGGAGAGCTTAGCGGCCTGACACGCCGAGGGTCGTGCTGCTCTCAAGGTGATATAGAAAGTCCCGTCCGCTCCGCCAATACAACGAAGGCATTGTCGAAAGACGATGCCTTTTTTGTATCTGTCGAAAATGAAAATACTTCCGAGTTCCAGATAAAGCCTGGATTTCAAAAAAACCATCACATCAATTCTTTAATTCTCAAAATTTGCGTTAAAACTAAGACAATCAAACAAAGCATTTCAAAGAATTAGAAGCAGGTTGCGAAACTTCATTCAAACCATTATTAACCAAGGTACATTTGTATTAGCCTAAGTTCGATTTTATAAAATAATAAGGCTAGATAAATACCATGAAAAAATTATTTACTACATTAGCTGTACTAAGTGCTCTTTCTGCAACGCCATTCGCTTCTGCATCTGAATGGGGTTATACGGGAGATACTGGCCCTAATCACTGGCATGGCGTTTGCCAAACAGGCGTAAATCAATCTCCAATTGACATTACCAATGCCATTGAAAGCGAATTAGAGCCAATTACGTTTAATTATGGTCAGGCTGGTGAAAACATCGTTAATAATGGCCATACGGTGCAGGTAAACATAAAAAGCCCACAATCAATTCAAGTTGAAGGTAAGACATTTAGCCTACTGCAACTGCACTTCCATGCTCCAAGCGAGAATTTAATTGCAGGGCACTCATATCCGTTAGAGATGCACTTAGTTCATGCTGATAAAGATGGAAACTTAGCGGTTGTTGGCGTGATGTTTAAAGAAGGTAAGGCAAATCCAGAACTTGCTAAAATCTGGTCGCAAATGCCTGAATCAGGAGAAGTCACTCTTGATAAGAAATTAACACTAACGAACTTATTACCAAATGATCAAGCCTACTATCGTTTTAATGGCTCATTAACGACACCACCTTGTTCTGAGGGGGTAACTTGGCTAGTAATGAAAAATCCTATTGAGATTTCATCTGAACAATTAGCTCAATTTAGAGAACTCTACAACGGTAATAACCGTCCAACCCAGGCAATTAATGCTCGCCCTATCTTAAAATGATAACGAAAATGCCGTAAATCCACACAAAATGCTCGAATTTACGGCAAACAGTACTTAATTTTAAAAGAGTGCTTTACATGAAGGTGGGGAACGCCTATTATTCACCGCGTTGGAGGGATGGCTGAGTGGTCGAAAGCACCGGTCTTGAAAACCGGCAAGGGTTAATAGCCCTTCTAGGGTTCAAATCCCTATCCCTCCGCCACTTTCGAAGCCCTAGCAGAAATGCTGGGGCTTTTTCGTATAAGCAAATAAAAATTGCTTTCCAAAAAATAAGCCTTAAAGCCCTTCTCTTTGTTGGTAACAACCAAAAAGCACTGCTTCTTATCTAGATACGTACTATTCAAATAATGACTAAAAGTCGATCTCTTATTTTTTGTTCAACATCAAATCAACCTTGCCTAACAATAAAGCGAAGTGTTCGATTTTAAAGCAAACGATGCGTAATTTAAAAAGAGTGCTTTACATGAAGGTAGGGAACGCCTATTATTCATCGCGTTGGAGGGATGGCTGAGTGGTCGAAAGCACCGGTCTTGAAAACCGGCAAGGGTTAATAGCCCTTCTAGGGTTCAAATCCCTATCCCTCCGCCACTTTCGAAGCCCTAGCAGAAATGCTGGGGCTTTTTCGTATCTGACATTCAATCATCTATTTATTCGTGATTATCATCATTACCTAGCCCGTCCAAAGCAAAAGATAATAAGATTTTTCTCTACGTTATTACTTTACTCTTACTTATTTTCTTTAACCTAAATAATTTATATTACTTCCCTATAAATATAATTACTATCTATTAATTATCATATTTTCCATCAAAATAAGAAAACAATTAATAACATTCGCGAAATTCAGTTTTTAATAGTTATATATTCTTATATAGAACTTTTAAATTCTCTTACAAATTAAAAATTGATAACTTTAATTTAATTAGAGTACACTCGCGAAAATTAACATATGGAAAAAGAAAGATAAATAAAGTCAACAATTCTAGCTCAATCATAAATAAATTAAATAGATATATTATTAATTCTACCTAAGATGATCACATCATGAATCTAACATTAAAAAATACCGTTTTTATATCTACATTCTCCCTGTTATTTATAATATCAATAGTTTTAACAGGAACAGGATATTTTACATTTAAAAATTACAACATTAGCTCTACTGAAGAACATAAAAAAAATATTGGCTCTTTATTAGCTATATCATTAGAAGAAAACATAAACAGCTATTTTACTGCTATGGAAGCCTTATCTATCGACTTTGATAGCAATGGAAATATCAGTGACATAAAACAAGCGACAACAAGTTTAGAATTATTACGTAAAAGTACGAATGTACCTTTAGTCTCTATTGGACTTAAGAATGGGTTAACGTTTGAAAATGGTGCTTTTATTCCTAATTTCAATGCAAAGGAAATGAAGAGAGAATGGTATCAGCGTACATTTAATGGTGAAACTAAAGTTATCACACAAGCTTATAACGATGCCGCGACTAACCGTACTGTTTTCGCCTTTTCAAGTCCCCTTTATAAAAACAATGAAATTATTGCTGCAGTAGTTATTACAATTGAATTAGATACAATTAAAGAATTCATTAGTAAACTTACACCTGAGAATCAGGTTTTTGTCTACGATAACAGTGGATATATTGTCTCTGCTCGTAGGGACCACTTAATCAGTAAAAATATATTTTCTGAACGTCCTGAATATAAAAGCTTTATTAATAATGAACTAAATTACAACATCGATAATCGATATGTATCAGCATACAAAACAGAAGTACCATCAATAAATTGGAATGTTGTAAGTTATGAATGGGACGATGTTATTGCTCAACCAAGTAAAGACATGTTGATTGATTCAATAATATTATTTGTTATCGTATTAAGTATAGCTCTTATTCTTGTTCACTTTTTATTAATAAGATTAATTTATGCACCAATAGGTGGAGAGCCCGCTTATATTTCTTCTATTCTATCAAATATCGCAAATGGTAACCTATCTGAAAAATTCACAATTACAGGTAAGGAAACAGGGATTTACGCATCCGCTATTGCCCTTAATCAAAAATTATCATCAATAATCAAAAATAGCTTATTACTTTCTGATAGCGTGTCTTCGGCTTCCGAAGAACTAACACTAGTGATGAATGATACTTCAAACAACTCTCAACAAGAGTTAACCCAAGTTGAAGCTATCTCAACAGCGATAAACGAACTTTCGAGTACATCCAAAGAAGTAAGTATCAATGCGCTGCATGCGGAAAATGAAACACAAAACGCAATCAATAATGTAACGAAAGGATTAGAGGTTCTTAACTCTTCGATTTCGCTAGCTGGCAATATCAATGATTCTGTTCAGCAAACTGCGGACATGATCTCAGAGCTTAAAATTAACTCTAACAATATTGGAGAAGTAACAACGGTTATCAGCTCTATTTCAGAACAAACTAACTTACTTGCACTAAACGCAGCAATCGAAGCTGCTCGTGCTGGAGAGCAAGGACGAGGCTTTGCTGTTGTCGCTGATGAAGTCCGAAATTTAGCGGCAAAAACTCAAGAATCGACAAAAAACATTCAAGAAATCATTCTTAAATTACAAGAGCAATCTGAAATTGCCAATACGAATATTGCTTCGAATGTTGTTGCTATTCAAGAGTATATAAATCTGTCTGAAGATGTAAAAACTTCATTTGATAACATCGTTCTTTCTGTTCAATCAATCTCTGATGTTAATACTCTTGTAGCAACAGCTTCACAAGAACAATTAGCGGTAACAGAAAATATTGCTCAAAATACAACAGCTACTTTTGATTTAGTACACCAAAACGTATCGGCAATAAACCAAACACAACAAGCTGCTGCTGAACTTTCGCAATTAGCTGTATCACAAAAAAATGAGTTATCTTTCTTTTTAATAGATGATAAATAATACAAAGAAGTGACAATAAGATATTTAAAGCCCTAACAGAGACACTAGGGCTTTTTTATATGTGCGGGTAATTATTTTTGCTTCGCAATCCACTGCTTAACAAAATCAATTACGTATTTTTGGTTAGTAATTGCCGTTGCAGGATCAAAATCTTGATTATGTAAATCTGTGTTCGATAAGATTCGAATACCGATAAATGGTACTTTATAAGCCTCTGCAACTAATGCTGCTGATGAGCTCTCCATCTCTTCTGCCGCAGTTTGGTAGGTTTTGTGTAGCCAATTAATTCGAGCAACTTCTCGGTTCCATTCATCAGCGGTACCAATCACGCCTTTAACCACTTTGCCTTGAGCCGGATGCTTTACATTCTTATAAGCAAAATCCACTAACTCTGGCGTTGAATAAAATGCGTCATGCTCAGCAAACTTATTATCTTCTCTTAATCGCATTGTTACTGTGAAGTTTTTCCATTTTTCAGGTTGAATCCCCTCTTCTACTTTAGAGAATTCAGAGCGATTTGCTCCCATATTGAAGCTCTTAACGGCTAAAACAATATCGCCACGGTAAAGCTCTGGATCATGACCACCAGAAGTTCCTTGGTTGATAATCATGCCTGGTGAAAACTTCTCAATAGCTAGAGTTGTTGATGCTGATGCATTAGCAATACCCACTTCCGTTCTTGATACAATGACTGGGTAATCATCAATAGTTCCAGTCCAAAACGTCCAAGAGCCAAAAGTTACCTCTTGTTTATTTTGTAACTGCTCAACCATATAGTTAACTTCAACATCCATGGCACCTTGTAAAACAATAGGCTTTGGTGCTGCAGCTAAAGAAAACGAAACAATCGTAAATAAACTAGCAAGAAAATAACGAAGGTACTGCATGTATATATCCCTAATTAATATTTTTATGATTAAAAATTTTGGCGGATAATACAGGAACACCAACAAAAAGCAATCGTTTGCTATTTTATTTCACACTCTGTCAAATTCTTGAGCATCCAAACATCACATCCATTGTGTTCAGTTCCATCAAGAGGCTTAGATAAACGCTTAAAGCCTAAATCTTCATAAAGAAAGATCGCAGACTTCATACTGGATAGCGTATCTAGGTAACATTGGGTATACCCAACTTCTTTTGCAAACTTTAAGATTTTCCCCGCAATGGTTTTACCAAACCCACGTCCTCTTGCTTCTGGTAGGAGAAACAATTTTTTCAATTCACAGACCGTTTCACTGTTATTAAATGGCGATAAACCGCAACCTCCCACCACTCTGTCATTAAGTAGTAGGATAAGATATTTACTTTTTTCTTTTGGATTATAGTGAGCACTCATTTCTAACACTTCGTCATCACTAGGTCCAAATCCTTCTCCAACAGCACCGAATTCGACACCTACATTTTTAATGATGTAGCAAATGTCATTATCGTGCTCACTAGATATATCTACGATTCGATATTTCATTTTAATTCTCCGAAATCAGCTATTTTTCATTATAGAAAAATAAATAGAACATAATGCTGCCAAAAATTGATTGTGTGGGCTCAGTACAGATTTTGATCACAGAGAAAGTTATTTCTTTTCATTAATTACATATTTTATAAATCACGAAATTAATTACATTAAATCACAACTAAATGACGCTTTTTGTTTCCGATTTGGTGCGTTTTACAAAAAAATAGATAAATTGCCACATTGATCACATTTCCTCTAAACCAACGCATTACCTATCATCAACACTGACGCTTTATTTCGTCATAATTATTGAGACTTTTTCGTCACTTATGAATAATATTGTTACTCATTTGCTTTTAGCGTTTGCTCTATTTTGTTCCTCACAAGCTTCTGCTGAATGGGGTATTAATACCTACAACCCTGTATCAATCTCTGAATCGGCGCAAAAAATTGCGACCGATATTAAGCAACTACCCGAACAGCACTTTTTCTCAAATAACGAATATCGACAAGTAAAAGAGTTGATGTCTCGAACTCTGTTTGAGCAAAATAAGCAATTAAAAATATTAGAAAATTCTTTAATTAACTATAGAAATGATGCGACAGATAAAAACTGGGCTAAGGTAGAGCAAAACCATCGTTCATTGGCTTCTTTTAACGTGAGTAAAGAAAAATTATTGCTGCTTAGTGATACAAAAACACGCGACCAACTAACCGGATTTGGCCCTCGTGGTGTGACTCAGTTTTATTCTGAATTACGTATTACAAAACAAAATATTCAATACTATATTCACTACCAATTGCGCAGTTTTAAAAAACTACTGAGTGATTTAGCCATTTCACCAGTGCCTATGATTAGCGTGCTGTTTAAAGTGTTGTGTGTCATGTTCATCTTTAATTGGTGGATGCGTAACAGCGATCGTCTAATTCACGACTTTAAAGTGTCTAAACTAAAGAGCACTTCAAATCCAAGTTTACTGATCCGTACTATTTGGTATTGCAGTCGTGCGCATAAAGCCATTGCATACTTGCTACTAATTACAGCGACATTACGCATTATTTCAACGTTACCAAGCTTACAGCATCTGATTTTCTTAGAGATCTTCACATGGTGGATCCTTGGGGGTTCCATTGCGGTAAGTTTTATTCTTGAATTTGCTTTCCGTAATAGCAAACACAATAAAAAAGAAAACATTGCACTTCGCTTATCCACGATTCGCCGTTATGTATGGGGGATAATTGTCGCTGGTGTTATTTTACAGATTTCATCAAGAACATTAGGGCAAGGTACCATTTACGCATGGATTAACTCCTTTGTTGCTTTGTTCTTTATCTTACTGACGATCATCAGTTTAAAGCAATGGAACAGCACTATCTTTAGTCGTATTGATCGCTTCGAAACCTATCCTATTTCGGTTCAATGGGCTATTCGAAATAAAGATTCAATGTTCATGTCTATTCCTGCAACCGCTTGCTGCGCTGCGTGGTTAATAGGCAGAACACTGCAACATCTAGTGCTTTCTACTTTGTCACAATACGCCGCATTCAGTCATGCTCTTGCTTACCTATTTAGAATAGAAGTAGCAAAACAAACAGAAGTCTCGCGTGAGCAATCAAATCTTGTACGCGTTAAAGGTCCATTAGCGTTTGACTATATTGCACCGGGCTCTGAGGAATCAGAACTTATTGAGGATTACGCTAAAGATGAAATCATCTCACTGTCACGCTATTTATTAACAGATAGTCCAGCAGTATGTGTATTATCTGGCGAGCGTGGCGTAGGTACGACAACGGTACTTAAACGCATTCTGAATAAAACTAAAAACGCAGTACCTATTTACATTAACTGCCCTTACGACGGTTACGCTGCACTATTACCAGAGTTAGCTCAATTACTAGGATTAGATGCAGAATCATCTGAAAAAGATATCTTACAACACCTAAGAAACAGCGAGCAGTGCTACCTAATCGCTTTTGATAATGCACAACGATTAGTAAAACCAAAAGTGAACGGGTTAATTGAGCTAATGAAGTTAACCAACCTACTAAGACGTGCACGTAAGAGTCACCGTGTGGTTTTATCCATTGATAAATCAAGCTGGCGTTTTATTGACCGTGCGCGTGGCGAACGTTTATTGTTTGATCTTGTTACGTTTATGCCTAAATGGACAGAGAAAGAAATTGGTCAATTACTTGATTCTCGTATCGTAAAAGAAAATAACGTAAACACCATTTCGTTTGATGGGTTAGTGCTGCCTAGACAATGGGATGAAGATAATTTAAGTGATGAAGAACGCGCTAAAAATGGCTTCTACCGTATTTTATGGGACTACTCAGATGGTAACCCTACGGTTGCGCTGCGCTTCTTTAGATTGTCACTATTTAGAGATAAAGACACAGATGCCATTTTAGTTCGTCTATTTAGAGCTCCACAATCGGATGATTTAGAAACCATGCCAAAACCAATGTTGGCCGTACTTCGCTCTATCGTACAGTTGGAAGTCGCTTCCCCTGAAGATCTGTGTGATTGTAGTCGCCTAAGCATTGCGGAAGTCATTAGTACACTACGCTACTTCCAAAGCCGAGGCTACATAGAATGGAATGATGAAAAAGCACGTATATCGGACCACTGGTATCGTCACATTACTAACGTATTACATCGTCAACACTTACTGGTGAAATAACATGATTCGTTTATTTGTACTTTGCTTATCATTGATGATGAGCTCAACTGCATTGGCTGAAGATCCTCAATCAATTGATAATTTACAACAATTTGCCAGTTTGATCCGTTGGAGTGGTGTTGCTGCCTCCTTCTTTATTATCCTAGGTGCGTGGTTATTCTTACGTTTCATTCAATCAATTGTGGATGGGGTAAGTAGCCAATTTGCTCAACGCCGTATGTTGATGCAAAAGCTGCAATCGTTCTTTCAATTCTTTATCTACATGTCGACAGCCGTTGCGGTTTTCATGCTGAGCTTTCGAGTTGATGATCGAGTATTAGCTTTAATTGGTGGTACGATTGCGGTATCTGTGGGTTTTGCCTTAAAAGACCTTACCGCCTCTTTCATCGCGGGCTTAACCGTAATGATTGACCGTCCATTCCAAGTGGGCGACCGAGTGACGTTTGAGGGCCACTACGGTGATATTATCGCCATTGGTCTTCGCTCTGTTCGCATGCAAACCTTGAACGACGATATTATTACCATTCCAAATAACAAATTCTTAAATGAAGTGACCGTTAGTGGCAACTACGGTGGGTTAGATATGCAGGTGGTGATCCCTTTCTATATTGGAATGGATCAAGACATCAATAAAGCGCGAGATATCATCCAAGAAGCGGCCTCTTCAAGTCGTTATATTCACTTACCAAAACCGGTTGTGGTATTAGTAAAGCAGACGATTACCGATAACTATTTGGCGATTCAACTGACCTGTAAAGCTTATGTGGTAGATATTAAGTTTGAAAAACTCTTTGAAACAGACATTACGTTACGTGTGATGCAAGAGTTTAGAAAGGCCAATATCATTCCACCAACCATCGCAATACAGAGCAAATTAGCGTAATTAAAAATAAAAAAGGTAGAGTTATTAAGCTCTACCTTTTTTTATTGGATGAGATTCAGAACTAAATAACCCCTAACTCTCGTAAACGCTCCATCAAATAGCTATTTGCAGTATGACGCTCAGACAATACAACCTCTGGTTTTGGGTGTAAGAACAAAGGTAAAGAAATACGAGACTTCGTCTTATCAGCACCTTCAGGATTAATCACTCGGTGCGTTGTTGATGGGTAATAGCCACCCGATGCTTCTTGCAACATATCACCGATATTAATGATCAGATTACCAAAATCACATGGAACATCTAACCAATCACCCTCTTTTGTCTTAACTTGTAAGCCCGGCTCATTTGCTGCTGGTAACACCGTCAGTAAATTAATATCTTCATGCGCTCCAGCGCGAATCGCACCAAGCTCCTCATCCCCTTCTAGCGGTGGATAATGAAGAACACGCAATAATGTTTTTTCACTTCCCTCTATCATGCTAGATAAAGATTGTGAATACAGTGCTGATACCTCTTCTGGTGAATGTTCTTCTACCCAAGACAACAACTCAATCGCTAATGTATTCGCGTTATCGTAGTACTCTTGAATTTGTGCTTTTAATTCAGCAGGACATTGACCGGTAGGATAATAATGATAGTACTCTTTAATGTCTTTTTTAGTATGGCCTTTGGCTACTTCTGATACTGAAGCAGGAAAAAAACCATCTTGAGTATCGACATTAAATTGAAAGTTTTCTTTCTCTTGGCTATTAAAAAACGCATACCAATTATCATAAATACTTTGTACTGATTCTTGCTGAATTGGATGATTTTTTAACACCCCAAATCCAGTTTCTCTTAGCGACTTTACAAACAGCTCTGCTGCATTTTCAGCAGTGTAATCAATGGCTTCTAATTTCATAATTGTATTCTTTTTATTGTTGAGCAAGGGGTGATCTCAATAGTCTTTATTCACCTTAAGAAAAGGCATTCTGCTATTTGAGTATACAAAGCGAATTGTATTAAGATGAGGCTATAGGCTCAAGGATTAACGTCTAAAATATAGAAACAATTTGTTTACATCTAAAAACACAACTTTTCCGTGCAACAACATAAGGGATATTCATGAAACACATTTTCATTACAGGCGCTAACCGTGGCATTGGTTTATCTTTTGTAAAATACTATTTGCAGCAAGGCCATAAAGTCAGTGCGACTTATCGTGATACCTCAACGGCTCAAGAGCTTCTTCAACTTGAAAATGACAACCCTGAACTTTCCTTGTATCAATTAGAACTGACTAATTACACTACCATACAAGATGTAGCAAAAACGCTTTGCCATACTCCTATAGATATTCTAATTAATAATGCCGGTTATTATGGCCCTAAAGGTTATGGTTTTGGGCACTGTGATGTTGAGGAATGGAAGAAAGTATTTGAAATCAACGCTATTGCACCACAAAAGATCGTAGAAGCGCTCTACCCTAGCTTGCAATTAAGTCGTGATAAAACCATCGTATGTATCTCTTCTAAAGTCGGCAGTATGACAGAGAACACTTCAGGTGGAGGTTATATTTATCGTTCATCTAAGGCTGCATTAAACTCTGTAGTAAAAAGCTTAAGTAATGATTTAAAACCAGAAGGATTTACTGTTATTGCTATGCACCCGGGCTGGGTTCAAACGGAAATGGGTGGACCAAATGCTTTAATTTCAACAGAAGAGTCTGTGAAGGGATTAACGAAAGTCATTGCCCAACTATCCATTGAAAATAGTGGGCAATTTTTAAATTTTGATGGTACTGAATTACCTTGGTAGTGGTTCTAAAATTCCGTTTCTTACCAAGCCACGTCGTACGTTTTTACACAGTTTAGCGAACTTATCAATCTCAGAGAAATTGGGCGTTTCACCACGCTCAATATAGGATTCCCAATACAAGAGTTCACTTTCAACCAGTTCAATCAATTTTCGTGGACAACCTACACACGTATCACCACATATCTGCGCTTCTGGCGCATCAAATGGAAAGTCAGCTTTCACCAACTCAATGATGTTACGCATTGCAGTTTTGCGATCGGGCTTTTGTGTTTTTACTTTTTCAGACATTAGCTTCTATGCGGATGGTTAGTGATGTGATCTTCCCAGTTCTTCACATCAATAGCATAAACCACTTTATTTCTTACACTTTCACCAGCAGCGTGCATTGCTGATTTTGAACCAGTGATCAGCGGGTGCCACTCAGGTAACGGCTTATTTTCCGCTAATAAACGGTACGCACAAGTCAGTGGCAACCAGTTAAATTCTGCGATATTTTCACGGCTTAGTTTTAGACACTCTTCACCTGATGTGAAACGTTTAGGGTAATCTTTACATGCACATGTTTTGCTGTTTAACCAGCTACATGCCACGTTGGTGTAGTAAACTTCATCTGTATCTTCATCCATTAATTTGTGTAGACAGCACTTACCACAGCCGTCACAAAGAGATTCCCACTCTTGTTCTGTCATTTCTTCTAATTTTTTTTGTTGCCAAAATTGCTCTGTCATTGCTTTACACTCATTATGGGAAGAGGCCGTTTTATACCACTCTGTTCCAAAAAAGCAAGTTTTGACCTAAAGATAGAAGAGTGATACCTTGCGCATCCTTTATTTTTTGCGTGAGTTTAATTATGGAATGTCGATTAGGTTGCGGTGCATGTTGCATTGCTCCAAGTATTACGTCATTTATCCCGGGAATGCCAAATGGTAAGCCTGCTGGTGTTCGCTGTGTGCAATTAAATGAAGAGAATTTATGTAAGCTTTTTGGTAAGGCTGAACGCCCAAAGGTATGTCATCAATTTAGTGCTTGTCCTGATGTATGCGGTTCAACCTCAGAACAAGCTATTCAAACCATCACTGAACTAGAGTCAATGACGTTATAATTCTTTTATAGAAGAATACGCTTACGATAGTACACGAACAACGTTTTGTACTTGCTCTGCGATTTCAATACCGTGGCTTGTTAAATAGCCACCATCTTCTTGTGTTACCAATCCTTTACTGAAAAGACGCTTCATTGCTTCAATTGCTTCGGGTGCTGCGTCTGAGTGAACCTTTAAACCCGCTTGAGTGCTTTCTAGTGGGAATTGCTTGAGAAGGTTCATTTCTTCTACGATGTCTTTATTAAATGGCATATTTATATCTCTCTTATTTATTAACTGAATTCAGCATAGACTGTCTAAAAAATATTAAAACAGAGCTGGATCACACCTATAAAAAATCCCTATAGGATTACTCACTATAGGGATATTTTTTAATCAATTTTCAGCTAGTTAAGTGCTTAAGCTTGAATACCGATAATTAACCATGGCGCATTTGGTTGCGTTAAATCACGCTCAAGGTGCCAAATATCAGTAATGTCCTCTTCAATGCCTTCTACCGCATCACGGTAGCGACCAGAGAACTGAATACTTAATTGAGCACGGTTTGCATCGTGATCAGCACGAACCACTTCTGCATCCACATACATTACGTCTGTGTGTTGCTCACCTTCAAGGGTTGCACGCTCTTGTACAAGGTCATTGTACAGGCTGATTGAAACATATTCTTGAATCGTCTCAAGCTGGTTATGGTTCCAAGCACCTTGTAAAATACGGTAGTGTTCACGAGAACCATTAATGAATGATTGCATATCAAAACCCGGTGGGTAGTTATGCGGAACGTCATCAGCACTTGCTGCACCAAAACCACCAGTAGGTTGTGCTGTAGCTTGATCAGCTTGGAAGTATTGTTGATTATCACGGAAACTAGGCTGTGCGTCTTGCTGACCTTGTGGGCCTGCATAAGCTGCACCTTGTCTCTGATTCATACTACCCGCCTTGGCTGCCATCATTGAGCGGAATACCTTGAATAGAATGAATGCGATACCTGCCATGATAAGAATATCCATGAATTGGATACCTTCAAACGCACCACCACTAAATAGAGCAGCTAATAAACCACCAGCAAGTAGACCACCAAGCAAGCCACCCATTAGGCCTTTTTTGCCTGATGCACTTTTTGTTGTGTCTTGCTTACCAATCGTATTGGTATTTTGTTGTTTTTGTTTTGGCGCAGGCGCCGTTTTAAAGCTTTTACCAAATGACTTACCGCCACCGAATTTCTTTGCTTCTGCATGCGGTGCTGAGACCACAAAAACAAACATAAGGGCAACAATAGATAAAAGACGTTTCATTACCTCTTCCTTATTTTTGGAATTAATTTGGATTGATAATAGCTTGCATTGAGGAACAATGGCAGCATTAATCTTCAATAGAATGTTTCAGAGTGTTAAAACAAACAGTTATCCGTCTCAAACATGTGCACTAACTCCTAATTGACATAACTCTTACTTGAAGATTATAGCCATACATTTAAAATTAAGAACAATGTACATAATTTTATAGCTCAGGTTAATATGGCGCGCAGAAACGACCATTCTCATCAAGAAATACGCGAAATGGCATTAGATAATGTTAAATTATTTCTTAATGAGCATAGTCATCACGAACTCAGTTTACGCAAACTGGCAAAAAGCATTGGTTATGTACCGAGTACATTAGTCAATATTTTTGGTAGCTATAACTTATTGCTACTTCGCTCTATCGCGCAAACCCTTGATGAATTGATGCTTCAAATCTCACAAGGTATTGAAAACAGTGCAACCCCTGAGGAGGCACTAAAAGCCATTGCTTATTGTTATTATGATTTTGCACAGCAGCAACCTAATCGTTGGAAGTTGGTATTTCAACATAATATGAATGGTGAGGCGCTGCCTGAATGGCAAGAAAACCGCATTAATCAAATGATGTCGATCCTTGAAAGAATGATCTTTAGTATTAACAATACGAAAACTCACGAAGATATTGTAGAAACAAGTCGTGTAATTTGGGCTGGTGTTCATGGTATTACGCTACTAAGCCTTGATGATTTACTTTTTTCATCAACACCGATTGATGGCCACAAACTTATTGATAACTTGCTGCTAAACTACATCAATCAATGGAAACTGCATTAACCAATATTCTTTGGTAAAAAGGATCTTTTATGGCAAAGCAAGCCAAACTACTTACACAACGTCGATTCCTCCCCTACTTTCTCACTCAATCTCTAGGGGCTTTTAACGACAACATATTTAAAAATACCCTATTATTGTTTGTTGCTTTTGCTAGTGTTGATTCTCTACCTATATCATCTAATTTATTTATTAATTTAGCCGCTGGGTTATTCATTCTTCCTTTTTTTCTGTTTTCTGCTTTTGCTGGTGTACTGGCTGACAAATATGAGAAATCGGCTTTTATACGCAAAGTTAAACTCGCTGAAATCATTATCATGCTCTTTGGGGCTATTGCCTTTGTTTTAAAAGACTTCACGCTATTACTTATTTTATTGTTTTTAATGGGCACTCAATCCGCTTTTTTTGGTCCAGTAAAATACGCTTTACTCCCTCAGCAATTAAAAGAAGATGAGTTAGTTTCTGGTAATGCTTTAGTTGAAACAGGCACTTTCTTAGCCATTCTATTTGGAACCATTGGCGCTGGCATTATTGCATCCCAAGAGAATGCGCAATATATTGCTGCTGGTGCTGTGCTTCTTTTCGCAGTACTTGGTTATTTATCTAGTCGTTTTATTCCTTATGCAAAAGCCATTGACCCAACACTTTCATTTCGCTGGCGACCAATTCAGCAAACACGAAATACTATTTCAATCGCAAAAAAAGATACGTCTGTATTTTTAGCGATTATGGGGATCAGTTGGTTTTGGTTTTTAGGTGCAAGTTACTTAACTCAGTTTCCTAATTACACTCACCATTTTTTAAACGATAATGCGATTACTGTTAGTGTACTGTTGGCGTTGTTCTCAGTTGGCATTGCAGTAGGTTCATTAGCCTGTGATGTATTATCTAAACACCGTGTTGAACTAGGCATTATTCCTCTTGGCAGCCTTGGTATTACTATTTTTGGTTTCAACCTGTTTTTAGCGACACCCGCAAATCCAATACATACCACTGATTTTTTTGAAATCTTAACGCATCCAGATCTTTTCTCTGTTTTTGTTAATCTCTTTTTTCTAGGGGTTTCTGGTGGGATATTTATTGTCCCTTTATACACGTTAATCCAAAAACGACCCCAAGCGAAACATCGCTCTCAGATCATTGCTGCCAATAATATTTATAACGCCATCTTTATGGTAACAAGTGCCATCCTTGGAATTATTTGTCTATCTGTCATTGAGTTAAGTATCCCTCAATTTTTCCTTCTTCTTGCGATATTAAATGGTATCGTCACACTCTTTTTGTTTTTCCGTGTGCCTATTTTTATTATTCGCTTTGTTTTATGGGTTCTCACTCACACGGCATACCGAGTAAACCACAAACATTTGCATCATATCCCAGAAGAAGGTGGCGCCTTGTTAGTGTGTAATCACATCACTTATATGGATGCTTTTATTATCAGTGGAGCGTGCCCTCGCCCTATTCGATTTGTAATGGAAGAGGAATACGCTGAATTACCTTTAATTAAATACTTCTTTAAATTAACTAAGGTTATTCCAATTAATGCCACTAAAAGTAGCTCAATTCGACGAGCATTTATGGAGGTTGAAAACGCACTAACAAATGGGGAGATTGTGTTGATCTTTCCTGAAGGTGTCTTAACTCGTGATGGTGAAATCGGTGCTTTCTTACGAGGTATGGATATCATTTTGAAACGCTCGCCAGTGCCCGTCATTCCAATGGCGCTGCGAGGCTTATGGGGAAGTTTCTTTAGTCGCCATGGCGGTAAAGCAATATTAAAACGCCCTAGTCGCTGCTGGTCTAAAGTAGAAGTGGTAGCAGGAGAACCCGTACTACCACAAGATGCAACATCAAAACTGATGCGTGAAAAAGTAGCTCAATTACGCGGTGATTGTCAGTGATAATGCTTTAAAGCAACATAAATAAAAATACTGAGATTAATACACCTATACCTAATACTGCTGGGTATGCATAGCGGGTGGTATCTTTGGCGATTTCAACCTGAACGTCTATTTCTTTTTTACTCTGTTCATAATTTTTGCTGTCCTCATTACCATCAAATAATGACATAACCTCTTGTGTTGAGCTCGCAGCCAGTAACTGTTCTCTAAAATCATCTTCAACCAATAATGAAGTAAGTGTAGTTAATACCTCCATATGAGTCGACCCCGCTTCAGCTGGTGGGATTGCCAATAAGAAAATCATCTTAACTGGTTCATCACCATCTAAACCTGTCCACATCAGTTCTTCTTTTACAAACGCGCAAGCAAAAACAGGTGCTTTAACCGCTTCTGATTTTCCATGAGGAACGGCTAAGTACTCACCAAGTGCTGTTGGTCCTTCCTCCTCTCTTGTTAAAACAGCCTCTAAAAACTCTTGTTTGTTGGTCAATTTTCCATGTAGATCTAACTTATCTGTTAATGCATGAATGGCTGACAATCGATCATCAAATACGGCATCAATTAAAATAAGATCAGGTGAAGTAAGTTGTGCTAATTTCATTTTAAATTCCTTATTGCTGCATTAACCAAACAAATTGATATGGCTTTAAAGTAAACGTATTTGAAAATGATGCGTTTGTAATAACATCTACTCCTCCATCATCCAGATAAATATCTTGAGGGCTTGATGTGATATTTACTATAAATCGAATGGCTTCTTCTCCTTCACCACGTATCAAAGCAAAAATACCCTCACCTAACTCAAGTACTTTTTGTGATGATTGTGGAGAAAATGCTGAAAGCTGTTGACGTAAACCCAGTAATGAAACCATTTGGTTATACACTTTATAGCGTAATGCTTCTGAATCTTCGAGTTCTGTTTCTAACTCATCTAAATTAAATTTCTCACGATTAATACGGCGATTAATTCCTGATTCAAGCATTGCTTTTACATCATTTTCACTGCCTAACAAACTATGATAATAAATGGCAGGTACACCAATAAATGAAAGTAATATTGACTGTGCAGCTAAAAATTTATCGGATTTTTTCGTTGAATTATCATCAGGTTCCGTTAATGCACTTAAATAGTTAATATTAAGTTCATAAGGTGATTGGGTTCCATCGCCATTATCTTTATAGTTAACCCTTCCGCCCTTTCGTTCAACCTGTTTACACATCATTAATCTATCATCATTCGTTAATATCCCTTCTGTTGGACGAACTCCAATACCATCGTGACTAGCTAAAAAGTTGAAATACGTTGTTTTATGCCCTTCATGTAAACTTTGCATTGCTTCTGATGTTAACCCTTTTGCCCACATAGTCAGCATTTGACTATTTTCGCTCATAAATGCATGTAAAGTTAATGGCGGCAGCGGAAATTGATACACCATATGAGCCTCATTACCTTGCCCAAAGTAAGAGATATTTTCTCTATGAGGGACATTCGTTTCTGTGATTAATAATGTTCCAGGAATAGCCTTATCAAGAATAATTCGCCAAAGCTGAATAATTTCATGAGCCTGTGGTAAATGAATACATGATGTCTCTAATATCTTCCAAATAAACCCGATAGCATCTAAGCGAATAGAACGACCACCATTAGCAGCATACATGAGTAGAATATCTATACTCTCTAATAAAACTTTTGGATTATGAAAATTAATATCTATTTGATCATCTGAAAATGTTGTCCAAACATAAGAAATCTCGCCCGAAGCCTTATTAAATGGAGTTAAAAGTGGTAATGAGCGGGGACGCGTAACACTTGAATAATTAAGGCTAGGATCTGACTCGATAAAATACTCTTGATATTGCTCATCACCAGCTAAATAACGTTGAAACCAGTCACTACTTTTAGAAATATGATTAATTACGCAGTCATACATCAAATCAAAGTTATCTGATAATGCATTTAACTCTTGCCAACTCCCTAATTTCGGGTCAATTTTACGATAATCAACAACACTAAAACCATCATCTGAAGTATAAGGAAACATAGGTAATATATGAATATTACTAATAATGTTTTTTAAATATTTATCAGCAAATTTTTTCATTGTTGATAACGTTTTTTCTCCATCAGATGAAAAGCTATCCCCATAGGTAATAAGATAAGACGTTTTCTCATCAACCCATGATTGATAAATTGGTTTCTCTACTTTCCATTTGTTAATGAGTCCCAAAATATCTTGAGTAATCGATATCGCATTACCTTTGCCGTATATTTTTTCGACCTTGTTGAAAATAACGTTTTCTATCATTTTAATCACTCCAATTACTCTGCTGATTTAAATGTAAGACGTAAATCAATACTGTTATTAGGACGAACAATGGCATCACCCGATAATTCTTGTCCAAAATACGTTATCGCTTGTTCTCGATAATTTACCAATTCAACACTTTCACAATGTTCGAATGCTGTTAGATCAAGGTGTTGCTCACTATCTGTCGCATTGAATAAACGAACAATAACTGCATTTTCTTTATAAAAAGAGTGCCCAATACTTGATAGCTCTAACGATTGTTTAATTGAAAACAAGCTAAATAATGGTTTTCGTTTATGTGTATCGAATCTAACTTGGAAGCGTTCTAATCGATTTTCAAAGCTATTTAATGTTTGTTTTTGATAACTGAATGGAAGACCCAAGTAACAAGCCTCCAATTTGCGAATCGTACTGTGTTTTGCATCATCCGTTAAAGCAATAGCAAAACTAAATTGCATTGCTTTTTGTAATTGAGCGTCGGGTGTATGTACGACGGTATTGTTGATACCTGAAGCTCTACCAGGTCGCCATAAGAGGTCATCTTTACCAAGTACTCCCGTCGATTTAAATAAGGTCAAAGCCAATTTGTCACACGTTGAACCTTTGATGATTTGAAACTCTTTTAACCCTCTTCCATTCACAATAATCGCTTTATTATCTTGCTCTATCGCAACCGCTCCCTCAGTTGTTTCAATATCAATTGGGCATTCACGGTATGTATCTCTCCAATTATCAATATTGGTATCAACCATTCGCTCCATTACAGCAAAAGGCTGAGTACTTATCGATGTATTGGTTTGTATGTCTGAATTAATTAATACTCGAACACGATGATCTTTAATTTGATTCACTGTTGAAATATCTACTAATAATTGTTTTTGCTCTTTAACTAAGCGTAATGTGATATCAAATACCGCTGTTTCGGTAATTTTTTGGGTTTTTCTCTCAATAAGATCTTGTGGGACAGTTAAAGTTGCACGAACTTTCATGCTTTGCTCAGTTAGTCCTATATGACTTTCTAACCATTGAATAGAATTATTATAAAGAGGAATATCATTCTTTAATGGCGAAAAATCATATGAATCACCATCATCAGCTTGTTCTTCAAACTCCAACAATTTTGAAATAGTTCGACCATTCATTTTGTTTGTAACTTGAAGCTCATCATCATTAATCGTGAGTATTAGTACTTCGTTTTCAATACTATTTTCATTTTCAGATGCAACCATATGATTTTCTGATTGATTTTCTATAATTTGGAATATTTTATACCCCATTGCTGGTAATTGATTAACACAGATATTCAATTCAAAACGGTAATACGGTGGCACAGCAACTTCTTTCTCTCCATCTTTTGTTACTTCAATAACTTTTCCACCATCTAAAGTCTCTTTTTTTATAACCTCAATAGGTAATTCGATTTCTTTATCTATGATTGAAATATACTCATGATGGCTAAATACAACAGCTTTTACGACACCGTTATAAGGTGTTAACTGGCCATTAAATAACATCAACTCATTATCATGGCAGCTACTTGCAATTTCTTTCACTACAAGGTTATACAGTCCGTGACAAATTTCTTGTGCCTGTTTAAGACGATGCATAATATCTGTATTTGTTGCGTCACTATTACATCCCCCCATACTGTCATGAGCATGGCATTCCAGTATTTTTTTCCATGCAATATCAATCAACTCAGTATGTACAATGATTCCTTGAGCTTTAGCAATAGCAACAACTACTTCTAATTTTTTTAATAAAAACTGTTCAATTTCAAAATTGAGTTTCTTAATATCGTAACGAACAGATCCTATAGTTTTATGTATTCGTGCGTATCGTGGCGACTTAAATTCTCCTTGATAAGTCTCAAAGTCTTCACTGTTATTACGCAGCACATCAATAAAAGCTTCCATTGAAGAAATAGTATAAACATCGTATTCGGAAGATCGTTCTGTTGCTGAACGTAATGTTTGTGGTAGTGCAGGATCAATATTGACTTGATCTCCTCCAGATGGGATCAACACATCGTTTAATCCCGATAGAGATTTAATTTTCTCTATCATTGGAAAGATTTTTTTATCTAAATGCTCAGGGGTTGCTACAATATTCTTTGCAGCTCCATATCCATGAACTAAGTTATAAGCATAGATATCATCGCCACCAGATGAACGCCAAAAGAAATGAGATTTCTCGACTTGTTTTCCATAATCAATACCGCGCCAAAATACAATATTATCAATACCTACTCCCTTAAATAAGGTTGGCATTTGTGCATTATGACCGAAGGTGTCAGGTAAATAACCAACCTTCATGCTATGGCCTAACTCTTCCGCGACATGCATACCATACTTCAGGTTTCGAATAATCGACTCACCCATAACATTGTAAGTATCAGTCTGTGTATACCAAGGTCCAATAAACAATTTTTTATCAGTAATCAATTTCGCCATGCGATCTCGCATATGTGGCAACACTTTCAAATAATCTTCCACAATAGAAGATTGCCCATCTAAGTGGTAACAACTGTAGTCTGTTTGTGTTTCTAATATTTCAATTACTTTTGTAAAATTATAAGCTGCTAAAACGTCACTATCTTGTTGAGTAAAATACCACTCACGATCCCAATGCGTATGAGGAATTACATGTACTTTAGCCATTTGATTATCTCTTTATCTTAATTGGAATTATGAGGAGAACAGTCATCTCCCCTATTTTTTAAATGTTACTTGTATCTGGTTTAGTACAAAGCAATAACGCTATGGCAATAAAGCTTGAGCCAACAAATACAGATATGGTGTAACTGATAGGATCTGAAGATAAGAACCATCCCCATACGGCAGGTAAAGGCAAGCTCTGGAATACATTAAGTACAACGGCCAATTGAGTACCAATAATTGAGCCAAGAATCATTATTGGGATCATTTTCGGATTTTTAAGAATAAAAGGAATTGCCCCTTCAGAAATACCAATCATACCAAGCATTAATGATGTTTTACCGACCGTTTGCTCTTCATTAGAAAAAACACGTGGACGAAATTTGCCATCAAGTAATGCAGCTAGTCCAACTCCAATAGGGGGAATAACAATACCAAGTTCACGAGCGATTAAATCAAAACCATCCCCCATACCATTCAAACCAAGAGCAACCGAACCCGCAGCCTTATTAATTGGTCCACCAAGATCAAAAGCAGTACCTGCTGCAATCACCATAGAATAAATACCACGCCCTGCATCTCCAGCTTCGGTAAACAAATTAATCATGGCAATATTCAATGCACCAAAAAATGGGTTAATGATGTATTCCATGGTAAGCACCATTACAACACCAGTAACGGCTGGAACTAATAGCATGGTTTTTAATGTTGTAAGTTCTGATTTAACTTTGATGACATCATTAAGATAACGAACTAAATAACCAACCAGAAAACCAATTGCAATTGCTCCAAAGAAACCAGATGGTGCCCAACCTTCTAAATCAAAAAATCGTTTATATACTTCATCACTCATGATCCCACCGATAAACGCAGGGATCAGCGCTGGTTTACCTGCAATGGAATACGCTAAATAAGCAGCAAAAATTGGATACATAAATTTAATTGTCATGAAGCCTAATTTATCTAGCGTTTGAATTGGCGTTCCACTTATATCAATAAACTCCCCTGTAATCTTTGCTACTGCCATTAATAAACCACCCAAAACAACAACCGGTAACATGTAACTAATACCCGTCATAATATGGCCAATAGCAACTTGATAAACTGAACGTTTTTCTTCTATAGGTAATTCGTCTGTAGCATCTAACTTCTCTTTACCACGCTTCATTGCTGAAGGAAGTAATGTATCAACATGCTTTATTAATTCTTGAGTTCGCACCTTTAATGGATTGGTGTTATCAAAGCGTTCCATATCCATAATTGGCACATCTACAGCAAGAACAACCGCATCAGCAGTAGCAATATCATGCGTGGTAAGCCTATTTTTTACACCATCACTACCCTGTGTTTCTACTTTCACTTCATAGCCTTGCTTTTCAGCCCAACTTTGAATTTTTTTAGCGGCCATAAACGTATGAGCAATACCTGTAGGGCAAGCGGTCACTGCTACCAGTTTTTTTGTATTCATTTTTATACCCTGATGTAATCAACTTATATTCAGTATAGGGATCTTGAAGTATGCAGATACTGTTTCATCATACTATTCACGTATGACGATACATCTGTGACTCGAATCAAAGACTTTATTTACTATTTCAAGCCTAATACAACTTATTAACTTAAATGTAAATAATAGAGAGCGATGAATACTTTCCGAGGAATAGAGCGCACCATTTATGAATATTTAATTGGTCACGCGAGTGATTTACAAAATATTCCAGCGAAAACAATTGCAAACAAAGCATTAACAACGACAACTTCAGTTAATCGAGTTTGTAAAAAGATGGGATATGCAAGTTACACAGAGCTTCGCTACAAACTTTCTAATGAGTTAAATAAAGAGAGCAACTCACAGCAAAATGAAGGCAATGAGCAACAGCAAATCGCAGAGCTTGCAAATACCTTAAAATCCTCTCCCGTTGTGTACCTCTACTCTAGAGGTGCATCAATTGTGAGTATCACTTATTTATCTCGATTTTTATCTTTAGCGAATGTTCCACATTTAGTCATCACAGACATACATCAATTAACAAGAGCTGAATTAGGGACTCTACTTCTCGTTAGTAAATCCGGTGAAACAACAGCGGTGATAGATATGGCTTATAACGCCAAACGGAAGGGATTAAAGGTTCTCGGTATTAGTCATAAAGGTTCTACACTTGAACAAGCTTGTCATTTAAATATTATATTAGAAGAACAGGTAGATGGTGTTTCACTGTATGGTAGGGAGTCTCAAATTCATATTTTGCAAATTATTGATCAAATAGGTAAAGAATTGCTGACCTTTTAACATTAAAATTACGCAACTAAAAAACAGCGGTTAATCCCAATAATTAATAATAAGCGGTTCTATTAAGTAAAAACACTCAATAATATGTTTAGAATATTAGTAAAATTGGTATAAGTATAAATAACCGCTGTTATTTAACATTATAAATTCATAACAAAGCCGAGACGAATTGCATAATCATTTTCACGATTACCATTAGAATCTACGTAAGTTTCATCTACTGATACTAGCTCCATATATGGAGTCCATGTATCATCAATTTTATAATTAATCATCACGGTATGCTCCCAGTAATCATCACGACCAGTACCTTGATCAACACCATCTTGATAACGATAACGAGGATTATACATTAAACCCACATCACCAAAGCTTTTCGATACCCAAAGGTCAAATTGATTCGATGCACCTCGAGTTGTACCGCTTCCATCAAGATAATTTTTACCGTTTTCATCATTAGACCAATTGTAACGATATCGGCCAGTCACTGAGATACCATTATCAAAATTCGTCCCTAACTTTAAGTATGGTCGGTATTCGGTCCAATTTGGTGCCGTTACCATAACTAGACCAGGAGACCAATACCAATCTTCATTAATGTTAAACTTATATGTCGCTTCAAATTCTTGAGCTGCGGCCTTCAAACCATTTTTATTAGAATCGTTTGAATCGTTTCCAGCAAAATAAGCATCGTTATGAATTTGCGCAGCCTCGGCACTGAAATAAAATCCAGTATCAAATGTATGCATAAATTTAACGCGACTATCTTTAATATCTGATGCAGTATTATTACCAAATCGAACATCAAGTTTTGTTTCGCTAGCAATTGTAGGATTTGCTGTTAGTGCAATAAGAGTCGAACAAAGTAGGGCTTTAATTTTCATTTTTGACCTTTTATAAATTATTTTTGCAAAGGATAACTGTTCATGGCCACTATATATATTCACTCTTTTCCTTGTAAAAAGTATTATCGTACAAACGGTGTATTAGGGTGCTACTTGAACATCAATCACACTTATTTGGCGAAAAATAAAAGGAATGTGGAAATTTAAATAAAAAAAAACAGTAACTCTAATTACTGTTTTAATATTTTCTTTATAAGTTCCGATTACGAATCAACCCACTCTTTAACCAATTTACGTGAAATTTTAATGCCAGAAATAAGCAAATGTTCTGGCATGATTTCATAACGTATCGGTTGCTCAAATTTAGCCAATTTATCTTGAGTAAACTCGACTAACTTAGCAGGAATTTTGCCTGTGTTTGAAACAAGAACGGCAACAGGTCGTTGTCCATACTCCTCATCAGGCACATCGACAACAATCACATTATCGATCTCATGATGTGTCAGTAGCACTTGCTCTATTTTTTCAGGATGGATATTTTCGCCACCAGAAATAAACATGTTATCAGCACGTCCGTGAATATGGAGCTCAGCATTAATCACAGAACCAAGATCCTTAGTCTCAAACCAGCCATCTTCGTTCGCTACATCAATAATGCCTGAAGAGCGATAATAGCCTAGAGTTAAACTCTCTCCTTTTACCCACACTTCGCCTTCTTCAATACGTAATTCTCGATAAGGCAGAACATTCCCTACTCCTGGCTCACCATCTGCTCTTTTTGCTGTTACGGTTGAGCCCATCTCGGTCATACCATAACCGAGCCAACATTCGACGCCCTGTTTTTGCGCAGCTATTGTTAATTCGGTTGGAATAACACTACCACCTAGTAGAACACGTTTTAATGCGAGCTGAGATGTTTCACCACTATCTAAGATACGTTGCAGTTGAGTTGGAACTAACGACGCATGCGTAACACCAGCTAAATCATTCAGTAAGCCTTGCTCTGTTGGCATAACCAGCATTCCGCCAGAAAGTAACCAACGCCAAACAATAGCTAAGCCTGAAACATGAAATAAAGGCAGTGATACCAGCCAAGAATCACTGACATCAAAGTGTAACCAACTTAATAAACCAGCGGCTGAGTGTAAGTGGTTACTTGCACTGTGCGCGACAGCTTTAGGGTTTCCCGTTGAGCCTGATGTAAACGTTAATGTTGCTAAACGAGTTGGTTGCCATGTAGCTGCTACTGCGCCATATTCTGCGTTTATCAGTTGCAAATGATGCCATGTACCAGAGATGGTCTCTTGACCTTCACCAAACCAAATATGATTAGCAGCAATGCTAGTAACTAATTGGTGCAGCTGTTTGCTCGGTGTCTTTGGATTAATTGCAGCAAAGCGAGCTCCAATACGAACAGAGGCCAGCTGCAACCAAATTAATTCTATGCAGTTTTTAGCAATGCCAACAATAACATCATCACGCTTAACGCCTTGCTGAAGAAGACCATTAGCATAACGGTTGGTTTGTGTAGACACTTCACTCCATGTCCACACTTTATCGCCATCACGCAATGCAATGTCTAATTCTCGCTCTTCACTCCACTTAACCCAAGGCCAAGTCGTGAATGCTGGTGAGATCAGTTTTCCCATATCACCTCGAGATCAGCCAATTGTGCCACTGGTAAGTCACAATTAGGCCAAGAAGTATGTAGCTGCATTTTAAACAGATCGATAGTATCTAAACCCGGAATCGTTTCTGGTGTTTTCCAAGCGGCTAATCGTGCAAGTTGTGTTAATGCCAAACTAGATTCAATGCTTGAGCTGATCACCGCTTGCATGCCTAATTGGTGCGCTTGTTCAATTAACGAAATACACTTTTCAACAGAACCGACTAATGTTGGCTTGATGACAATAGCAGCAACACCTTCTTGAGTTTCAACAGTAAAACCATCATCACGTACGGTTTCATCCCATGCGATTGCAATATTTGTGGCTTTAGAGAAAGCTAAACTCTCTTCTGGTGTAGTACATGGTTCTTCTAAGAATTCGATACGAGAACGAAATTGTGGATGTACGTAATTAGCAAATTGCTCTGCTTTCTTTGTAGTCCAGCCACGGTTGGCATCAAGGCGTAAAGAGAGATCAGAAATCAGTTCTAAAAACATATTCACAACCATGCCATCACGAATAGGTTCGTATAAACCCACTTTGATTTTGGCTATTTTCTTACCGCTCATTTCATTAAGCTTAACAACCAAGTCATCAGGATCGCCAGAACACAAAGGTGCAGCTTGGTAGTTACCTTCTTGTGGCAACTGTTTTTCAAGCTCTAACAAAGCCATGCTAAAGCCAAATGCAACTGATGGGCAGTTTGAATCAAGATCCAACTCTTCACTGTTTAACCATGATTGAGTTAATGAAATTAAATCTTCACGAGCTTGTTCTAGCGTTTCTTGGCTGAATTCAGGTAAAGGCGCAACCTCACCTCTTGCTGTATGTATTCCATCACTTAACTCAATGACCAATCCATCTCTCTGCTGAAGACGTTGTTCACGAAGAATTACTCCACTGTCCATAGGGAGTTGGTATTGATAGATCTTGGCTGTTTTCATCTCTTACTCCAACCAATAAAAGAAAAAAGAGACTCAAAGGAGCCTCTAATACTTAATTGAATCTGTAACAGCGAATTATGGGTTACGAGGGAATTTATCGAAGTCTGGACGACGTTTTTCGTTAAACGCGTTACGACCCTCTTGGCCTTCTTCTGTCATGTAGAACATCATTGTTGCGTTACCCGCTAACTCTTGAAGACCTGCTTGGCCATCACAATCAGCATTTAGTGCCGCTTTTAGACAACGTAATGCCATTGGGCTATGTTGCAGCGTTTCACGACACCAACGAACCGTTTCTTTTTCTAGATCAGCAACAGGAACAACCGTGTTTACTAGACCCATATCCAACGCTTCTTGAGCATCGTAGAAACGGCAAAGGAACCAGATTTCACGAGCTTTCTTTTGACCAACGATGCGAGCCATATAAGAAGCCCCCCAACCACCGTCAAAAGAACCTACTTTAGGTCCTGTTTGACCAAACTGTGCATTTTCAGCAGCAATGGTTAAGTCACACATCATATGAAGAACATGGCCACCACCAACTGCGTAACCTGCTACTGCAGCAATCACTGGTTTTGGACAAGTACGGATTTGACGTTGGAAATCCAATACGTTTAAGTGGTGTGTACCGCTGTCATCACGGTAACCGCCGTAATCGCCACGGATCTTCTGATCGCCACCTGAACAGAATGCGTCTTCACCTAAACCAGTTAAGATGATCACACCGACTTTTTCATCGTAGCGTGCATCTGCTAACGCATCGATCATCTCTTTTACTGTGCCCGGACGAAATGCATTACGCACTTGTGGACGAGCAATCGTAATTTTTGCGATACCATCTGCTGATTTGTGGTATTGAATGTCTTCGTATTGCGCAGTGCAATCTGTCCAATTTACTGGAGCGTAAAGTTCTTCTTCTGAAATGCCAACAGTTCTTGCCATGGGATTTATGTCCATTGTTGTAAGAATGTATTAAGTACATGTGTAAAGCGTTCGGGCTGTTCCACATGAGCGTTATGCCCTGCCTGAGCAATGATTTGATACGTTAATTGACTTTGCTCAGCCAAGTGTTGAAATTTTTTATCTGCTTCACCGCAAATATAAAGAATTGGAATGGTGCTACGATGTAATGCATCAAGCAAATATGGTTGCTTAGCAAGTGACGTAGATCTCAACATCATTCCAATTGCGTGCCCAAGATTATCACTTCTCTTGGTTACTAAAACTTGTCTTTGCTCAGGGTTTAGTGAAGAAAACACCGCTTGTTGATACCAATTGTCTAAAACATCAACAATAGGTAGTTCTTCAAAGCGCTTTGCCCATTGAATATCATTTGCCAAGCGCAGCTGCTTTTCTTCTTCTGAAACTAAGCCAAAGTTTCCACCTTCAATGCACAGTCCTTTCACTTCTATCGAAGAAGGCAAAGAATACATCGCATGAAGATACATCGCTAATCGCCCACCCAACGAGTACCCAACAAAGATAAAGGTCTGATAAGGTGATTTTTCCAATTGTTCAACAATCAACTGGCAGCTCTGTTCAAATCCCTCATTGTGATCCAATAAGGTTAATTGACTGTTTCCATGTCCTGGAAGATCAATTAATAATACTGGATGCGTTTTTGCAACCTTTGTAGCAATGCTTGACCAATCTTTCGTTGATCCTAACAAACCATGTAAAAATACCACACAAGGTTGAGTGGTATTTTTCATTGTTTCTAATTGTTTAGAATAAAGCGGCATGCTGAATGGTCTGAAAAAGACGTGTTAGCTCTTCACCAGATTGACCTGCTGGTGTATTGATCTCAATTAAATGAATACCCTTTTCCAAACCATCGTTAATCATCGACATGGCACAGCTTAGTGTTTCTGGCCTATGATAGGACAGACCAAACATCGCAGCAGCATGACTAAACTCTAGCTGATGAGGCATACGATAGAAATCATCTTTCTTTTTCTCATTCACGGGTAATAAATCAAAAATACCACCGCCATCGTTATTCATCACCACAACAACCATAGGTTGCGTCGCTTGCTTTAATAACGCTAAAGAATTCAAATCATAAAGTAATGACGTATCCCCAACTAAAGCGAGTAACGGTTTATCATTAGCTAACTGAACCCCAACGGTTGTAGCCACTAAACCATCAATACCTGACGCACCACGGTTGGTATATACATCCTTTTGGCTCAGCTCACCTGTCATGTCCAATAAACGAACGATCAAGCTGTTACCAATAAACCAATCACAGTCATTGGCTTTTTGGCCTACGGTAAGCGCAAAGCTTAATTCAGATAATGTTTCGCTATTGCACGCCATAGAACGAGCCAGTGCCAATGCATTCTGTGATGCCACTTTAAGAGATTCACTCCAATGGACAGATGGCGCATGGTCAAATACACAATCTCTATCAGCAAGGCTGTCTGCATGTGTTTGGCACCAAGTTGAAATATCAGCACGATAACGAACATGCGCATGACAACTTTCGTTTAATAACTCACTATGAGGATCTATTAAATAATAGGCCTGTTGGTAGTTTTTCAACCATGCACCCAAACGTTTTGATACTAATCGAGCACCAAATTGCAAAACGCACTCAACTTCGGATAACAACTCAAAACACGCATTATTTTGTAGCCACAAATCGTAATGTGCCCACTCTGAATAATAACCTGATTGTGGATCTGCCAATACTGGCCAACCAAGCTCTTTTGCTAACTGTGCTGCGCAATTTGCTTCTTCTAAAGAAACTTTACCGATAATCACAACCCCTTTCTTACGTGCTGTTTGCATCCAGTTAGGTGATAACGTTACGTGAGAAAAATATGGTGTTTGTTCGATATAAGAAGAAGACTTTGCTTTCCAATTCTGAATAGGCGTTAAATAATCAACAAGAAGGCTATCGTCTTTTTTACCATAAAACGGCTCAGGAAAAGGACAATTAATATGAATAGCCCCCCCCTGCTCTTGTTGAATAAAGCACGCTTGATCAAGACGACTTAATAACCACTGTGCCGGCACGTTTTGATTTGGAGAAGGTAATTGAAGCGAATGGCAAACGTGTGACGAGAAGATACCTTGTTGATTAATCGCTTGGTTCGCACCACAGTTAATCAGCTCTACAGGGCGATCAGCGGTGAGTAACACGAGTTTTTCTTTGGTTAACCCCGACTCAGCCACTGATGGCAATAAATTAGCGACAGCTGTACCTGAAGTAACAATAACAGCAACAGGATCATTGGATGCTTTAGCAATACCTAAAGCCAAAAAGCCCAAGCCACGCTCATCAAAATGGGTATGGATGGATAAAAGAGCATGTTCAGAAGCGGCAAGAGTTAGTGGAGTCGAACGCGAGCCCGGAGCGATGCAAATATGCTTTACTCCATTTCGAACTAACTCCTCAATAATTAACTCAGCCCAAACTTGATTTAGCATTACTTGCTGCTCAGGTTGCATCATGCGACTTGCGACTCCGTGATATCTGAACTCACATTAGTATCAGATTCTAATAAGGTACATAAAGTAGAAGTTTTTCTATCTAATTCGTCCCATTCACTGCTTGGCTCTGAACCTGGAACAATACCTGCACCTGCAAATAAATGAAGTTTATTACCCATAACCAAAGCACTGCGAATAGCAACACAAAATTCACTGCGCTGTTGACTCAAGAAACCAACTGCACCGCTATACCAACCACGGGCAAAGGGTTCATTATCAATAATGAAATCCAAAGCCGACATACGAGGTAACCCTGCGATGGCTGCCGTTGGTTGTAAATTATCAAGTAATTGAGAGTCACTGCATTCCGCATTAATTTCAGCAGAAATAGGACGTTTTAAATGCTGAACTTTGCGTAATTTCACCAATTCAGATGATTCTGCAACGTTCATTGAAAGACTGAACTTAGATAAACGGTGAACAATATCGTCCACCACTAAACGGTTTTCATACTGGTTTTTCTTATCAGCAATTAACCATGAGGCCAATTGATTATCTTCTTCTTCATCATGACCACGCCTAATCGTGCCTGCTAATGCTTCGGTTTTAAGCGCATAACCATTACGTACATACAAACGCTCAGGTGTAGAACCAATAAAACAATGCTCGCTGTCTAACGCCATCATAAAATGAAAACTATGGCTGTTAGCTTGACGGCTGGCTTTTAAAAATTGAGCAGAAGATAAATTTTGATCGAGAGTCAATGTGGTTTTACGCGCTAACACCACTTTTTCAAATTGTTTATTTGAAATTGCAGTGAGTGCTTTATTCACCATATTAGACCAATCTGCTTTTTCAGGCGTATTGATGCGCTGAGTTACTCGACAATGCAATTCAGATAAACATTCAAACTCTTCTGTCATTTTATTTAAGGTAGAGAGCAAACGAGAATTATCATCTGACAAGTTCACCATAAGATTCCATGATGAACCCAAACGCGTAATTTCTACTTGAGGAAGAAAAAAGAAAGAAGACATACAGCGACGATTGCGCTCAGTTCGACCATCAAAAGAGCGACCACCCCAAATACGTTGTTGAGGTGCGAGAACTTTTTGAGCGGTACTAGGATCGGTAAACGTCTTAACTTGACCCAATACTGCCACTTCTTCTTCACCGTCACGTGATTGCCAATAAAACTTAGGAAATACAGGTTGTGCTTCTAACCAATCAATTAGCTGCTCACCAATAGACCAATCCAGTTTTAAAGAAATTGTATGGGATGTTGTTGCCTGTGTAATTTGATGACGAATCGATTCAATGGCATCTTGAAAAGTGGACAAATTAACCTCTCTTGATCGTTTTCAGCCATCATGGCAACCGACTTGCACAAGCGGAATTGCTTGTTATTTCCTTGTATGAACTAGTGATTCTAGCAAAAGGTTTGTAAATAAAAAATAATTCACATCAATTGTATGTCTAAAAAATAAAACTCTTATCAAATTTTGCTTGTTTATGAAAATCTAAAACAAGAAAAGCAATACCTAAAAAATTCTTAAGCCACGCAAAAAAGGCGATGAAATTAAAAGAAGAGAAATTATCTATTTTTAGATAGAAATATGGCAGAAGATGTTTTTACATGATTTTTTTCTAAAAATTGGTTCTCAGCCTATTAGAAATAGTGTAATTTGAATCTATATCGTTTTTATATCATCAGGGTTTCACCATGCAAAATATTGGAATGTCATCAAAACTTAGCAGTGTATGCTACGACATCCGTGGTCCAGTTCTTAAACATGCTAAGCGAATGGAAGAAGAAGGCCACAAAATTCTTAAGTTAAATATTGGGAATCCAGCCCCATTTGGCTTTGACGCCCCTGATGAAATCCTTGTTGATGTGATTAAAAATCTACCAACATCGCAAGGTTACTGTGATTCAAAAGGCATTTACTCAGCACGTAAAGCCGTTGTTCAGCACTATCAACGTCGCGGTCTATTAGATTTGGACGTAGAAGATGTTTACATCGGTAATGGTGCATCTGAGCTGATCGTTATGGCAATGCAAGCATTGTTAAATAATGGCGATGAGATGCTAGTTCCTGCTCCTGATTACCCATTATGGACAGCGGCAGTGTCACTTTCAGGTGGTAAACCTGTGCATTACATGTGTGATGAAGGGGCAGATTGGTACCCAGATTTAGACGACATTAAAAAGAAAATCACACCAAACACTAAAGGTATCGTGTTAATTAACCCGAATAACCCAACAGGTGCGGTATACAGTCGTGATTTCTTACTGCAAGTTGTCGAAATTGCACGTCAAAACAACCTAATCATTTTTGCTGATGAAATTTATGACAAAGTACTTTATGACGGTGCGGTTCATACTACATTGGCAACATTAGCACCTGATATCTTAACGGTGACATTCAACGGCCTATCTAAAGCCTATCGTGTATGTGGTTTCCGTGGTGGTTGGATGTTCTTAAACGGTCCTAAAGATCACGCTCAAGGTTATATTGCTGGGTTGGATATGCTTGCTTCAATGCGCTTATGTGCAAACGTACCGATGCAACATGCGATTCAAACAGCGTTAGGTGGTTATCAAAGCATTAATGAACTTCTGCTTCCAGGTGGTCGTTTATTAGAACAGCGTGATAAAGCGTATGACCTCATCACCCAAATTCCTGGTGTAAGTTGTGTGAAACCAAAAGGTGCAATGTATCTGTTCCCTAAACTTGATCCTAAGATGTACAAGATTAAAGATGATCAGAAGTTTGTGCTAGATTTCTTAATCAAAGAGAAGGTTCTACTAGTTCAAGGAACTGGCTTTAACTGGCCAACACCTGATCACTTCCGTATCGTGACATTACCACGAGTTGATGATCTAGAAACCGCGATTGGTCGCCTAGAGCGCTTCCTACACACTTACAAGCAATAATTGTTCTTGTTATAAAATTCAAAAGCCTGCTCACTTGCAGGCTTTTTTATGCAATAAATATTAACGCTCACGTACAAAGTGGTTCTGAACAATCGCACTAAGGAAAGTTTCGCTCTTCACAAACTTAAAGTTTAGCGGTTGTTCTAAACCAGCAAATAATGGTGAGCCTCCACCTAACAGCACGGGTATAGTGGTAATAATAAGCTCATCAATCAAGTCCTCTTTTAAGAAGTTTTGAATAGTCACTCCACCATCGATATACAAGTTTTTAAAGCCTTTGGCATGAATCTCATGAAGAACCTCTTTCAACTCACCCTTAACTAAAAAGACTTTGTCTTCATACCCTTCAGGTACAGAGGTCATGGTATTACTCAGAACAAAAACCGGTTTTGAATAAGGCCACTCAACATCAAAACTTAATACCGTATCCAAAGTATTACGCCCCATCACCATGGCATCGATACGTTCAAAATGTTCGATAAATCCCATAGAGTTCTGATCTGGATTTGGAATCGCATGTAGCCAATCAAGGCCTCCGTTTTTATCTGCAATATAACCATCTAAACTTGTCGCTATAAATACACTGTTTGACATTAAAAACTCCGATATATCTAAATTTACTCTATTCTTTGGTAATAATTATTACGCAATACTGCCCTTAGGCGTCACATTAAAATGGCGCTTAAACTCACGACTAAATTGAGAAGTACTGGTATATCCAACTAAATGAGCAGCGTCATTCACTCGTTTACCTTCTAATTGAATCAACTCTTTTGCTTTATTCAAACGTACTTTTTTTAAATACTGCAATGGCGACTCTAGCGTGATTTTCCTAAATGCAGAGTGAAAAGCAGAAACACTCATGTTGGCTTCTTCCGCCAAATTTTGCACAGTTAAGCTATTTGCATACGATTGATGCATCTTATTCATCGCTTTAGCAACACGAGCATACTGGCTATCATGATGCGCTAAATTAAATAATACGTGACCTTCTGGTCCAGTCAGCACTCGATACACAATCTCAGTCAATAATGCCTCTCCTAGCATTTTTGTATCTAGATCTGTATGTAATGCCGCCATTAATCGCTTACAGCTCTCCAACATATCATTCGCCATTTTTACGGATGTTAGTCCAAAGCCATCTGAAGAGGTTTGTATACAAGGTTGAAACTTTGCTTCTTCTAGTTCATTTACTAAACGATGTAACAAAGCGGAATCCACATCAATACTTAAACCTAACAACGGCTCTCCATTTTCTGGGAATGCTTCGCACTCTAATGGCATCGGCACGCCCACCACTAAATAATCATCAGGGCCATAATGAACCGGCTGATTACCTATATAAATATTCTTATGACCTTTACCAAGGACAATAATCCCTGACTGATAAACAAAAGGCTGACGTTGATTTCCTTTACTACTGCGATAAAACCACACACCAGGAATAGCGGTTTCTTTAATACCTTCAAGATCATTAAACCCACAATGATCCGCATAGCTTTGCATCAATTCGCCCAAAGACTTCATTCATTATCCTTTATCTGATTAAGATCACATCTATTCAATTCTATTTAAAAAAATACGCTTAATTGTAGAAATAGGCAATAAAAAAGCAGGAATTCGCCTTTATAGATCGAATATCAGCTACTAATATGCACTTATTGAAATAATAAGCTCTAGCAAATAGAGCATCCTTTTTGGAAGAAATGAGGTACAGCAATGAAATTCTCTTACGTTAACCCTACTCTAATCCATTTTGGCCAAGGTCAAATCGAAGCTATCGCAACATCTATTCCACAAGACCAAAAAGTGCTTGTCATTTATGGTGGTGGTTCTATTAAGCACAATGGTGTTTACGATCAAGTTGTCGCGGCTTTATCCAATCATACATGGCTTGAGTTTTCAGGCGTAGAACCGAATCCAACAGTAGAAACATTAGACAAAGCGGTCACTATCGCTAAAGAAGAAAACGTAGATTACATTCTTGCTGTTGGTGGTGGCTCAGTTATTGATGGCTCAAAATATGTTGCAGCAGCAACCAAATATGACGGTAATGGTTGGGATATCTTAATTGGTAAACACACAGTGACAGAAGCCGTTCCACTTGGTGCAATCTTAACCTTGCCAGCTACAGGTTCTGAATCTAACTCTGGTGCTGTGATTACTCAAAAATCAACACAAACCAAACTGCCTTTCATGGCTTCAGCAGTACAACCTAAATTTGCGGTTCTTGATCCTGATTCAATGAAGACATTACCAGAACGCCAATTAATTAACGGGATTGTTGATGCTTGGGTTCATACTTGTGAGCAGTACTTAACTATGCCAACCGGTGCAATGGTACAGGATGGCTATGCCGAAACCCTACTACGCAACTTACTGACTCTAGGTGCTCAATACGATAACCGTGACAATAATGAGTGGCGCTCAAACCTAATGTGGACAGCTAACCAAGCGCTAAATGGCTTGATTGGTACAGGTGTTCCTCACGATTGGGCAACACATATGATTGGTCATGAGTTAACAGCGCTTTATAACGTAGATCACGCACGCTCTTTATCTATCGTTCAACCGTCTTTACTTCGTAATCAAATCGAAGCAAAACGAGCTAAATTAGAACAAATGGGTAAGAATGTATTTGGGCTTGTTTATACCGATGATTTAGCAGAACGTACTATCATTGAAATTGAAAACTTCTACCACAGCTTAAACTCTCCAACTGAGTTAACGGAGCATGGTAATGATAAAGCATCTGCTATTGATGCCATTATCAAACAGCTTGAAGCTCACGGAATGGTTGCTTTAGGTGAACATCAGGCAATTACACCTGATGTATCACGTAAAATTCTTGAAGACGCTGTAAAATAACTTTCTAAATGCTGACTCAGAATAATCTGTTCTGAGTCAGTATGATTTTACAAACTAACTCATTGTTGTTTAAAGAAATCAAAGCCTGTTAAATGCTCGGCTAGTGCAGGCTCAGTTAGAACTTTATCCTGCTCAACATCGTATTTAATAAATCGGATACCATCTGATTGATAATCATCATATTGCTCACCATCCGGTCTTAACAAAATAAGAATCTTACCGTTTTCAAAATAATTTGAAGCCGCTGTAATGTCCCCTGCATAAGCTTCTAACGCTTTATTTCCCGTATCTTCCCATGTATCTGTTAATAAAATATGCCCATTTTCAGTCACAACCATACCAATATTGTCATCATTAGGATGATGGAACGCTGCAACAAATTTTTGATCTATATTTTTAAAAGTCACATCTGAAGAATATGGCGTTACGATAATCTCTTTATCTTGTTTTAAGTTATAAGTAAAAAAGTGCATTTTATCTTGAGACTCAGAATAATAGCCCGCAGAAATAAAGTTTGCATCCTCGCCCAGTTCTGGATAGTAATCAGAAATATTACGAGGGCCGCTTAATAAACCATTTTCATCGGCGGTAATGAAGGTATCACCCGTGAGCTTTCCATAACCACTGCCTTCATTATCATGCCACCCTGCCCCATTCACGGTTCTTGAAATACTTTCAGCTATATACCCTGGATCAGGCAAATCTTTATATTTACTTAATGGGTACCATTTTGGTACAACCGTATTCCAGTCAAAGGCTTGTGCAAAATTAACATTGTCATTTTTTGGTACGATTGAATTAAATAAATTACCCGCAAACCAAGCACAGTTTCCATACAGCGTATATTTACCACCATTCCAATCTTTTCCTATTCCTAAAAATAGCTTGGCGATCTCTTTACTCTCAACATATAGCGCCTCTTCTTTTTCCGCTATATCCTGCTTTATTTGTTGATAGTTTTTATCTTCAATATGAACACACTTTTGAAAACTAAATTCTCGACTGGCTTGGTTGCCATCGCTACCAAATCCATATCCATCAAACTGAACTTTTCCTTCATCATCTTTATAAAAAAGATCCACCCATGTATGTCCAACCGCTCCAGAATCAGCCCATTGAACCATTCTTTCTAATAATTGAACGATATTGTCATCAGGGTAATCGTGTTGAAATTGTTGATAAGTTTCTAATAGGGGAATTCGATTAGCTTTTCGATTTATTCGAATACACACTTGAGGATAACCAATATTAGGATCTCCCTCTAAAGCAACACGGTGCCCATTTCGATATTCATCGGCAGTGGCAACATTAGAAAAAAGAGCAAGGGAAAGCATAGTTGATGCTGTAATAATGGTTCGATTCATAATTAATCCTTAATATTATTAAGTCGCATCATTAGCCTATTTAATTATTTTTCGAAGGTCATAGAGATAATATTCAAAATGCAAATAATTAAGCATTTATACCAATTTGATTAATTTTAAATAAAAAAACCGCACCAATTAAATTGGTACGGTTTATTTTAATTCTATCAATAAAGATTATTTCTTCTTGCGTTCCCATTGTGTAATAAACGCAACAGAAGCAATAATAATAGCAGCACCTAACCATAAACGACCAGGTGGAACCCATCCAAATACCATCCAACCAGCTAACACATTTAATGGCAATTTTGCATGATCAAAAGGTTGAACAAATGAAGCATCGGCAACCGAATACGCTTTTACAATTGCCCATTGCGCTAATGCTGTCATTACACCAGCACAAAACAGCAATAACCACACATTCATACCACTTGGGGTTTGCCATTCAGGTAGCGCTAATAAAATATTAAATGGCGTAATCAGAACCAATAAATACACAACCATGGTCGATGGTGAATCGTTTGATGACATTTTCTTCACCATTAACGAATAACAAGCCCAAAAGAAAGCCGCACCAACAGGCAATAATGTGGCCCATGTAAAGCTATCAGACCATGGCTCTAGAATGATCATTGCACCAACAAAACCCGCTAAAGTCGCAAACCAACGAGCCGCTCCTACTTTCTCTTTTAAAAATAGACCAGAACCTATGGTTGCAAATAATGGAGATGTCATCAAAAGAGCGATACCTTGCCAAATAGGAACAGGATAAGCGAGAGCCCACAGCCATAACTGAATGCCGATAACTGATAAAAATACACGCAGAGCATGCATACCAAAATGTTCAGTTCGAAGTGAATTACGAAGACCCAATGTTCGTAGGTAAGGTAAAATAACAACCAAAGCAATAGCGTATTGAACCAAAGCAACCATAGTCGATGGAAGACCAAAATTCATACTTACATATTGAGCAATACTGTTTACTATCGCAAAAGCAAGTCCCGCGGTAAGCATCCAAGAAGCGCCTTGAACCGGTTGATGTTGAGACATAAAGGGCAATTCACATTAAAAAAGGGAAGCAGATCATACGACTGTTCCCCTCATTTGCCAACTGCTAAACCACAACAAAAGCCGACTAACTGGCCTATTTCATAAATTTTAAGCCTAATACTTTAAGCATCGACTTTTTATGCTTCAATAATAACCGCGCTCTTGGCAACCACGTTGGCGTTGATAATACGGTTTTAGCATGTGAAAACGTAATAAAACCTTCTATGCCATGATAGCTTCCCATACCAGAATCACCGATTCCACCAAATGGGGCGTCATCAGCAGCAACATGCATCATAGTATCGTTAATTGCCACACCACCACTGTGTGTACTTTCAATAATTTGTTTAATTAACAGCTTATCGGAAGACATCACATACAGAGCTAATGGTCTCGGTCTCTGCTTAATATAATCAAATGCTTCTTCAATGGCCTCGTAGCCAATGATGGGTAAAATGGGTCCAAATATCTCTTCTTGCATCACTAGCATATCGTCATTAACGTCAGTAAGCAGGTGTGGCAAAAACGAACGTCCTTCGGATTGAACATCACATTCTATCGAAGTAAGCGTCGCTCCTTTTTCTTTAGCATCCGTAAGATACGATTCTAAACGTTCATACTGAGCTTGATTAATAATATGGCTATATTCGCGTTTTCCTTTTTTTTCAGGGAATGCCTGTGAAAATCGACGAACATACAAAGAGATAAACTTTTCGACCTTATTTTTAGGAATGAAGACATAATCAGGTGCTACGCATATTTGCCCTGCATTCATTGATTTTCCAAGCATAATGGCATCAACCGCCGATATTAAATCCGCATCATCAGCGATAATAACAGGTGATTTCCCGCCAAGTTCAAGCGTAATAGGCGTAAGATTTTTGGCTGCTGCACTTGCAACTAATTTTCCTACTTGAGTTGAGCCCGTAAATAATAAGTGATTAAAAGGTAACTGAGAGAATTCAGCAGCAACCTCAGCGGCACCTTCAATGATGCATACATGTTCAGATAAATCGGAAAAGACTCGACGAAGTACTTGATTGGTTTCTGGCGTATATTCACTCAATTTCACCATCACTCTATTACCTGCTGCGATAGCTGTAACAATTGGCGCTATACTTAAATAGATTGGAAAATTCCAAGGAACAATAACACCTATCACGCCTAAAGGTTGGTAAACGACTTGTAATCTTGATGGAGAAAGCAATAAACCAGCACTTCGTTTTTGGGGTTTTAACCACTTTGATAAACGTTTGGTCGTGTAATTAATATGCTGAATTGACGGCATTAAATCACAAACAGTGGAGTCAAAATGACTTCGATATCCATAATCTTTTTCTAATGCGCTCGTTATATTTTCTTTTTCAGATAATAAAGCCTGTTTTAATTGGCCAAGCAGCAACAATCGCTCATCTTTTGATGAATTCGGCGATGCTTGATACGCGTGTTTAAGCTGTTCAAATTGATCTAGCAAATTAGCAACACTACTCATATTGTTATTCCATTCAACAAAGTGGTTTTCATTATAACAATCCGTATACATGAACAAAATAATACAAATATAACTGTGTGTTCTTGCTCTATATTCTCTGATATATAAGCAAATTAATTCAGTGATATCCGCATAAATAATGTCGAGTTAATATCTAGAATTGCTATAAACCATTGATCTTTTTGTAGCAAGCCTGTAATGATATAGAGGTAGAAATAACTTCGAGAACAATAATAATGAATAAAACGAATGAAATTACTCTATCCCCTCACTGGGAAGATCGTATAAGCAACGAACAAAAGTTACGTCGTAATGACCAGCGCAGCGTTTTTCAACGAGATCGTGCTCGTATTCTTCACTCTGCCGCTTTTCGCCGCCTTCAAGCTAAAACTCAAGTGCACGGCCCAGGTAGTGCCAATGACTTTTATCGCACTCGATTAACCCATTCTCTTGAGGTCTCTCAAATAGGTACAGGGGTTGTCGCACAGTTAAAGCTTAGACAGCCTGAGTTTCGTGCCCTTTTAACCTCAACTAGCTTAATGGAAAGCATTTGTTTGGCTCATGATATTGGCCACCCACCTTTTGGTCATGGTGGCGAAATCGCTCTAAATTATATGATGCGTGATCACGGTGGTTTTGAAGGTAATGGGCAAACTCTACGAATTTTAAGCAAGTTAGAACCCTATACTGAGCATTTCGGTATGAACTTAGCCAGAAGAACCTTGTTGGGGGTTTTAAAATACCCTGCATTTCTTGATCAAGTTCATTCAACAGAACGCCCGCAAGAAGTAAGTAATGTTCGTCATTTAAAATCCATAGATTGGCATCCACCCAAAGGGGTTTATCGTGATGACGCAGATATTTTAAATTGGATTTTAAAACCGCTATCGGACGTCGATAAAGCGCTATTTTCTACTTTCCGTTTTCAGCAAGAGAGTCAACACACACACCGTAAAACTCGCTTTAAATCTATAGATTGTTCCATCATGGAACTGGCTGACGATATTGCTTATGGCGTTCATGACCTAGAAGATGCGATTGTAATGGGAATTGTTACTCGTAATCAGTGGCAAGAATCAGTCGCGAGTAAATTAGCAGAATGTGGTGATGAGTGGTTTGAGGCCAACATTGAAACCATCAGCGATAAACTATTTTCAGGCTTACAGTATCAACGTAAAGACGGCATCGGCAGTATCGTAAATGCGCTATTAACATCGATTACCATTAAACCGACCACCTTTAATGATGAACCAGAATTTGAATCTGAATTGCTGCGTTGGAATGCTTTTTTAAGTCCTTCTATGAGTTATGCCTTAGAAGTATTGAAAAAGTTTGTTGGTCAATTCGTAATTCACAACTCTGAAATGCAGCGTATTGAATATAAAGGCCAACAAATAGTCATGGAGATATTTGATGCTCTCAATTCAGATCCTGAACGCTTGTTACCAGAAAACGACAAAAGAGAATGGAGAGAAGCGAAAGAATCTGGTGCTAATGCACACCGTGTAATTGCTGATTATATCGCTGGTATGACCGATGGCTATGCTCAGCGTTTATATAATCAACTCTTTGTTCCGATTTAAGAATCAATACCAATTCAAATAAGTATTAATATTTACTTACTTGGATTGGTATATTACAAGCTATGAACGGTAGTTCTTCTCAAATACACCTTCTGGCATTTGGCTAATATGAAACTCAATCATGTTATCAAATGCCGTTAAAATCGAATCAAATTTTTCAACATTATTTGACGCCACACAATCATTATCTAGCTGAGTTAAAATGTGGTATCCCGCTTCCGCTGTTGATAATGCATTGTCTTTTGGCGCTTTACGAACTCGATAATTACCAGATAAATCGGTATTTAAATGCACCTTAAGTAAGGAATGCAAATTGGTGGATAACTGCCACATTTTATATGCTTTTTTCCACGTACCATCTAATAGAATAACGCGTTGTTTCTTTTGAAGAAGAGCTTTATCTGTACCAATAGCTTGGCTTTCATTATCTAAAAACAACACTTGATGATGATAGCTATCGTCAGCTAATAATTGGTTTAACTCAGAATGTTCTGAAAAATTCTCACCGATAAAAGTACGACAATTCGCCAAACTTAAAGATAAAATTTTCGCTGTTCCTAATGGGCGCTTAGCTTCTGTTGGATGCTGTAGTATGATTAATTCAATATCCGTGGTAATGGGTGTGATCCACTCACATATACAGGCTTTTTTTGTTTTTAAACATTGAAGACAAAATCGAATCACAAGGAACCTTTACTTGTTTAAATTATTACTTCCCATTCTAATTGGGCTTGGTATTACTCAATTTAGTATGGTATCGGATATATTGGTATGGGATCGCTATCTGATAGAACATGGCGAACTTTGGCGTATCGTAACAGGGAACTTTACCCATACGAATCTAGCACATTTAATAATGAATGCTGCTGCACTCGTCCTTTTTAGTTATATTTTTAAAGAGTTACTTACCCTTAAAAAATTATCGATTTTACTGTTTTCTATCAGTTTACTAACTGGACTAGCACTACTCTTTACGCCAATACAAGCTTATGTTGGACTCTCAGGCGTATTACACGGGCTGTTTGTTTGGGCTGCCATCGAAGACATAAAAAATAAACGTCAAACCGGATGGTTACTACTGCTAGGTGTAATTGCTAAAATCAGTTGGGAGCACTATTTTGGAGCCAGTGCATCAACCATCTCATTAATAAATGCAAAAGTAGCAACAGAAGCGCATCTATTTGGAGCAATCGCAGGCGGACTACTCCAAATTCCAGCTCTATTTCTCAAAACTAATAAAGCTTCTGACGGCCTAAAATAGAGTGAGATAACGTTGTACCATCAACTAATTCTAATTCACCGCCCATTGGAACACCATGTGCTATTCGACTAGCAGGTACTTGGTGCTCTTGGCAAAGCTCAGCAATATAGTGTGCCGTTGCTTCCCCCTCAACCGTTGGGTTAGTTGCAAGAATAACTTCTTTGATATCACCACGATTCAGACGATGATCTAATAAATCTAAACCAATATCGCTTGGACCAATACCATCCAGTGGCGATAAATGTCCCATTAGTACAAAGTAACGCCCAGAAAACTGCCCTGTTGCTTCTACTGCAACAATATCTGCAGGACTTTCAACAATACACATTTCACCACTTGCTTGACGCTTTGGATTCAAACAAATAGCGCAGGTATCTTCCTCAGTAAATGTTCGACATTCCGAGCAGTGACCAATCTCTGACATCGCTTGAGAGAGTGCATCAGCTAATTGCATTCCGCCTTGGCGATTACGCTGAAGCAAGTGGAAAGCCATTCGCTGAGCTGATTTTGGACCGACACCAGGTAAGCATCGTAATGATTCCATTAATTGTTCTAGTAAACCACTGGTTCGCATAGTTTCTTATATTCCTAAAAAGAAAAAGGCAGCCACTGAGCCGCCTAATTATTCCAAGATTAATAATGCGTTATTAATCTCAGCTTTATCATAAAGATAAATTAGAATGGCATTTTAAAGCCCGGTGGCATTTGCATTCCACCAGTTACACTTGCCATTTTTTCTTTTTGTGTTTCTTCAATGCGACGAGATGCATCATTGAACGCAGCTGCGATCAAATCTTCTAGCATTTCTTTTTCATCTTCTTCCATTAGGCTTGGATCGATTTCAACACGACGAACACTATGAGAACCAGTGATAGTTACTTTAACTAGACCAGCACCTGATTCACCAGTTACTTCCATGTTTGCGATTTCTTCTTGCATCTTCTGCATGCGATCTTGCATTTGCTGGGCTTGCTTCATCAAGTTGCCCATGCCGCCTTTACCACCGAACATAATTATTCTCTCTTAAGTTTACTTCTTTGTTACTAAAAAAATGGGGGTTAAATTTTTGTTTTCAACCCACTCTAAATTTTAAATTAGATTGTATGAACGCTTATGTTAAATAGGTCTCACACTTTCTTGATCCATCTCTGCCCCAAATCTCTGAATAAAGAAATTGACGTGTGGATCTTGCTGCAAACTCTGATAAGCCGTTTGCAATTTGGTTTGATACATTTGCTCACGCAGCTCTAAAGGTGTTGTGCCTTCATCACTAATATCGATGGTTACCGTCACTTCTCGATTTAATGTTTGTGCTAGAGCTTGAGTGATCAGCTCATTAGCTTTGTCGCCATTTAAATGCGATTGAGCTGCTCGTAAATGTAACTTAACTTGGTTATCTTGCTCAACAAATGCTGAATTTAAAACAAGCTGCTGTACTAACTTTGGTAATGTTAATGACATTGCTAAAGCAGACCAAGTATCTTGTTTTGATGACTCTTCAACAAGCAATTTCACCATTTCAGGCGTTTTTTCATGCTCTAGCGCTTGTTTTAGTTTCGTTGGAGTAACATCACTCACCACTTTTTTCATTTCTGGTTGAGTTGATTTCCAGCGATACGGCTCTTCTGGTTTTTTCTCTTGTGTTGCGGAATTTCCAATTTGCGACACCTGAGCACGAGGCGCTAAATGTTGCTTTTCAGCAATACGCTCTAACACTGAACTCGTTTTTTTCTTATCGGATGCCGCACTAGCCTTTTTTGAGCCAGTACCTGTATTGGTTAAATTGTTTTTTGCACTACGCAATTGGTTACGAACACCTAATAGTCCACTTCGTGGGGCTGGCGTCTCTTGCATAGGAGGCTGCGCTGAAGAAGACTGTTGAGGTGCTTGTGACGCAGATTCACCTGACGGCGTTCCCATAGGAGGCGCATCATACATTGGTGGTTGCTCAGAATGCATTGGTGGTACATTCGCAGGCGCATGACCTTGCTGCGTTTGTTGAGACATTGCTGGACGTTGTTGAGGCGTCATTGGTCTCTGTGCTTGAGGTGCAAAATTAACAGTAACTGAAGGGGCTTGTTGCTGCACTCTTGGTGCCGTATTGATTGCTTGAGGTTCTGTTGATGGCACCGCAATTGGCTGTGCTTCTAATGCCTGAGCGTGTACGGGACGGAATGCTACCATTCTCAATAACATCATCTCAGCACCGGTTCGCTCATTTGGAGCTAATGGCAAGTCTTTACGGCTTTGCAGTACAATTTGATAAAACAATTGCACTTCTTGAGGAGATAATTGTGTACTTAAAAGCTCAATACGTTCAGCATCTGGCTGTGTTTTATCTAGAGTTGCAGGCAACGCTTGATACATAGCTAATTTATGAAGCTGATTAGCTAACTCTTTCGCTAATCCATCCCATTCAACACCAATATCGGCAAGATCATTTACGCAATTCATGAGTGTCTGCATATTCTTAGTGCTGATCGCCTCTAGAATACGAATTGCCTGATCGGTATCTAAGGTTCCGAGCATTGCCGATACAATTTCAGCCGTCACTGAACCGTTACCAAGCGCAATAGCTTGATCGGTTAAACTTAATGCATCACGCATACTACCGTCAGCGGCATGAGCAATAAGCCCAAGAGCTCGAGCTTCTTTTGAGACTTCTTCTTTATCAAGAACAAAGTCTAACTGCTCATGAATTTGGTCCACACTGATGTGCTTAAGGTGAAACTGTAAACAGCGAGAAAGGATCGTTACAGGTAGCTTCTGTGGATCCGTTGTTGCTAGTAAGAATTTTACGTATTCAGGCGGCTCTTCCAATGTCTTTAATAAGGCATTGAAACTGTGGCGTGATAACATATGAACTTCATCGATCAAATAAACCTTAAAGCGACCACGCGCAGGCTTGTATTGAACGTTATCTAATAGTTCACGTGTATCTTCCACTTTCGTTCTAGAAGCAGCATCGATTTCAAGTAAATCAACAAAACGTCCTTCGTCGATTTCTTTACATGTAGAACACACACCACACGGTGTTGATGTGATCCCTTCTTCACAGTTCAAACCTTTAGCAAATAAACGCGCAATCGTGGTTTTACCCACACCACGTGTTCCGCTAAATAGATAAGCGTGATGAAGTCGATTATGGTCAAGTGCGTTTTCCAACGCAGTAAGCACATGAGGTTGGCCAACAACATCTTTAAAATGATGTGGTCGCCACTTCCGTGCCAATACTTGATAGCTCATAGAATACAGCCCAAAATAAAATAGTTCTAAATCGTAGCACAGCAAAAAAATGAGATCTTCCTTGATAGAGAGATCTCACGTAATTAACTGTGTATATGAAGAATTAGTGACCAGCAAACTCACAAATGCTGTATACGTTTAGACCTAGGCCTTCTAAACGTGCTTCGCCACCAATTTCTGGAAGATTAATAACAAATGCGGCATGCTCAACTTCACCACCAAGTTGGCGGATCAGTTTTACCGTTGCTTCAATCGTTCCACCTGTTGCTAATAGGTCATCAACAACAAGCACCTTGTCACCTTCAACGATCGCATCAGTATGAATTTCTAATGTATCCGTACCGTACTCTAAATCGTAAGTTTGTGCGATTGTTGGACGAGGCAATTTACCTGGTTTACGAACAGGAACAAAGCCAACACCTAACTCTAATGCTAATGGCGCACCAAATAAGAAACCACGAGCTTCTGTACCAACGATTTTAGTAAAACCGCCTTGCTTATACTTTTCAACTAATAGTTGAATTGTTGCTTGGTATGCTTTTGGGTCTTCCATTAAGCTTGTTACATCACGGAACATAATGCCAGCTTTAGGGTAATCAGGAATTGATTTAATACTGTTCTTAATCAGTGTTAGTGTTTCTGTAGACATGGTTATTTGACCTGCTTTGCCTCTATTCGGGCTTAAAAATAAATTAACCGAGCAATGGTATTCACTTTCTTATCCATGAGCAAGTATTACCAAACAAGGTGCGTAGTTGATCAAAGAGTTAATACAAATCTACCCCGAGGTAGGAATCCTTGAAAAACAGACCAAAAGCACAATAGCAAAACAAAATAGACCTATTTTTACCCATAAAAGTGGAGCAAGAGCAATTGAAATAACAAAACTTAGTATTATCAAAAAGAAGGCTTTTTTCTTTATTGATTTTTTAATCGTTTTTTTCTCTTGCCACTCCACAATCGGAGGGCCTAAAGATGGATGAGTGATCAACCAATGGTTCACTCGCGGCGATGCTTTCATAAAACATGCACTGGCTAATAACAAGAAAGGCGTGGTTGGTAAAAGTGGCAGAATAACACCGATTAAACCTAGAATAAGCGATGTTAATCCAGTAACAAACCAAAATACTCTACGGGTAAAATGCAAATCAGCCTCTAAATAATCAAAAAGTTAACCAGAATGTAAACAAGCATCGACTTTAATCAATTCTAAAACGATGTCAATTCTAACTTAAAGCTGCTGCACCCTACATTATTTAATGAAAGGCTATTCGCTCCTTCTTTCACAGAAAAACGATGGACTTGGTTACTTGACGCATTAATCGTTAATTGATTATTTGCCCGGAGCACATTACGTTGATTATTACTCTCCCAGATCGCATCAAGACCAGCTGATAAAATAAAAACCGCTTGCTCGGACAAATCCACATAACCAAAAACGCCCGACATAGCTTGGCTATTCTCCATTGTACTCATGCCTTTTTCTATTGATGCAACCATTGCAGAAATCGTATTCGTTGACATCTGTTGGTCTCGAATAAAATCATTAAAGAACGCTCTAATTAATAAACAAGAAATAACACCGTTTTCTCCACCTGAATCGGAATCAACAAGATAGAAAAATAAACGACCATCCAATAACCATTCATAATCAAAGATTAAAGGCATACCATCGGTTGACTGCAATAAACGATAACTTAATTTCCAGTTAGCATGCTGAGCTTCACTCTCTGGCAATAACTCAAACAATAATTCTCGACCAACATTAGGCTCTTCTTGTAAATACTCTAAATGCCAATGCAGTTCATCATTACAGCTTTTATCAAGCTCTGACGTTCTGAACCACTGACTAGAAAAATCTTGCATTCTTAACGAACTTTCTTCACTTAGCTTTAATGCTGAAGAGAGCGATTTAATTAAAATTGATACATCACTAATTGGTTTAACCAGAAAATCTTTTGCTCCAAGACGCAACACCTTAGCGACATCTTGCATATCACCGCTACCTGAAATAACAATGATTGGAAGCATTGGGTATTCCAATACTGCTTCCTCTACAAATTCGATGCCATTCAAAATAGGCATGGCTAAATCACACAGCAATACATCAGGTAAAGAATGCTTAAGCATTTGTAAACCTTCAAGGCCGTTGTTCGCTTCTTTAACATTGCACGAATATGTTTCTAAGACCGCTCTTATCATTGAGCGAAAGATTGGATCATCATCAACAATTAAAATATCTTTGTTTTTTAATAGATCTTCTACAGGAGTGTTCCCCTCTCCTTCCTTTCTTCTTGTTGCCTGCTCTACTGACACTGACATACGACTACCCTCTGCACGCACCCAAATTCAATACCTATTATTTTTATTATCTAAAATAAATTTAGTTCGAGATCCAAGCGAGCACAAATAATTTTAGCTATCATTATTAATAAAATGCTAAATTAGCCGTGAATTTGGACTTTTATTTACAGATTTTCATTTTAGTTGACTTATAACAACACCAATTCACGCATTTTTGTTACACTTTAGCGCTCTAAAGAACGGAGAGTATCTTAATATAATGAAATTAGATGATTTAAATTTGTTTCGACAAGTGGTTGAAAATGGCAGCTATACTGCAGCTTCAAGAAAAACCCTAATTCCTGTTGCGACAATTACTCGTCGGATTCAAGCTTTAGAAGATTCTTTAGATATTCGCTTACTCAACCGTCATGCTAGGAAATTATCTCTTACTGAAGCTGGTCAAAAGTTTTACGATGAATGTGCCCCTATTCTAGCGACATTGGTAAACACCAGTGAATATCTAGGTGAAGAATGTCGTGGTGCAGCAGGAAAGCTAAAGATTGCAGCCCCTTCAAACCTAACTAAACGCATGATCCAACCCATTTTGAATAAGTTTATGCTGCTTTATCCTGATATTAGCATCAACTTAACCATGAGCAATCAACCCGAGCAACTTGACCCTACTGATTGGGATATTATTTTCCGCGTTGGTAAGCAGCGAGATTCTTCTCTTATTGCTCGTCAAATTGGCTCTTTGGAAGATATTTTAGTTGCAAGTCCAACTTACTTAGAAAAAAATTCTGAACCAACTCATGCGCAAGAACTGCATAAACACAGTCTATTGAAAGGCAACCCTTTAATGCGTTGGCGCTTAACCAACAGAGATGGTGAATCAGTTACAATTACCGATGCTGGACGTTTTGAAGCAAGTGAACTAAATGTAATTCGTATGGCGTGTTCAAATGGATTGGGTATTACCTTAATGCCAGATATCATGATCAGCCAATACCTAGAGGAAGGTTCGCTTATTCGAGTTCTAAGTGATTGGTCTGCTAACCCTCGTGATATTTACATGATATACAACTACAAAGATCATCAACCTGAAAAAGTACGTCTGTTTATTGATTTTGTAAGTAATCACATTCCTGATTAATGTATTACATACAAAAAAAGCCTGTGAAATCACAGGCTTTTTTTATTCTGAACGAAAAATTAAATCTCTTCGTTATAAATGTCGAGACTTGCTACATTTTGTGCTTCGTTATCTTGTTTTGCATCATCATTACGTAGGCTTTCTAAGTACTCTAAGTAATTTTGATCAACATCACCCGTAACATAATGCGCATTGAAAACCGATGTTTCAAATTTCTCAATCTCTCTGTTACCACAACCAACCGCATCAACTAAGTCCGAAAGATCTTGGAAAATAAGAGCATCAGCACCAATAGCCTTACAGATCTCATCCACTTCACGACCATGTGCAATCAATTCATTTGCACTTGGCATATCGATGCCATATACGTTAGGGAAACGAATCTCAGGGGCCGCTGACACCATATAAACGTTCTTAGCACCAGAATCACGAGCCATTTCAATAATCTGCTCTGAGGTTGTTCCACGCACAATAGAGTCATCAACTAATAAAACGTTTTTATCTTTAAATTCTGAACGAATAGCATTCAATTTACGACGAACTGATTTCTTACGCTCTTGTTGACCTGGCATGATAAAAGTACGGCCTACATAACGGTTCTTAACAAAACCTTGACGGTAAGGTTTATTAATAATTTGTGCGATTTCTAATGCGATATCACACGATGTTTCAGGGATCGGCAGTACCACATCAATATCAAGATCTTCCCATTCACGTTTAATTTTTTCACCCAAACGCTTGCCCATTTCAACTCGAGCACTGTATACCGAAATTTTATCGATAAAAGAATCAGGGCGAGCAAAGTAAACAAACTCAAAAATACATGGGTTTAGTTTAGGTTCATGTGCACATTGTTGTGTATATAGCCCACCTTCAAATGGAGCATAAATTGCTTCACCAGGTGCAACATCACGAACAAAATCGAAACCGACAGCATCTAAAGCTACAGACTCTGAAGCCACCATATATTCTGTACGGCCTTCAACTTCGCGTTTACCTAGACATAATGGGCGAATACCATTTGGGTCTCGGAATGCAACCATACCGTGTCCAATAATCATTGCGGTTACCGCATAAGCACCACGAATTTGCTCGTGAACTTTAGTGACTGTTTTAAAAATATCTTCTTGAGTTAATGGGTAATTTTTTGATTCATCAAGATGGTGCGCAAAAATATTTAATAACACTTCTGAATCTGAAGTTGTATTAACATGACGACGTTCTTGTTCAAATAAAGTCTCACGGATTTCGTTAGCATTGGTTAAGTTACCGTTATGCGCGAGGGTGATACCAAATGGAGAGTTAACATAGAAAGGTTGCGCTTCTGAGGCACTAGAACTACCTGCTGTAGGGTATCGAACATGACCAATACCAACGTTACCTTGTAGGCGTTGCATGTGTTTTGTTTCAAATACATCCTTCACCAAACCGTTCGCCTTTCTCAGACGGAAACGATTGCTTTCTATGGTAATAATACCAGCAGCATCTTGGCCACGATGTTGTAGCACTGTTAAAGCGTCATAGATTGACTGGTTTACTGGTGTTGCGCCCACGATTCCAACAATACCGCACATGTCCTAGAGTCCTCAATTTGCTAAAAAACTGGCGCTATTTAGCGCCAGGAAGAAAACTTGATGTATCCTTTAAGTAATCGAAGAACCACTCAATTACTACCGAAAATTGCGGTATTAATTGTGATTGCTTCCACCACTCTGAATCTGATAAAGAAGTAAAGGCATCAATAAAGAATAAAACAGCTGCTATGATTAGCACACCTCTTAATCCTCCAAAGACAATCCCTAAAATCCTATCGGTTCCTGACAACCCTGTTTTTTGTACTAATTGACCTACTACGTAGTTAACAACCGCACCAACAATTAAGGTTGCCACAAACAAGGCAGCTATTGCACTGCCATTTCTTATCATTTCGTCATGAATATTTGTAAAGTAAACCGCTAGTTTTGGATAAAAGTTGCTGGCAATAAAAAATGCACCAAACCAAATAACCAAAGACAACGCTTCTTTTACAAAACCTCTAATCAAACTGATTAAAGCTGACAGGCTAATAACGCCTAAAATGACAAAATCGATCCAAATCATAATTTATCTTTTCTCTGTTGCTGCGCATTTTAACAGAAAAATCCGCTACGCAAACGTTTTCTTATGGGTTTAGTGGTGTAAATTTGAGCAATTGACCATTTAAGCCAGTTATTTCTTTTAATTTTGGCAGTTGCTTTTCTAGATCAGGTTTAGAAACATCTGGACCAACAGCAACTCGAACTAAATCACCTGGTTGTGGATCTTTAGGGAAAGTATGCGCTTGGTAACCTTGCTTACGTAACTTAAGAGCAAGATTTTTTGCGTTATCTGCATTTCTAAATACACCAAGCTGAATGATCCATGCGCTTTTTGCATAATCCACTTTAGAAGGTTGTGGTTGTTTTTTCTCAACAATCGTCAACGCTTCCTTTTCAGGCTCAGTAGGTGAAGATTCAATAGTTACTTCGACAGGTTCATCTGGAAGTTCCGCATCAAAATCAACCGGCTCTTGAATCTCAAATTGCTCTACATCTTTAGAAAGCTCAGGCTTAATTGGAATACTTGCAAACTCTTCTTGGTAATGTTTTTTCTTACCATCAAATAGATCAGGTAAAACAATTACCCCAATAGCAACCAATATTATGGTTCCGACTAAACGTCGTTGAAATGGACTAGACACTCATGTTCCTCATGCTTCTTTTTTCCAGTAATCCCATACTTCACCGACCGTATGGAATGATCCGAAGACTAAAATTAAATCATCATTTTCAGCCTGTTGTAATGCTACTTTAAAAGCATCAACAGGTGATGAATATTCTGTTATTTCTTTTGATAAAACGGCGGTTAATTCACTTGCATTAGCCGCTCTTGGTCCTGATAGCGATGCAGGATACCAAACATCAATCACTCTCGTGAACTCGCCTAAGGTAGATTTAATGTCTTTATCATGTAACATCCCTACTACTGCATGGATTTTCTTATTTGGGAAACGCTGTCTTACTTGCTGTACAAGATAGTGCGCTGAATGTGGGTTATGCGCAACATCAAGTATAATCGTTGGCTCAAATTCAGAGTTACCGCGAGTTAATCGCTGCATTCTTCCAGGTAACGTTGCTGATTTTAAACCTTCAACAATATTAATATCACTCAATTCTAATCCTGAAACACCTAAAGCCATAATGGCCGTCGCTGCATTCGCTAGTGGTAAATTAGGTAATGGTAAATTATCTAAATCAAATGCCCCACTCTTCCACGACCACGTTTGAGTATCTGCATGCACGTTATAATCAAATTGATAACCAACCTGATATAAATCAGCATTAATATCATCAGCATGGGCAGCAACACTTGAGGGTGGATTAGGTTGACCACAAATAGCTGGTTTTTCTGAACGAAAAATACCCGCCTTTTCAAAACCAATGACTTCGATATCGTCACCTAACCAATCAACGTGATCGACAGCTAAGCTTGTAATAATTGATACATCATGATCAACAACATTCGTCGCATCTAAACGTCCACCAAGACCAACTTCAAGCAAAACCACATCAACTTGATGCGCTTTAAAAGCCCAAAGAGCGGAAAGCGTACCGAATTCAAAAAGACTAAGTGAAATATCTTTACGCCATGCTTCAATAGCAGCAAAAGACTGGGAAATAAGAGAATCAGATAGATCGTTACCATTAATACGAATACGTTCGTTGTAACGAATAAGATGAGGGGAACTATAAACGCCAACACGATAACCGGCATTAATTAAAATAGATTCCATTAATGCACAGGTTGAACCTTTACCGTTCGTTCCTGCAACTGTGATTACCGTTGGTGCTGGTTTAGTTAATTTTGCTCGTTGTGCAACACGCTGAACACGGTCTAAACCTAAATCTATTGCACTGGTATGAATGCTTTCTAAATAACGAAGCCACATCGACAAATCAGATGTGGCTTTCGGAGAATCAAATGTTGTCATAATTCAACTACTTCACTAACGAATATAGTGACAGTATATATGACTTAGGTTGCTGTTTTAAAGTAAGAACTAACAACCTTGGTCCCATTTGATTTAATTCTTAGTGCGAACCATCAACAGGAACAACTAATGGTGACTCTTGATTCGTCATTTTAGCCATTAACCCACCGATACGTTGACGCATTTCACGACGATCAACAATCATGTCAATGGCACCATGTTCAAGCAAGAATTCACTACGTTGGAAACCTTCAGGAAGATCTTCACGTACAGTTTGCTCAATAACACGACGGCCAGCAAAACCGATTAACGCTTTTGGTTCACCGATATTGATATCACCTAGCATTGCTAAACTTGCTGACACACCACCCATTGTTGGGTCGGTTAGTACAGAGAAAAATGGTAGGCCTTTACGAGACAAACGAGCTAGAGCAGCACTTGTTTTTGCCATTTGCATTAGAGACATAAGTGCCTCTTGCATACGTGCGCCACCACTTGCAGAGAAACATACAAGAGGACAGTTATTTTCAATTGCAGCATCTACCGCTTTAACAAAGCGAGCGCCAACAACAGAACCCATTGAACCACCCATAAATGAGAATTCAAATGCACATGCAACAACCGGTAATTCTAATAGAGTACCTTTCATTACCACTAGAGCATCTGTTTCATCACTTGATTTTTGTGCAGCAGAGATACGATCTTTATAACGTTTTGAATCTTTAAACTTTAAAACATCTTTTGGTTCTAATTCAGCACCAATTTCAACACGACCTTCTGCATCTAAGAATGTTTCAAGACGCTTACGAGCTTTCATTCGCATATGGTGGTCACATTTTGGACACACTTCTAGGTTACGCTCTAATTCTGCTGAATAAAGAACTTGTTCACATGACGTACATTTCGTCCAAACCCCTTCAGGGATCGATGCTTTACGTGAACTAACAATATTGCTTGTATTAAAAATCTTTTCAAGCCAACTCATGGACGACCTTTCTATTAGTGATCTCTCGCACCATCGCAAGAGAATAAAATTCAATTAAATAGATTAAACCATAAATATCCGCCAGTGTAGATAAAAAACTGGTTGTACCTATTTTCAATATTGAATCCATCTCTACTTTTCGTAGTGATAAATCAATCATTATCCAGAAATAAAGGACCTAGTGGTACTCGTGGTAATTCCCACTCTAACGGATAATCTACATCCACAAGATACAAACCTTCAGCTTTAGCCGTAGCTCCAGCCAATTTTCGGTCTTTAGCTTCTAGTAACCATTTAATCCATTCTGGTTTTTGTTTTCCTTTGCCTACTTCAATTAAGCTGCCTGTAATGTTACGCACCATGTGGTGAACAAAGGCATTCGCTTTAATATCAATTACAATAAAATCACCGTAACGAGTGACTTTGAGGTGCATTAAGTTGCGCCACGGTGAACGTGATTGACAGTGAACGGCACGAAATGACGTAAAATCATTTTCGCCTAATAAATATTGACCAGCTTCATGCATTAAATTTGCATCTAGCGCATCATGATAGTGGCTAACACCATGCCCTAAAATTGCAGGACGTAAACGGTTATTATAGATGATATAGCGATAACGACGAGCTGTAGCAGTAAAACGAGCATGAAAATCCTCGTTTACCTCTTTTGCCCAACGAACAGCAATGTTCTTTGGTAAGTTCGCATTCGCCCCCATCATCCACGCGGCCAATTTGCGAGAACTTGTTGTATCAAAGTGCACGACTTGTCCTGTACCGTGAACGCCAGCATCCGTTCGACCTGCACAGTGAACCTCAATAGGCTCATTAGCAACGATCGTTAATGCTTTTTCCAGTTCTTCTTGGACACTGTTTACATCTCTTTGACGTTGCCAACCGTAATATTCGGCACCATCATATTCAATACATAGAGCTATTCGCATGATTTCTTTTCTTTTAATTCAATTAGACGTCATTATAAAAAAAGGCGGAGCTCACTGCCACCGCCTTTTTAATATTGTTTCTTAAGTTAGCCGACTTGTTTCATTAATTTTTCAGCTTCGATTTTTAAGGAAACATCATCACTACGAAGAACGTCCTCAAGCAACTCTAAAGCGCCTTTATCATCAGACATTTCAATGTATGCTTTTGCTAAATCTAGTTTACTTTGAGCATCGCTGTTTACATCAACATCATGTTCTGCAACGTTGCCTAGCATGTCTGGAAATTCATCCAAGCCTACATCTAGATTTAAATCTTCTTCTTCAAAGTCATTTTTATCGCCCTTTTCAGTTTCGGCAATCAATGCTTCAATGCTTAAAAAACGATTTTCGCCATGCGGATCATTTTCAACATTAGGTTGTTCTGACCAATCTTCATCTTCAAGAGCTGATTCTGTATTAGAATGTCCATCAAGACTAAAACCACTCCAATCACTGCCACCGTCTTCAAGCATACTGTCGATATCTAAGCCAGCGCTATCTAGATGAGTTAATGCTTCTTTCTCTTCATCAGATACTTGCGAAGTAAAATTAAACTCTTCACGAGATGGAGTGATTTCTGTTTCTTCCTCAGTTGAATCAAGGTTAAACGCAGAATCATCGATTTCATTGTCATCATCACCTAAAGCCGCTAATGCATCTTCAATAGACAATCCGTCAAACTTTGTATCTTGCTCTTCTTCGTCACTATCTACATCTAGTTCAGATAAAGAGTTCTCTTCTTCACTCTTTTGACTAAAGTCTGTAGCGTTTTGTTCTACAAAATCATCTAGAGAAAAATCATTATCATCTTCATCGTCAGTTAATTCTGTAAGTTCAACTGACTCTTCGTCTAAGTCAAGTAGGTTTTCATCATCTGCTAACAGCGAATCAAACGTTGCTTCATCAAGATCATCTTCTTCAAGAACTTCTGTGCTTTCAACATCAGGAGTTACTGTTTCTTCAGTAACATCTTCTGCCATTACTTCAGGTTCTATTGGCTCTGCAAGTTCAGAAACGTCTGTTTCTTCTACTTCAGACTCAAGTTCTTCATCGAATGAGAATGCATCTTTGCTTGCTTCATTCAGCGCTTCACCTTCATTTAATACGTCAAGATCAACTGACTCTTCGTCTAAATCAAGTAGACTTTCATCATCAGCTAACAGCGAATCAAGATCATCTTCATTAAGCGTATTTTCTTCAAGAGCTTCAGTATTTTCAACATCAGATGTCACCGATTCTTCAACAGTATCTTCTGCTATTACTTCAGATTCTGTTGACTCTTCAAGTTCAGAAACGTCTGTTTCTTCTACTTCTGACTCAAGCTCTTCGTCGAATGAGAATGCATCTTTGCTTTCTTCATTCAGCGCTTCACCTTCATTTAATACGTCAAGATCAACTGACTCTTCCTCTAAATCAAGTAGGCTTTCATCATCAGCTAACAGCGAATCAAGCGTTGCTTCATCAAGATCGTCTTCTTCAAGAGCTTCTGTGCTTTCAACTTCAGGAGTTACTGTTTCTTCAGTAACATCTTCTGCCATCACTTCAGGTTCTGTTAGCTCTGCAAGTTCAGAAACGTCTGTTTCTTCTACTTCTTCAGACTCAAGTTCTTCGTCGAATGAGAATGCATCTTCACTTTCTTCATTCAGCGCTTCATCTTCATTTAATGCGTCAAGATCAGCAGACTCTTCCTCTAAATCAAGCAAGCTTTCATCATCAGCTAGCAGTGAATCAAGATCGTCTTCTTCAAACTCTTTTAAAATGTCAGATTCAGATACCGATTCAGCTAATTCATCTTCTTGTACTTGAGGTTCTGTTGATTCTAATAAATCAGTTTCAGATGTAATTTCATCCTCTTTTGAATCTAGCTCAGAAACGTGCTCATTTTCTGGCTCTGATTCAAACAAAGGAATGTCATCTTCGTCTTCTTCATCATCTTCAATTAACCAATCTTCATCTCTAGGGGTGTCTTCAGAAAGCGCTTCTGATGCTGCTACACCGTCAACTTCAGCATCAACGCCAGTCTTTCCCAGAGTTTCATTTTCCTCATCAGCGTCATCACCAATAAGTTCATCTAAAAGAGCGGTACTGTCTTCATCTAACTCAAAGTTATCACTCTTTTCATCATCATCAGCTAATAACTCATCAAGTAGAGCTGTGCTATCTTCTTCTAATGTGATGTCATCTTCATCATCAAGTTCTTCATCATCTAACAGCTCATCAAGTAAAGCAGTGCTATCAGCATCAATATCTAGATCATCGCCTTGCTCTTCATCAGATTCATCAATTAACTCATCTAATAAAGCAGTACTGTTATCTTCTAAATCGAACTCATCTTCTGTTTCATCATCAGATTCGTCTAATAGTTCATCAAGTAATGCCGTACTTTCGTCTTCTGAATCTAAATCAATATCATCTTCAACAACCGATTCTTTTTCTGACTCTTCGTCAGCCATACCAGAAAGCAGTTCATCAAAATCCAACTCATCTTCAAGTGAGTCTGTTTTTGCTTCTACTTTTTCAGTTTCTGGTGCAAGCTTAGTTTCTTCATTTTCATCAAGATCCCAACCTTGGTCTAGAACGGATTCGTCTTCATCTTCGTCGTCAACTGAAGCAAATAAATCATCTAGCATCGATTGATCAAGCTCACCACCTTCCAGCTCTTCAGTTTCTTCAAGCTCTGGAATTGATGATGTTTTTTCTGAATCTGAATCATCAATTAACGATAAGTCAAAATCATCATCTTCTGCTTCTAAATCACTTTCTGAGAATAGGTCACTATCAAAATCATTCAGTGCTTTTTCCATCTCTTCAAGGCCAAGCGCCTTCTCTTCAGCACCTACGGTCAAAGCACTTGATGACATATCTAAGTCATCATCAAGATCATCTAATCCGCCAAGCTCTAAATCAAGATCACTCTCATCTTCTAAACTCAGAGAATCCAAATCAGAATCTGATTCTAACTCTGCAAATGGGTCTTCATCTGTGTTGTCGTTGTCTGTTTCAAACTCAGCAAATAGGTCATCATTTGAATCTGACTGTTCATCAAAGATGAATTCATCATTATTTAAATCGCTAAGAATATCATCATCGTCATCCAAACTAATTTCAGGGATATCATCATCCATATTGAAATTGTCTTCAGGCATAACTAGCGGCGCAGGTTGTTGCTCTGATTGAGCTTCACCTTCGCCTTCTTCTTCCTCTTTTTTACGACGGAATAAGAAGAATGCAATTAAACCAGCAATGAGAGCTCCTGGGATTAATGCCAAAGAGGCAATTAAACCTGGGCTAGATGCCAACTTATCCATTGCTGTTGGTTCAACTTTTTTATCAGCAGCAGCAAGTTGTTTTTGTTCATTAATGAATTTTTCTACTTCATTGCGAATACGGTCTTCATCGCCTAATTCACTTTTTAAGTTATCAACTTCATTTTGAACTTGTGCTAGTCGCACTCGTAATTGGTGATTGTTTTCTTGAAGTGCAGTGAACTCTTGTTCTGTTGTATCTAATTCAGTTTTTAAAGCAACAACAGAGGCCGTTGGTTCAGCAACTGGTGCAACTGATTTAACCACGTCTTTAGCTGGCTTTGGCTCTTGAACCTTAGCTTCAGTTTTAACTGGAACTACCGCAGGTTTTGGCGTAGGTGCTGGTTTTTCAGTCTTAACAGTTCTTTTAACTTGAGCTTCAGACGCTTTTTGAGCTGCTAACTTTTTATTATGCGCAAGCAGTAACTGTTTAGCATCATCTGTATTTTCACGTCGAACTTGCTCTAGTGTCGGTAAACGTAATCGGCTATTTGGCTCTAACCCATGAATATTATTATTTTCAAATGCTTGTGGGTTCAAACGATAAATAGCAAGCAGTGTTTGCTGCACAGATGTTGTGTTTGATGGATTTACACGACTAGCGATAGACCATAATGTTTCGTCTTCTCTCGTCGGCCCATAAATTCTGGTTGATGCTTTTGCTTGTGGTGCTTTTTCAGCGGGTACTGATTTGGTATATACCTTAGCCGGTTGTGCTTCAGTTACAACCTGTGAGCTGACGGTTTGATCCTTACCTTCAGGACCAACGATTTGAATAGTGCTCGCAGCGTGCGCTTGTGAGCACTGTGCGGCAACGAATAACGCTAAAGGTGTCAGCGTTTTAAATATTTTTTGTGATGCGTCAGACACTAGAGATGCCTCTTAATAAAATGAAAAATCAATACCTGTGTAACTATATCGGATAATAATAAAAAAACTGTAGTTTTTAAGCAAAAACTGTGTGCTTTATGGAAGAAAAAAGCCTTAGTTTTCACTAAGGCTTTTAATTTAAAGTAAATAACGCTCTTTATTTTATAAAAAACAAGTTAACGCATTATTATTAGTAGTAATCACGGATTAACACTTCAGCAATTTGAACTGCGTTTGTTGCAGCGCCTTTACGTACATTATCCGCAACTACCCACATATTTAAGCCCATTGAATGGCTAATATCTTCACGAATACGAGCCACCATTACGTGGTCTTTACCCGTGGCGTCGCTTACTTGTGTTGGGTAATCATTACCGTGGAAGACTTCGATACCATCAGTTTCTTCAAGTAGACGTGTTGCCTCTGCAGCATCGATTGGTGCACGAGTTTCAATATGAACAGCTTCTGCGTGACCGTAGAATACTGGTACACGTACACATGTTGGGTTTACTGTAATCGTATCATCAGCAAAGATTTTTTGCGTTTCCCACACCATTTTCATTTCTTCTTTGGTGTAGCCGTTATCCATAAACTCATCAATGTGAGGTAAACAGTTAAACGCAATTTGCTTATCGTAAGCTTTGTTCTCTGCTGGTAAGCCATTTAGCAATTTAGCTGTTTGACCCGCTAGCTCATCAATCCCTGCTTTACCTGAACCAGATACTGATTGATATGTTGATACGTTGATACGATCAATACCTACAGCATCATGAATTGGTTTTAAAGCAACTAGCATTTGAATCGTTGAACAGTTAGGGTTCGCAATAATATTGCGATTACGGAAATCAGCTAACGCTTCAGGGTTCACTTCAGGAATCACCAATGGAATATCGTGATCGTAACGGAAGTGTGATGTGTTATCGATAACAACGACACCTGAATCAGCTGCGATTGGCGCCCATTTAGCGGATAATTCACCACCTGCTGAAAATAAACCAATTTGTACTTGGCTCCAATCAAACTCTTCTACGTTCTCAACGGTTAATGTTTTACCATTAAAACGAACTGTTTTACCTTCACTGCGCTCTGACGCTAAAAGGTATAAATTGCGAACCGGAAAATTACGATCTTGTAATACTTCTACGATTGCTTCGCCAACGGCACCAGTTGCGCCAAGAATGGCAACATCAAATTCTTGAGTCATTAGACTTCCTCGATTGTAAATCCAAGTTGTTGTAACGGAGTAAGATCACAGCATTGAGTCCCTGTGATCGTGATAGCACTGTATTCTCTTCTATCCCAATAGTCTTTGCGCATTTTATCAAATGCTCCGACGGTTGCGATTTCTTTTCGAAATACGGCATCATCTTTTCGCACATCATAGACTAACTGAATCAAATTGTGCAGTGTTGAATGATCCCATTGTTGATTTAATGTCACATTCGGAATGGGTGCTATCGGTAATAATGTTTGAGGGTCAGCTCTTTCACTGCGCTTTAAAAACTCACAATAAAAGTTAAATATCATTGTCGTACCACGCGCTTTCCCCTCTAATCCATATCCTGCAATATGCGGAGTAGCAAAAGATAATAACGGTAATAATTCCATATCAACGTCTGGTTCAAACTCAAAAACATCCAGTACCGCTTTAAAGCCGTCTTGTTTTAGCAAACGTTGTTTTAAGGCTTGATTATCTACCACAGGGCCACGGGCAGCATTAATTAATATTTGGTCATTACGTAATTTTGATAATGTTTTTTGTCCAATGAGGTGATGCGTAGGATATTCACCATCACGAGTAATCGGTGTATGAAGAGTGATTACATCTGATTTTTCCAATAATTCATCTAATGCTACAAATGAGCGAGAGTCGCCCTCTTGCTCTTTAATTGGGTCATTCAAAAGATAAGAAATATTCAATGCATCTAAACATTGAGCTAAATAAGACCCAACCTGCCCAGCACCAACAATACCAAAGGTTTTATCGAAAATAGAAAAACCATGTTGTTGAGCTAATACCATTAAACAGCTTAGTACATACTCTGCCACCCCTACTTTGTTACAACCAGGAGCAGCCGTAAAAAAGATGCCTTTCTCTTTCAACAATGCTTGATCAACGTGATCCATACCCGCTGTTGCCGTACCAACAAATTTAAGTTTATTGGCTTTTTCAATCAATTCAGCATTCACTTTCGTTACTGAACGAATCATTAATGCATCCACATCAATCAGATCGTCAGCGGTTAATGTTCTGCCTGATTTAGCAATAACTTCACCTAATCCACTAAACAGTTCAGCAGCATAAGGCATATTTTCATCAATCAGTATTTTCATCTCTTACTCATCTATCCTTTTGACTTATGGCTTGAGTTTATACCAATGTAACTAATTAATGGAATTGGTATCATCACTTCCATAACAGAAAATAGGTATAAAAAAACCCAGTCAATTTAAGTGACTGGGCTTTTACTATTTGTTTTCAGTGATGACGCTATTACGCTTCGTATTTCTTAATAACTAGCGTTGCGTTTGTACCACCAAAACCGAAGCTGTTTGACATTACTGTGTTCAGTGCTTGATCACGTTTTTCAGTTACGATATCAAGACCTTCAGCTGCTGGGTCTAGCGTTTCAACGTTGATGCTTGGTGCAATGAAACCGTGCTCTAACATTAGTGTTGAGTAAATAGCTTCATGAACACCAGCCGCGCCTAGTGCGTGACCTGTCATTGCTTTAGTTGCAGAAATTGCAGGGCTATTAGCACCAAATACTTCTTGGATTGCACCTAGCTCTTTTGCATCACCTACAGGTGTTGATGTGCCGTGAGTGTTCACGTAATCAACGCTGTCTACATTTTGCATCGCCATTTTCATACAACGAACTGCGCCTTCGCCTGATGGAGCTACCATGTCGTAACCATCAGATGTTGCACCGTAACCTACGATTTCACCGTAAATTTTAGCGCCACGAGCAAGTGCGTGCTCAAGTTCTTCGATAACTAGCATACCGCCACCACCAGAAATTACGAAACCATCGCGGTCTGCATCATAAGTACGTGATGCTTTTTCTGGAGTATCGTTATACTTAGATGATAATGCACCCATTGCATCAAACATCATAGTAAGAGACCAATCTAGCTCTTCACCACCACCAGCAAACATTACGTCTTGTTTACCTAGTTGGATAAGCTCTACTGCGTGGCCAATACAGTGTGCAGATGTTGCACAAGCTGAACTCATTGAGTAGTTCACGCCTTTAATTTTAAACGGTGTTGCAAGACATGCAGAAACCGTTGACGCCATTGTACGTGGAACCATATAAGGACCAACACGCTTAACGCCTTTCTCACGCAAGATATCAACTGCATTTACTTGGTTTAGTGATGATGCACCACCAGAACCCGCAACAATACCTGTACGTTCATTTGAAACTTGATCTTCTGTTAAGCCAGAATCCGCTACTGCTTGCTCCATTGAGATGTAAGCAAATGCAGCCGCATCACCCATGAAACGCATTTTTTTGCGATCAATGTGATCAGCAGGGTTCATTTTCAAATCGCCCCAAACATTACTGCGCAGACCTTTTTCAGCAAACTGCTCAGAGAAGTTAATGCCTGATTTACCTGCTTTCAGAGACTCTAATACTTCTTCTGCATTGTTACCGATACTTGAAACAATGCCCATGCCTGTAATTACGGCTCTTTTCATGATTCTTTCCTAATAAGTCATAAATCTTGGTAGATAATAGCGAAGATAGCACAACAAAGTGGTCAGCTTTCCTATAAGTCGTTAAAATCCGACGTAGATTATCTTTAATGGTACAAATTTATGTCACAAAACCACATTTTACCACAAAACAGCATCACTAATGCAGTCCTTGAATGGAATGAGTCTGGAACACCCGTCTCAAATGATTTTGATGACGTGTATTTTTCTAACGATAATGGGTTAGAAGAAACACGTTATGTTTTCTTACAACAAAATCATCTTCCACAAAGATGGCAAGAATATGACCAGCGTCGTTTTGTGATTGGTGAAACAGGATTTGGGACTGGATTAAACTTTCTTGCTGTATGGCAATGGTTCAAAGAGTTCCGCTCACAATATCCTGATGCTCCTTTAAAAGAGCTTCACTTTGTTAGCTTTGAAAAATTCCCAGTTACTAAATCTGATTTAATTAAAGCTCATCAAGCGTGGCCAGAATTGGCTCAATTTGCTGAACAATTACAAGAACACTATCCAGCTGCCGTACCTGATTGCCATCGTTTAGTACTAGAAGATGGCATGATAACACTTGATCTCTGGTTTGGTGACATAAAAGATTGTATGCCTCAGATCTGGATGGACGACAAAGGGTTAATTGATGCATGGTTCCTCGATGGTTTTGCACCAAGCAAAAACCCTGAGATGTGGAATCAAACTCTGTTTAATAACATGGCAAGCCTAGCTAAAAAAGACTGCACCTGTGCAACGTTTACTGCAGCGGGATTTGTTCGTAGAGGTCTAATTGAAGCTGGCTTTGATATGAAGAAAGTCAAAGGCTTTGGGCATAAACGCGAAATGATTGCAGGCACATTAACGGAGCGTACAACCAAAGCAAACCACGAAGTATGGTATGCCCGCTCAACCAAAGAAAACATCACTGACGTTGCTATTATCGGGGGAGGCGTTGCTAGTGCTGCATTAGCGACAACCTTAATTAAACGTGGCGTAAAAGTGAGTGTTTACTGCAAAGATGAGAAATCAGCACAAGGGGCATCAGGTAACAAACAAGGTGCCGTATATCCATTGCTCAATGAGAAATTCAATTCCCTTTCTCGTTTTTTTGCTCCAGGATTTATTTTTGCTCGTCAATTCATCGACCAAGCAGCCAAACACGTAGAATTTGATCATGATTGGTGTGGTGTTACCCAGTTAAAATGGGATGAAAAATCCGCCAATAAGCTAAATAAAATGCTTGAGGGAAATTTCCCTAATGAACTTGTTTCTTCTTTTGATATTGATAAAACCAATCAAATGGTTGGCTTACCGATTAATATGGAAAGCGTCCACTACCCATTAGGTGGCTGGTTATGTCCAAAACAATTAACTCGTGGATTATTTGAACATTTATCAAATAATCCACTGTTCACTCTACATTGTGATTCAGAAATAACCGCCTTAACACAGAACGAAGAACAACAATGGATTCTGTCATCAGATAGCAATGCTTACCAACATCAAGCCGTTGTGGTTGCAAATGGGCACAGATTTACTGATTTTGAGCAAACTAAAGACATTCCAGCAACGCCTGTTCGTGGACAAGTCAGTCATATTCCAACGACAGAATCACTAAAAAATCTGAAAACCGTATTATGTTATGACGGTTACTTAACACCTGAAAATAGCAAGCATCAAACTCATTGTATTGGTGCTAGTTATGATCGTCGTGATTTAGATCTTGCATTTAAAGAGTCAGATCAAATCGAAAATGGCGAGAGATTACGAAAATGTATTCCAAACGAGGTATGGCCAAACGACGTTGATACTAGCGATAACCAAGCTCGTGTAGGCATTCGATGTGCTAGTCGTGATCACCTACCATTTATCGGAAACGTGGTACGTTTTGAAGATATGCAAGAAGAATACAAAAACATCTATAAGAAACGCCACTGGTTACGTGAAGCGAAAGATATCCCTGTTTATGATGGTTTGTTCTGCATGCTAACACTCGGTTCAAGAGGATTGAGCTCTGCCCCATTATTAGCAGAAACTTTAGCATCACAAATTATGGGTGACCCAATTCCACTACCCAATTCAGTACTTGAGGGATTGCATCCAGGAAGATTATGGGTAAGAAGGTTGTTGAAAGGAAAACCGTTGGATATTTAAGAGAAAGTAAGAGCTGGGACTAGGTCGGTCGCCAGCTCTCTTTCAGGTCTCAGGGGACTAGTTGTAAGCAATAAACTCACAACAAACACCCCTGAATCCTTTGAGCGAAGCGATTTGAACCCTGCTCGGTTACTTAATCGAATCAGCCAAGTGACTTACCGCTAACGCAAAATAATGCGAACGGTTCCAATCCATTAATACTTGGTAGTTATTGTATACAAGGTATGCTCGACCATCTTTATCATCAGGTTGAACTAACCATGCTTTAATATCTGCATCAGGTAATGCTTTACCGGTTAAACGACGAACACCTAACTCTTGCCATTGTGCCAATGATTTACCTTTTTCTTCCGATAAACCTTTCAAACTTTCAGCATCTAAAGAGTCTGGCAATTGCACTTGACGTCCCCATGTATAAGTATCGTCCCAACCCACTTGTTTTAAGTAATTAGCGGCAGAAGCAAATACATCGGCATGTGTATTCCAAATGTCTTTTTTTCCATCACCATTTCCATCAACAGCATAAGATAAAAATGATGTTGGCATAAATTGGCATTGACCCATTGCACCAGCCCATGAGCCTTTCATGTTTTCAGGTGTAATGTGACCTTGCTGTAAAATGGTCAATGCTGCCATGGTTTGCTTTTTGAAGAACGCTTCACGACGGCCGTCATAAGCCAACGTCGTTAATGCTTCAATAACGTTATAACCACCCGTTAATTTACCAAAGTTACTTTCAACACCCCATAACGCGACAATAAATCGTGGTTGAACGCCATACTCTTCACCAATTCGATTTAACTCTTTGTAGTGCTTTTTATATAAATCATTCGCTTGCTTAATTTTCCATTTTGGAACAGCTCTTGGAATATACTCATCCAGAGTCAATTTCTTCTCTGGTTGATTACGATCTGATTTTACGGCTTTCTCTTTAAATGCAACGTTTTTAAATGCACGTTCTAAAATCGGTTCTGAAATCCCAATTTCCCGAGCTTCATTTTTCAACCCTACAATGTAATCTTGAAAGTCACCCTCAGGTGTTGCTGATGCTGATGTTGCCAAAAATAAACTGACTATCCCTAGCAGTAATTTTCTCTTCATAAAATTAATTCTCTTCTCTTGCTGCTTTATCTTTTTTGTATTTTTCAAGCAGATTTTCTGGTGGTGGCGGTAACTGCAAAAAGAATCCATTTTCTTTTATTGCTGTTTTTACTTTTTCTACATCAACTGAAGCCAGTTTTCTGCCTTCTAAATTTACCACCATTACCATGGTTGGAGTACCGAACATCGACATAAGTTCTTGCGGTACAGGGGCAAAATCATCTTTTTTCTCAATATAAAGATAAGCACCTTGTTTTTTCGTGCTTTTATAAATAGAACAGAACATTTTATAACCTATTTTTTGAAAGGATTGATCTTGCTCTCAACTTATTTCAAATGATTAATGTCTATTTGGTGAGAGGCTTGCTAAAAAGTAGACTTCTGACAATAAGATAACTTGCTGTACAGTCGAAGTGACTATAACATGGTATCAGATTTGTGGTATTAAAATTATCAAGATACAGAATAGTATGACAAAAACAGCCGATTTAAAGGGCAGTAATTTCACCCTTTCAGTATTACATTTGCCTAATGATGACGTTGCCTTAGCATTAAATATGCTTGAGCAAAAAGTGGCACAAGCGCCTTCTTTTTTTGCTTCAGCTCCTGTTGTCGTTAACATTGAAAATGTATCGAATGAAATTAACTTTGTTGAGCTAAAATCTGGTGTCGAACGTACCGGCATGATTCCTGTTGGAATTACAGGTTGTAAAGATAAAGAAAAGCAAGCTCAAGCAACTGCTGCTGGCTTTGCAGTAATGACATCTTTTACACCTCAACAAGTAACGCAAAAAGCAAATATGCAACCAACGAAAGTGATAAAAACACCAATTCGTTCAGGCCAACAAATATATGCAAAAGATGCGGATCTTGTGATCTTAAATCACGTAAGTCCAGGTGCTGAAGTGATAGCAGATGGCAGTATACATATTCATGGCACATTACGCGGCAGAGCAATTGCTGGTGCAAGTGGCCAAGCAGAAGCAAAAGTCTTCTGTAAAAACTTACAAGCTGAGCTAATTTCCATCGCAGGTAATTATTGGCTAAGCGATCAAATTGACAAAGAGTATTGGCATCAAAATGTCATGATCACTATGGTTGAAGACCGTATTCAGATCGATACCCTAACGTTATAGCACAATAGAAAAAGGAATAATAAAAATGGCACGTATTGTCGTTGTGACTTCAGGCAAAGGTGGCGTAGGTAAGACTACTTCTAGCTCTGCAATTGCATCGGGTCTTGCATTGGCTGGCAAAAAAACTGCGGTAATCGATTTTGATATTGGTTTACGTAACCTTGACCTAATTATGGGTTGTGAGCGTCGTGTTGTTTACGATTTTGTAAACGTGATTAACGGCGAGGCAACTCTAAACCAAGCGTTAATTAAAGATAAGCGTGTAGGTAATCTATTTATCCTACCAGCTTCTCAAACTCGTGATAAAGATGCATTAACCAAAGACGGTGTTCGTCGCGTTCTTGATGAACTGATCGAAATGAACTTTGATTTCATTATTTGTGATTCTCCAGCGGGTATCGAAGCGGGTGCTTTAATGGCACTGTACTTTGCAGATGAAGCGATTATTACCACCAACCCTGAAGTTTCTTCAGTTCGTGACTCTGACCGTATCCTTGGCATTTTAGATTCTAAATCACGCCGAGCTGAAGACTCATTAGAACCTGTAAAACAACATCTACTACTAACACGCTACTGCCCTGCTCGAGTGAACCAAGGCGAGATGTTAAGTGTGGGTGATGTTGAAGAAATTTTAAACATTCCACTTTTAGGTGTAATTCCAGAGAGTCAATCAGTACTAAATGCATCAAACAAAGGTGTTCCTGTAATTTTTGATGAAGAGTCTAACGCTGGTGCAGCATATCAAGATGCTGTCGATCGCTTATTAGGTAAAGAAGTATCATTCCGTTTCTTAGAAGAAGAGAAAAAAGGCATCTTTAAACGACTATTTGGAGGTTAAGCATGGCATTGCTTGAGTTTTTTAGACCACAGAAAAAAGCCACTGCTAACATAGCTAAGGAAAGGCTACAGATTATTGTTGCAGAACGTCGAAATGGCGGCCCTGCACCATCGTACTTGCCTCAACTTAAAGAAGATATTCTTAAAGTGATCAGCAAATATGTTGAAGTAAATCCTGATATGGTTACTGTTTCTTTAGAACAAAAAGAAGAAGATTTATCTGTTTTAGAATTGAATGTCACTCTTCCTGACGAAGACGATCATTAAACTGAAAATACAGTTTTAAGCGCGCATTAAAAAGGTGACTAATGAGTCACCTTTTTTATTTTTAGACTGTTATTTCTCTATCACAGACATAAAACGCGCTTCTAATAGTTCACCACGCCACCCTTTTAATACATCAGGTTTTAGCTCTGGTGCTGCGTTCTTTTTCCATTTCCAAGATAATAATTGATTTAACTGTTTTTTCGATGCTAAAAACTCAGGCATTAAACCTGACTTATCCGAAGCGATTTTCACTTCATCTTTTAATAATTTAAAGATTTGCTTATAGCCAGGGTAATCCATTAATCGTGTTACTTGCTCTGGGTATTCGTTTGGATTTAAATCATCGGCTAAATAAGTAAAACGTAATAATTTACCACCATGACGTTGGACTTCTCTTGGATCAAACTCTTCTTTAAGCATTTGCTCTTTACTACGAAGTCCAAAGCGAGCCAGTTTCCAAAGACTCAGCTCTTTTACAACAAAGTTAACCGCTAAATCACGCTTTCTTGCTTCTTCTAAACGCCACTTTGCAGCCATTTTTAAAATAGCTAACTGTTTAGGATTAAGCTGCCACGCATTTTTAATATCTAAATAGGCCTTCTCTGCATCAGGTTGCTTTTCACGTTTTTTAACTGCAAGTGTTGATTCCTGATAAGCTGCATCTTCCCATTGAGTTTGAGATAACTCAGCTTGAAGCTTTTCAAATAATGGCAATAAATAATGCACATCTGCCGCTGCATAGTGAAGTTGCTTATCGGATAATGGACGTGCCATCCAATCCGTTCTTGCTTCGCCTTTATCTAATTCAATGCCTAGGTAGTCAGAAACTAGCTTAGCGAATCCCGTAGAAAGTCCATAACCTAAAAATGCCGCCATGATTTGTGTATCAATCATCGGCGTTGGCATACAACCAGCGTAATGTTGGAATACCTCTAAATCTTCACCACATGCATGAAGTACTTTTGTCACTGATTCGTTTTTTAATAAATCCCAAAGAGGCGTTAAATCATCAATCTCAACCGGATCAACAAGCGCTAATGTCTCACCATCAAACATTTGAATTAAACCTAAACGTGCATATAACGTTCGTGTTCTTACAAACTCGGTATCCAACATTAAAAATGGTTTAGTGCTTGCCTGCTGACAGATCTCAGCTAAACGCTGGCTCTGGGTAACAATTTCAAATTCCACAGTATTTCCTTAATAGATGCCAAGGCAAGATAGCTTAATCTCAGTAAAACTAAGCTATCTTGTCTCTATAAATAAAAATAATGCCAGCGATTAGGCTGGCATTATCGTATTTTTATATTGTACCTAAATTATGCGTTTTCTTCTGCTTTATATTCATCACGCAGTTCACGACGCAAAATCTTACCTACGTTTGTTTTTGGCAGATCATCTCTGAACTCAACAATACGAGGAATTTTGTAACCTGTAAGGTGTTTACGACAGTGTGCAACTAACTCATCTTTAGTCAGGCTAGGATCGCGCTTAACTACACAAATACGAACCACTTCACCTGACGTTGGATGCGGTTTACCAACAGCCGCCACTTCTAGTACTTTGCCATGAAGCGCTACAACATCTTCAATTTCATTTGGATAAACGTTAAAGCCAGATACTAGAATCATGTCTTTTTTACGATCAACGATATGTAAGAAACCTTCATCGTCAAATTTAACGATATCACCCGTACTCACCCAACCGTCTTCACAAATCATATCTTTTGTTGCTTCTGCACGGTTCCAGTAACCTTTCATTACTTGTGGTCCACGCACTTGAAGCTCACCAACTTGATCGTTAGTTAGTACGTTACCTTCATCATCAATCATACGAACTTCTGTTGATGGGACAGGTAAACCAATTGAACCATTGTATGACGTTAAATCATGTGGGTATGCCGCTACCAGTGGTGAACACTCAGTTAAACCGTAGCCTTCTAATAAGTAACAACCTGTATGTTGCTGCCATTTTTCTGCAACAGCACGTTGCACAGCCATACCACCACCAACAGCCAGACGTAAATTACTAAAATCTAACTCATGGAAATCTTCATTATTTACTAATGCGTTAAACAGCGTATTTACGCCAGTAATCGCCGTAAATGGGTATTTTTGAAGCTCTTTAATGAAACCTGGGATATCACGAGGGTTAGTGATAAGCAGGTTACGGCCACCCATTTCAATAAACAGTAAACAGTTAACCGTTAACGCAAATACATGGTAAAGAGGAAGTGCAGTAACAATCAGTTCACGGCCTTCTGTCAATACAGGGCCATAAGCGCCTTTTGCTTGCATTACGTTTGCGATCATATTGCGGTGAGTTAGCATTGCGCCTTTTGCAACGCCTGTAGTACCGCCAGTGTATTGTAGGAAGGCTAAGTCTTCACTTTCAATAAATGGCTTAATGTACTGCATTCTACGACCTTTACGCAGTGCATTACGCATAGATGTAGCATGTGGAAGATCGTATTTTGGTACCATCTTCTTCACGTACTTAACAACGAAGTTAACAATCGTTCCTTTTGCACGAGGAAGTTGCTCACCTAAATTCGTTAAAATAACGTGTTTAACAGGAGTGTTATCAACCACTTCTTCTAGGGTGCTAGCGAAGTTTGAAACGATAACAATAGCAGCAGCGCCTGAATCATTCAGTTGATGCTCTAATTCACGTGGTGTGTAAAGTGGGTTAACGTTCACCGCAACCATACCTGCACGAAGTACACCAAATAATGCAATTGGGTATTGCAGTAAGTTTGGCATCATTAACGCAACACGATCACCTTTTTTAAGCTTCAGTTCATTTTGTAAGTAAGCTGCAAAAGCACGGCTACGCTCTTCTAGCTTACGGAATGTCATTACTGAACCCATATTAATGAATGCTGGTTGATCGGCATACTTGTGAACCGATTTTTCAAACATATCCACTAATGAGGTGTATTCATCTGGGTTAATTTCTGCTGGTACGTCTTTTGGGTAACGTGAAAGCCAAACTTTATCCACGCTTTTCTCCTATTCTTATATGTGACTTATTGCTAGTACGACAATAACTCTATGACAGTGATCACTATCACTTTTGTGGTGTAGACTATTTACTCTACAATTTTAGTCAACTATTTTTATTCACAATTATTCATTCGATGTTTTTTTAAACAAGAATGAGGGCTTTTTTTAAAGATGTGAAGTATTTATGTAGTAATAGTGTTAATTAATGTGGTTAAGTGCTCACTTATTAAATTTGGGTTTTCCAAATGACAATGGTGACCACCTTTAATGTGATAACAGGTAAAATCCGCAATAAATTTATATCTGTGTTCTTTCTGTTTTAAATGACCATAGCCATTCTGCCCAACTACTGCAAACACTGGGCATTCAATTTTATCCAACAATGCTAAAGCGTGAGTTTCCGACATTCGATATAAAGAATCACACTTTACTTTCGCATCTGTGGTCCATTGAACATATTCAGATTCTACTCTTAATGAACGTAAAACCATCGGCTCAATAAGAGATTGAGGTAACTGATTAACTTTAGCTCTTAATTCTAAAGCCGATTGAGCATCTTTTAACGTTCTCTGCGGTTTATTTCGGTAACGCTGACGACTCAATATCCCTTGACGCAATCTATCTGTTATTTGGTCTTCATCTTCACTCAAAGGGCCTAGTGCTTCTATCATCATTAGAGCTGATACTTTCTCTGGGAAAGCAGCACAATAAGCACTAGCAATTAAGCCACCTAAAGAGTGTCCAACCAAAATAACGGATTGTTGATTTAAATGTAGGATAACTTGGTGAAGATCATCAATATAATCAAAAAAGTGATAAAAATTATCCCCACCTTTATGAGAGGACAATCCATGCCCAAACCAGTCAAACGCAATCAAATGGTGGGTTGGATTCGTCTTTGCGTACGATTCCATTGTGGTAAGAAACGTCGCCGCATTATCTTGCCAACCATGTAAAAACAGAATCGTTTGATCGACCTGTTCAGGTTTAACTTCAAGTAAAGCTATTTCACCATGGTAAAGAGGCAGTGATCTTTCATGAAACAATGACATCAGCGTTTACTTCACTTCCTGTACCACTTTGCCACGACGGGTTTCAAGGTGACTTCTTTGATGAAAACAACGAGCACCAGCGCATGGCATATAGCTCATATCCAAATCATTAGTCACTACATACTCTTGTATTTGCCATAGATGAATAGCCGATGCTTGAATTACAGGAAAAGGATAAACAAATTCACCTACGTTGGCCTGCTCAATACCATCAGCCTGACCAATCACCGTAATTAATCGCCCTTTAGCGTAAGTAACAGGATCAATAAATCCATTTACATACACAACAAAACGACCATTAGGTTCTTCGGAAATATCTGGCTTTCCAACAGAAGAAATTGGAAGGTTTACAATTTCAATTCGAGTTTGATCCGACAAGTTATCAAGGCGAGCAATCACACCACCTAATCGTACTTCCGCTTTT